>JAFTSK010000082.1 GCA_017467385.1 Bacteroidaceae bacterium
GTTGCGTCAGAATGTCCGGCCTCACTTTTTGAACGTGAAGCGGAGGTGCTTTTCGGAGCGTTAAGAACAAAAAGCTGTTTGAGCGAAGCGAGTTCTTTTTGTTCAGCGTAGAAAAGTGCCGGAGTAGTTCAAAAAGTGCAGACGGCAGTCTTTCTTTTTTGTTATCTTTTTTCTTTCTGCTGCCAGAAAGAAAAAAGTAAGAAAAGCATTACTCTATAATAATATCATAAGAAACATCAAACGCTTCCCGAGAACCAAGCTTCTGAATCCATTCACGATCCTGAAGGTCGCCTTCATAACCCACAGCATCACAACGACCATACCAAGGTTCGATACAAACAAACGGGCAATCCGGTTTCGGCTTGGTCGGTGCCCAAAGAGCCACCAACGGAGCATCAAACGCCAAAGTCACATAAGGCTTCTTGTCTTTAGTCAACAAAGACACCTTCTTCAATTGCTTGTCCTGGAAAATGTACGTATCACAATCAAACGTATGCACATCTACTGGCATCAAACCATCAGCATCCAATTCAAGAGAATGAAGTTCCGGAGAAACACAACCCTTTTCCACCGGAGAAATGTACTTCAAATCCTTCGTGTTGTCGAAAGCAAAGTAACAACGTTCTTCGGTTGACGGATCAAAGTCAGGGAAGTAGAAAGCCGGGTGAGCACCGATTTGGAAATACATGTCCATAGCTCCCATGTTTTCCACACGCCACTTTACAGTAATCTTGTTGCCGTCGAGCAAATAACCAATCATCAGACGGAACGGAAAAGGGAACTTGCCCAATGTGTCAGGTGTACTTTCCAACCAATACACGATACCGTCGTCATCCTTATAAGTTACTTGGAAGTCCATGTCACGGGCAAACCCATGTTGGCCGATTTCGTACGTATTGCCGGCATGGCGATATTGGTCGTTCCATACACGTCCCACATTCGGGAACAACACCGGTGAGCGACGTCCCCAAAACTTGGCATCGCCTTGCCACAAATATTCCTTACCATTCTTCTTGATGCTCTGAAGTTCAGCTCCATGTTCGGAGATTTTCACAGTGAGGATAGAGTTTGATATTTTATCCATAGTATTTTGTTTTTGATAGTTTGTTCAAAGGTACAAATAAATATTGGAAGATTGAAATAAGTAAGGTATTTCAATCTTCCAATGATAAAATTCGGTTGCTGGGGTATTTTATCTCTTGGGTACTCCCAACATTTTGGCTGCCTCTCGTCTGTCCGAATCGAAACGGAACGAATCCAGAATCAGATGCACATTTTCTCGGTCTACGATGTGTTCTGCCATGATATCCAGTGCTTTCATCTTTTCCTTGTCGAAGGAGAAGAGGGAGAGGATTTTAGCACATTGTCGGCTGCTGAAATAATTATCCAATACACCTACACTGAGGAGTTCCAACTGGTCCTTTTCGAAAGACTTTCTTTTGATTGTCTTGTAAAGGTACTGAAAGTCCCGCTCATTCATGATCGGACTACGGTATTGCGGGCGTTCATGACGCGAACGATGTTGTTGTACTTCCACTCTCTTAGGAGGAGCCGTTCTGGACGATGTAGAAGCATTCACTACATTGGTTCCGATGCCAGTCCATGCACAAAGTGCAAGGATCAGTAAAGTCTTTGAAATTCGTTTCATGGTCGTATGTTTTTATTGTTTGATACAAATGTAGCGGTTCGTAGCGAGGTAGTAAAAAGATTTTCCCTAATTGTCGGTAGGGAAAATCCTATTTTTGATAGGGGAATTCCTATCATGCCCTACGGCCATCTGCCGGAAGATGTATCATCTTATCGCAGTAAGCCCATACGTCTTATCGAGGTAAGACGTATGGGCTTTCGGTGGATGCTTGTAGGAACTAAAAAAAGAGGGTGTGTCATAATTGATGCACCCTCTTCCTTTCATATCTAATCAATAAAGATTATTCATTAGACCAATCCATCTTCGACATGCGGATGTAGCTTTGGTAACGCTTCTTCGCCATGTCTTCGCAAGCCTGGAACAAACCGGCAGCTTCTGTCGGGAATTGCTTCATGACTGATGCGAAACGAACTTCACCCTTCAAGAAGTCTTGGAAGCCTTCCCACTTCGGTTCCTTAGAGTCGAGTGTGAA
>JAFTSK010000083.1 GCA_017467385.1 Bacteroidaceae bacterium
ATTCATAATTGGTTGGCCGGTATTCCTTACGAACATATCATCATCTTGGCCAATACAGACACTTACGGCGGTGGCGGTATCTACAACTCGTACACGCTGACAACGGCTCATCACCCGATGTTCAAGCCGGTCGTTGTGCATGAATTTGGCCACAGCTTCGGAGGTTTGGCCGACGAATATGCATATACCGAAGCTCCCAGTCCGCTATATCCTTACCACATCGAACCCTGGGAACAGAACATTACGACCTTGGTTGATTTTGAAAGCAAATGGAAGGACATGGTTCCGGAAGGTACTCCCGTTCCTACTCCGGTCAAGACCGACAAAAATGAAATCTTCACATCCGTAGGGGTGTACGAAGGAGCCGGTTACACCTTAAAAGGCATTTACCGTCCGGTTACGGAATGTCGCATGAAAATCAATGAGGCTCCGGCTTTCTGCCCGGTTTGCCAGCGAGCATTGGAACGTTTGATTTTGTTTTATACGGAAAAGGAATAAGATTCTTTCCCCTCTTGTGAGGGGATTAAGGGGTGTGTGAGACACATACAGGCGGATAATTTTTTACGCGGGTATTATCTAACACATGCAGATGGATAACATTTTGTGGGTGTTTTCTAACACACCCCCTGCCCCCTCTCAAGAGGGGGAACAGACCTATCAGTAAGCATTAACAAAACGGAAACGTTCTCTTTGACGTAACGACCTTCGCACCAAAGAGAAAGTTCCTTTTCTCCAAAGCGTTTTTTCCGCCTGTTTTTATAAAGTCTTTCCTCTCTTGAGAGGGGATTAAGAGGTG
This sequence comes from Bacteroidaceae bacterium, assembly GCA_017467385.1. Lineage (GTDB taxonomy): Bacteria > Bacteroidota > Bacteroidia > Bacteroidales > Bacteroidaceae > Phocaeicola. Next base: position 797 of record JAFTSK010000083.1, read on the forward strand.
TGTGAGACACATACAGGTGGATAATTTTTTACGCGGGTATTATCTAACACATGCAGGTGAATAACATTTTGTGGGTGTTTTCTAACACACCCCCTGCCCCCTCTCAAGAGGGGGAATATACCTATCAAAACAAATTTTCATTTATTTGGTTACATTCCTGCAATTTCGCCCTTAAAGAATTGGTTTTCAAAGGATTTCACTTGCAGGAAGATTCTTTTTCCTGCCATTCCTTGCAAGACAACGCCGTAGGGGCGGGGTTTGCCCGCCCCAAACATACATAAAATTCAATAGAGGATGCGTTAGGGCAGGCAAACCCTGCCCGTACATTTATTCTGACAAATTCGCCTTGCACGAATGTAACCAAACAAAAGGGTTCGTGCAAGTATTACTTACTGTGTATCAAATACTTAAAAGCAAAATTGCACGATTGCAAGGAATTTTATTAAATGAATGTTTGTAGAGGAAAGCCCATAAAAAAAGTGGATGCATCTACATGCACCCACTTTTTATTTTATTATTAACTTTTATTATTCACGACGTGTTGCGGAATAGTTAATATTCAAGGCGTAAGCTTGACGAAGAGCTTGCTTAACTTCCGTTACAATACCCATCTTTGTGTCTCTGTCGACCTTCAAAGATACCTGCATAAACGGCTTGTCTTCTTCCTTCATGTTTTCACGTTCCTGATAGATATAATCCTGAACAGCAGAAACATCTTCAAACTTATCGTTCAACTGAATACGGGTTTCACCACCCATCTTAGCTTGATACTGTTGCAAAGGCTTACCTACATAGATGAAAGTAACCAATGACTTCTTTTCAAGCTTTTCCAATTCAGTTGCTTGAGGAGCTTTAAACTGAACCTTCAATGTTACTTCACGCATGGTTGTAATAATCATAAAGAAAAACAACAACGTAAAGATCAAGTCAGGCAAAGACGAAGTATTCAACTCCGGCATACCTTTTTTCCCACTTTTGTTAAATTTTCCCATGTTTATTTACCTCCATACTTTTTAGGTTCAGCTTCAGAAATCTTCTGTGGATAGAAATCACGGATAGCTTTCTGTTCATCTTCTTCGCACTGAGCATAAGTCTTGTTGAATTTAGCTTGAGCCAATTCATTTCTCAACTCATTATAAGCTGCAACCAATTCGTTCTGAACGTCCAGATAAGCTTGGTAGCTTGTACCCACGTCGTTCTGAACTGAGATTACGTGCTTTTCAGTAACCATGCAATCACCGCCCAACAATGGAATGTTCTTCAAGTGCTTTTCAGGAAGATTATCCATATTAGCCGGGTTAGCAATAAATTCCTTTGCCTTAGCTCTCAACTGGCCGATTTCCATGTATTCGGAACCAACCATTAATTGATTATCTTTGTTCAAACGTACCATCAATACATTGCGTTCCTTAACGACAATGTTGTCTTGCTGTTTTACGTTTGGATCAGGTGGCGGCGGTAAACGTCTTGCCAAACCTGCATCTGTATCCATTGATGTTGTTACAAGGAAAAAGATAAGCAAAATGAAGGCCATGTCGGCAGTAGAGCTCGAGTTAATCCCCGGTGTTTCTCTTTTCTTTCTTGCCATTTTACTTCGTTTTTAAATCAATGAATATTTATCTCTTAAAGATACCAGTCATGTTGACGAGAGCTGCAATAGCTGCAATAACTCCCAAGATGTACATTGAGTAAATGAACATGTCTGTTACCTTCAACCAGAATGTGTCATTATACGGTTCACCGTTTACCATGATAGGTTCTGTTGAACCCATACCATAACTAATAGCTACTACAGCAACCAAAGCAATCAAAGCAACTACAGTCTTTACTGCACCCTTAGGATTATCCTTCAAAGAAGCAACGAACTGTGCCAAACCTGCAATGACAGCCAATGCAACAGTAATAGCAACCAATGCATACTTCAAGTAAATAAGTGCATCTGTATACTGAGGTTCTGTCAAACCTGCAGCATTTGTTGTATCAAATCCCACTCCGTAGAACAGCACCAATACTACACCAATGATAGCAAAAAGGGCATATAATACATAGTAGGAAATCTTATAAGCTGATTTTCCCATTTTTTCTAAGTTTTATTATTTCTTATACTTCAAGTTGTACTTCATAATCATATCCAGCAATGAGATTGAAGATTCTTCCATGTTAGCTGTCAAAGCTTCAATCTTAGACAAGATATAGTTATAGAAAATCTGAAGAATCAATGCTGCTACGATACCGAAGATAGTAGTAATCAAGGCCACCTTCATACCACCGGCAACAACTGTCGGAGAAATATCACCAGCTGCTTGGATGTCGTCGAACGCCATAACCATACCGATTACAGTACCCAAGAATCCCAAAGACGGAGACATGGCGATGAACAATGTGATCCAAGAGCAACCCTTTTCAAGGTAACCAGCTTGTACACCACCGAAAGAAACTACAGAACGTTCAACAACGTCTACACCTTCGTCGATTCTCATCAAACCTTGATAGCAGATAGAAGCAACAGGACCACGAGTGTTACGTGCGATAGTCTTAGCACCTTCTACATCACCTTTTTCCAAAGCGCCTTCGATCTTTTCCATCAACTTCTTAGCGTTAACTTCAGCCAAAGACAAATAAATGATACGTTCGATACAGAAAGCCAAACCGATAACCAATGCGATAGATACCAAAGACATGAAAGAAGCATCACCTTCGATGTACTTAGTCTTAATGTTCTTGTGGATACCACCTTCTTCAACTACTGTAGTTTCAGCTGGAGCTTCAGTAGCTTCCTGAGCCATTACAGGTACAGAACCGAGAGTCAAAACTCCCATCAATGCAAGCATTGCAAATAACTTTTTCATTGTGTGTAATTTTTAAGATTAATTAATTAATTTATTTTATACATCTATTTTTGTTTTTCATCAGTTTTCTTTTCGCTTTCCATAGCAGGCGGAGAGAGCGGGATTCGAACCCGCGAAACACTTTTGGCGTTTACACGCTTTCCAGGCGTGCCTCTTCAACCACTCGAGCATCTCTCCTTACGGCACTTTCAAGGTTGATTTTTGAAATCGGGTGCAAATTACGAAGAATTTCGGGAATTACAAGCGATTTCAGTTACAAATGTATTCTTTTTTTTCTTCTTACGAAGATTTATCGCAAACAAACTTTCAACAAACCCTTAAAATTAATAAACTTTAAATACTTATTCGGGGATTTTGAACAGTTTTAAGGCATTTCGGGTGGTAACAGCCCGAATTTGCTCCGTCGGCACTCCGTACACCTCGGCCAGCTTGTCGGCTACCTTTCCTATATAGGAGGATTCGTTTCGCTTACCCCGAAAAGGCACCGGCGCCAAGTAAGGGGAGTCCGTTTCCAAGACCAACCTTTCCAACGGAACTTGTTTCAACACTTCCGGCAAGGTGGCTTTTTTGAAAGTTACCACCCCGTTTATCCCTAACAGGAAGTTTTCATATTCCAATGCTTGCGCGGCTTCTTCCGATGTACCGGTGAAGCTATGAAAGACACCCGACAAAGGGGTATTCTTATAAGGTTGCAACACCTCGAACAACTGCGGGAAAGCCTCGCGGCAATGAATGACCAGCGGCAAGTTCCATTCCAGCGCCCATTGAATCTGCTCGTCCAACACTTCCTGTTGCTCCCGAAGATAGGTTTTATCCCAATAAAGGTCTAATCCCACCTCACCAATCCCGATGAACGGATGCCCCAAAGCCAAGCATCTTTTCATCGAAAGCACTTCAGCTTTTGAAAAAAGCCCTACAGATGTAGGATGATAGCCCAACATGGGATAGCAATACCCCGGGTATTGGGCGCACACCTTCAGCATATCGTCCAACGAAGTATGGTCGATGTTGGGCATAAAGACATGCGTTACGCCGGCTTCCTTCGCCCGACGGATGACTTCCGGCAAGTCCTCGGCAAACTCTTCTACAAAAAGATGGGAATGTGTATCAATCATTGTTATACATTTCTATTCATCAGACTGCATGCGAATGTTCTCAAACCTTCCTTTCGTTCTTCCGGCAAGGAAACGCTATTCAGGATGGCCAACCCTTGTGCATAGTAGGCTTCCACTTTCTCGCGGCACAACTTGTCTATACCTATATCATTATATATACGCGTAACCGCCGCAATCTTTTGAGCCGGTTCATGGTCTGTACCCTTCAACCAATAGGCCAGTTCTTCCCGTTGCTTTGCATCGGCTTCCGACAAGGCCGTAATGAGCATGTACGTTTTCTTGTTGCACAAGATGTCTCCTCCGATGTTCTTGCCAAACACTTTCGGATCGCCATACACATCCAAATAGTCGTCCTGCAACTGGAAGGCAAGTCCCATCGACACCCCAAAATCATACAGTTTATTGGCATCTTCGGCAGAAGCTCCGGCCAAGCAAGCCCCAATCTTCAAAGCCGCCGCCAATAAGACAGAGGTTTTCAAACGTATCATTTCGATGTATTCGTCCACCGTTACATCCATGCGGGTTTCAAACTCCATATCCCATTGCTGACCTTCACAAATTTCCATTGTGGTGGTCGTGAATACCTCCAACACCTCCTTCAATCGTTCCGAAGGGCAGTCCGCCATCAGGCGATAAGCCAAAATCAGCATGGCATCTCCCGAAAGGATGGCTGTGTTTTCGTTCCAAACCCGATGCACCGTCGGCTTGTTTCTCCGCATATCGGCTTTGTCCATCAAGTCATCGTGCAACAACGTATGATTGTGATAGGTTTCCAGCCCGGCCGCCTGAGGCAAAATGCTTTCTACATCTTCCTTATATAAATTATACGCCATCAACATCAGCACAGGACGGATGCGCTTTCCTCCCAACGACAGTTCGTACTCGATAGGATCGTACAACCCCTTCGGAGGACGTGAGTAAGGCATTTCTTGCAGATACGCATTGATTTTATCCAATAATTGGGAAGCAGTATAAGTTTTCATAGCAAAGAATCATTAAAGACAGGAGAAAAAAAGGCTGCCGAAACAGCAGCCTTTTACTTATTATTAAGATGTTATTACTGTAATCTAAACATTACAGGTACGGTATATTTTACACGTACTGGTTTGTTACGTTGCTTACCTGGAGACCACTTCGGCATCATCTTGATCACGCGAAGCGCTTCCTTATCCAAGTAAGGGTCTACACCACGAACAACAACCGGGTCCACGATAGAACCGTCAGTGTTAACCACGAACTGAACGATTACACGACCTTGTACACCGTTTTCCTGAGAGATTTGAGGATAGTTGATGTTCTTGCTCAAGAACTTCATACATTCACCCATACCGCCTGGGAATGAAGGCATTTCTTCTACAACGGTAAAGATTTCCTGTTCTTCCACTTCTTCTTCTTCCACTTCAACCGGAGTATATTTTACTTCTACGGCTTTCTGTGTATCATCGGATGCCTGGATAGTAGATTCTTCTACGTCAGCATCGTTTTCAGCGATTTCCAAGACTTCTTCCATTTTCGGAGCTTCTGGTGGAGGAGGAGCTTGTTTCGGTTGTTCCTGTTCTGTGATAGGAATAATTTCTTCTTCAAATACGACTTGTGTCAATCCTGTGTCAACAGAAATCACTTTATCACGTTCACTCCATTCGAACGCAACAAACATAATTGCCAATGTCAGGATAGCACCAATCAACAAACCTGTACCTCTGGTCTTTTCGAGGTCGGCTTTCGGCGATTTTTTAACTTCCATAAATTGTTATTTAAAAATTAGTGTGTTTCTTCATTTCGGGCAAATGTAACACATTTATTTCAAATAAAAAGCTTTTTGGAATAAAAAATATGCTAAAACACGTTATTTTCTTGGATTGTATAGGAAGAACACTCGTTTTTTCGTACCTTTGGGCATCATTAAAACAAAAGAAGTCTATGAAAAAGATAACCATTGCCATTGATGGCTACTCTTCCTGCGGTAAAAGTACAATGGCAAAAGACCTTGCCCGAGAAGTGGGATACATATATATAGATAGTGGTGCGATGTATCGTGCCGTTACCCTGTATTGTATCGAAAACGGCCTTTTCACCGAAGCCGGCATTGACATTCCCAAGTTGGAAGCCGCCATGCCGCACATCCAAATCAGCTTCCAACTGAATCCAAGCACTCAACGCCCCATGACTTACCTCAACGGTGTCAACGTGGAAGACCGCATCCGCACAATGGAAGTTTCTTCACGTGTCAGTTTGGTGGCCGCTTTGGGTTTTGTACGCGAAGCATTGGTCAAGCAACAACAAGAAATGGGAAAAGCGAAAGGCATTGTCATGGATGGCCGGGACATTGGCACAGTAGTATTTCCCGATGCAGAGCTTAAGATATTCGTTACGGCTTCGGCCGAGATCCGCGCACAACGCCGTTATGACGAGTTGAAAGCCAAAGGTCAGGAAGCCTCTTACGAAGAAATTCTTGCCAACGTAAAAGAACGCGACTACATCGACCAAAATCGGGAAGTCAGCCCGCTTCGCCAGGCAGAAGACGCTATTTTATTAGACAACAGCCAGCTGACCATTGAAGAACAAAAACAATGGTTGGCGCAACAATTCCAACAAGCAATCAATGGTTAACATCGAAATTGATTCCGGCTCAGGATTCTGCTTCGGAGTAACGACCGCCATCAAGAAAGCCGAAGAAGAATTGGCAAAGGGCAACAAGCTCTATTGCTTGGGCGACATTGTACACAACGGACAAGAATGTGAACGGTTGAAAAAGATGGGGCTTATTACCATCAACCACGACGAGTTTGCCCGTCTGCACGATGTCAAGGTATTGCTTCGAGCGCATGGAGAGCCACCGGAAACTTACGAACTGGCCAAAGCCAACCACATTGAAATTATAGATGCCACTTGCCCCGTCGTTCTCCGACTTCAGCAACGCATCAAACAAGAATATGCCAACACCGCCGACAGCACTCAGAAGCAAATCGTCATATATGGGAAAAACGGTCATGCGGAAGTGTTGGGGTTGGTAGGTCAAACCCGAGGAGAAGCCATTGTCATTGAGAATTTAGCAGAAGTCAATCGGCTGGATTTCAACAAGGACATTTGCCTGTATTCCCAGACCACCAAGTCATTGGATGAGTTTTGGCAGATTGTAGCCTATATCAAGGAGCATATTTCACCGGAAGCCAACTTCAAATATTACGACACCATTTGTCGACAAGTAGCCAACCGGATGCCCAACATACGCACCTTCGCGGCCGAACACGATCTTATCTTTTTCGTCTGTGGCCGCAAAAGTTCAAACGGGAAGATACTCTTTCAGGAATGTAAGAAGGTAAACTCCAACTCCTACCTCATCGACCAACCGGAAGAGATTGACCGCCAGTTATTGGAAAACGTTCATTCCATTGGGATTTGTGGAGCTACCTCTACCCCCAAATGGTTGATGGAAGAATGTAGAAAAGTGATTTTAAATTATTAAAACAAAATAAAAAGCTTATGGCTAAAATCAACAGTATTGGAATCTTAACTTCCGGCGGCGATGCTCCCGGAATGAATGCAGCTATCCGTGCGGTAACCCGTTCGGCTATTTACAACGGTTTGAAAGTATATGGTATTTACAGAGGATACAAAGGTTTGGTAACAGACGAAATCCAAGAATTCAAGACACAGAATGTAAGTAACATCATTCAAATGGGAGGAACCATCCTGAAAACGGCACGATGCAAAGAGTTTACCACTCCGGAAGGACGCGCCCAAGCTTACGAGAACATGAAGAAGCATGACATAGATGCATTGGTAGTTATCGGTGGTGATGGTTCATTGACCGGTGCGCGCATCTTTGCACAAGAATATGACATCCCTTGTATCGGCTTGCCGGGTACTATCGACAACGACCTGTATGGTACAGATACGACCATCGGTTACGACACAGCATTGAACACCATTCTGGATGCAGTCGACAAGATTCGTGATACAGCCACTTCTCACGAACGTTTGTTCTTTGTAGAAGTCATGGGACGCGATGCCGGTTTCTTGGCATTGAACGGTGCCATCGCTGCCGGAGCCGAAGCAGCCATCATCCCGGAATTCAGCACCGAAGTAGACCAGTTGGAAGAATTCATCGAACATGGTTTCCGTAAATCCAAGAGCAGTAGTATCGTATTGGTTGCCGAAAGTGAACTTACCGGAGGAGCTATGCACTACGCCGAACGTGTCAAGAATGAATATCCTCAGTACGATGTGCGTGTAACCATCTTAGGACACTTGCAACGCGGTGGCCGTCCGACAGCTCATGACCGTATCATTGCCAGCCGTATGGGGGTAGCCAGTATTCAGGCGTTGCTTGAAGGACAGCGCAATGTAATGATTGGTATTGATGATGATGAAATCGTTTATGTACCTTTCGCTAAGGCCATCAAGAACGACAAGCCAATTGATAGAGAATTAGTGAATGTGCTTCATGCACTTTCTATCTAAGACAATAAAAAAAGAGAGTCGATTGACTCTCTTTTTTTATTTCAACAATCCATAATAAGTATCCAACAAATGTTTGGCAGCAATAAAGGAGGTCTGCTGTCCGTTCAACACTTCTTTCTCTTTCGCCTGCAACATGGTTTCAATAGTCGGGTTATTGTAGAAGCTATCCCGCAAGTGTTCGTTAATGGTCTCATACATCCAATACTTTGCTTGTTCGTTTCGACGGTAATCAAAGTATCCGTTCTTCTTCACGAATACAAAGTATTCATCAATCATATCCCATATTTCTTTGATACCTAATCCATAAAAGCCGGAATAAGTCAACACCTTCGGTGCCCAACCGGAATCCGGAACAGGGAACAAATGTAAGGCATTACGGAAATGAGCTGCCGCCAACTTTGCCTTTTCAATGTTGCTTCCATCTGCCTTGTTGATGACAATACCATCGGCCATTTCCATGATGCCTCGCTTGATGCCCTGCAATTCATCGCCTGTTCCGGCCAATTGAATCAACAAGAAGAAATCAACCATTGAATGAACAGCCGTTTCACTCTGCCCTACTCCAACCGTTTCTACAAAGATTTTATCATACCCTGCCGCTTCGCAAAGAATGATTGTTTCGCGGGTTTTACGGGCTACCCCACCCAACGAACCGGCGGATGGACTGGGGCGGATAAACGCATTCGGATGAACAGAAAGTTTCTCCATACGCGTTTTATCGCCCAAGATGCTCCCTTTTGTCCGTTCGCTACTGGGATCAATGGCAAGCACAGCCAATTTCCCCCCTTTTTCCAACACATGCAATCCAAAAACATCAATTGACGTACTCTTTCCGGCTCCGGGAACTCCACTGATACCAATACGGACTGAGTTACCGGCATAAGGCAAACACTTTTCAAGCACCTCTTGCGCTACCGTCTGATGTTCCGGTTTCACACTTTCGACCAACGTTACCGCTTGACTGAGTACCGTAACATTCCCTTTCACAATACCTTCTACAAATTCGGCAACAGAGAGTTCGCGACGACGCGGCTTCTTCCTCAACTTCAAGTAAGGATTAACGATGGAAGGCTGTTCAATACCCGCATTGACAGTCAATCCCTTGTATTCTTCACTATTTTCAGGATGTTCCATAGTATTATTTCTTTGCGGTTACATTTACTTTAATAATAATCTTCGGACGGTTCGGATCGTTTGTAATCATCAGCACACGCGGAGTACCTTTTACACGCTTCAAGTTCTTACCGAAAGCGGTTATTTTCATCTTGGTACTGGTTCCCGGCTTCAAAATACGTTTCTTCAGATGCACTCCCAAAGCCGAATTAAACACTTGCAAGTCTGTTATTTCCAAAACATTCTTTCCTGTGTTCGTTACCACAATGGTCTGCGTTTTCTTTTCGTGCTCACCCAATGGAAGCATGTCTATTTCCGTTGCAGACAGTTCTACCACCGGTGGGTTCAAACGCTGTTGCTGACTCATCCGACTGAAATCCGGCAATAACACCGCTGATACAGGAATGGCATTGTCCTCGCCAACCTTATCTCCCAAGAAACGGGAGAGATAAACGGTTGTCGTTGTCAGCCCAAACTTCGGCAACTTGTCCGTATCTAACGTAATCTTGATTTTTCCGTTTCTTCCTTTACCAATCTTTTCCGGTATGGCAACGGTAGTCAAGTAAGG
>JAFTSK010000084.1 GCA_017467385.1 Bacteroidaceae bacterium
ACTACCTATAATTGTCATGAAGGAGCCGTACCGTTCCTAAAGACATACGTTATTCGTCCGTTATTCAATGCTTTTTTAATGTCTCCCAAACCCTTTCAAGCAACGGAGGCTTGTACGGCCTGCAAACGGTGTGAGAAGAAATGTCCCGTACATAATATAAAGGTGGATGGAAAGCCACAATGGGGAGACCGTTGTACCCAATGTTTGGCTTGCTATCATGGGTGTCCGGTAAAGGCTGTTCAGTATGGCAAACGGACAAAAGGCAAAGGACAATATAAAGGAGAGCATCTCAAGTGAGATGCTCTCTTGCTTTTATCGTATTCCTCGTCGGTTCAGGGCTTGTTGATATCGACGGGCATTAGCCGCATGTTGAGCCGATGTAACCGCAAAGTTGTGGGTTCCCGAGAAATCTTCTTTTGCACACATATAAAGATAGTTGTGATGTGTATAGTTCAGTACACTTTCCAGTCCCTGGAAAGAAGGCACTCGAATAGGACCGGGAGGAAGACCGGCATACTTATAAGTGTTGTAAGGAGAATCTACTTCTAAATGTTTGTATAAAATACGCTTCAAACCAAACTCTTGCAGACTGAATTTGACGGTCGGATCGGCTTGTAGCAACATTCCTCGTTTGAGACGGTTGATGTAAAGTCCGGCCACCATCGGCTTTTCGGCATTGACGGCGGTCTCTTCTTCTACAATCGAAGCGAGAGTTGCTACTTCTATGGGGGTAAGTCCGATAGCTTCGGCTTGCTTCTGGCGTTTTTCGTTCCAGAAGGCTTTGTTTTCCTTTTCCATTCGTTGCATAAACTCATCGGCACTCATGTCCCAATACACTTCGTAAGTGTTCGGAATGAAAAGGGCGGGCAGAGTTTCTTTATTGTATCCCAATCGAGAAATATACGCTGTATCGTTCAGAAGACGAGCTATTTCAGTAGAATCTATCATCAGTTGACGACCGACATTTCGGGCAATACGGTCGATAGTACGTACACTACCAATGGTCAGTTGGATGGGTGTTTGGTAGCCCATTGAGAGACGACGGTAGAGATAGCGCATGTTGTCGGTTGGCTTGATGGCATAACGACCGGTCTTGATGTGGTCGGCATATCCTTTTCGTTCAGCTTGCGACTTGAAGCCATGCATCTGCTTCGGATTCCCTGCCACGATAATCTTGTTGTACACCGAATCAACTGTGTCGTCTCTGTCTATATATATATAGGTAGTCTCTTGCAGTTGGAACGGCGGTGCAAAGAAATAATAATAGATGTGTGCTACGCCGGCTATTCCCAATAAAACGATGGCCGCAAGGGTGGCTAAAAGGATGTTTCGTTTTCTTTTATTCATGATAAAAATAGGTCTATGTGCGATTAAAAATTCGTCAAAGCTTTTTAGTAAATTCTCTTTGGTGCGTTGCTTCGTTCGTCAAAGAGAATTTTTCGGCTTTCCTAAGCGTATTTTATGGAAGCTTTTTATGCACTTCTGCTTCTACTGTATTTTCTATATCGTCGGGTAGGGAAGAGAAGAAATCCAGTCCGGTAATCTTCTCGATACTGTCTACCGAAACCAAATATTCTTTCAATGGCCGTTCGCCCGATTCATTCTCGAAAAGGAAGCCGAGGGCGCATTGTTTGTCGGTCTCATTGATAAGGATTACTTTAAAAAAAGCGTCAGGAACTTTTACCCGATGAGAGCCGATGTATTCGGTACGTTTGCCGTTGTAGATAGGGCCACAAACGATGTACACCTTTCCGTATCGGCGCGCCCATTCACGCGATTTCATCTCCAAATCGTTCCAGTCTTCTGTATTCAGGTTATGGTTTTGCGGACAGATATTGCTCATGTAAAACGATTCCTGCATGGCTTTCCTGTTCCACTTCATATCTCCCGCCGGAGCCATGTGTCCTCGGTCATAACCGGAACCGGAGTAGTCATAGGTAACTACCTTTGCGCCAATCACATCCGGATCGGGTTGGAAGTCGTTGGTACGTTCTTCGTTCCCTTTCGTCTCGGCTTTAGTCAGCTCCCATGCCACCCATTGGGGAGTCTTGTTCTTGGCATCATACGATAACGTGTATCCGGTACGTTGTATGATTTGTCCCTGCTTCTTGGCATCCATCAAAGGGATTTCCATTTGGGATGTATTTGCTTTCTGGTTCGATTCCTTGATGATGTCTTGTGTAATGTTCCAGTCAGTCCATGACTTTCCTGTAAATAGAGATACAGCTCCTACGATTAAGGCTATCAGCCACCCTATCCATGAGTTCTTTTTCTTCTTTGCCATTCTTAAATCCTTTTGTTTGTTGGCAAAGGTAAGAATTTATTTGGTATTATGATTGAAAAATTGTATGTTTGCAGAATTAAGAGTATGTAACAATAAATCTAAGTAATATGAAAAAGAAACTATGTGCAGCAATTCTTGCACTGTCGATGGTGTGTCCTGCAGTTCACGCCCAATCTACTGAAACTCCGGAACAGAAGGAAAAACGTATGGAATGGTTCTCTAAGGCCAAGTTGGGAATCTTTATTCACTGGGGCGTATATGCCGTTCAGGGAGTATCTGAAAGCTGGTCGTTCTTCAACAAGTATCTGCCTCATGAAGAATATATGAAGCAATGCGAAGGATTTACTGCATCGAAGTATGATCCGAAAGCTTGGGTGGATTTGATTAAGGAAAGCGGTGCGCAATATACCGTACTTACTACCAAGCATCACGACGGTGTGGCTCTTTGGGATACAAAGGTAGGTGATATTAGTACAGTAAAAAGTACTCCAGCCAAACGCGATTTAGTGGATCCGTTTGTAAAGGAAGTTCGTAAGGCTGGCTTGAAATTGGGTTTCTACTATTCTTTGCTTGACTGGTCGCACCCTGACTATCCTAATATGACTCGTACAGATGTACGTTATAAGGATGATCCGGCTCGTTGGGCGAAGTTTAATAAGTTCAATTTCGGACAGTTGGCTGAGTTGAATAACACTTGGAAGCCTGACCTCTATTGGTTTGATGGCGACTGGGAACAAAGTGCTGAAACATGGAATTCAAAGGGTATCGTGGAACTACTTCGTGGTGGTAACAAGAATGTCATTATCAATTCTCGTATTCAAGGTTATGGCGACTATGCCACTCCGGAACAAGGTGTGCCTGTGGTTCGTCCGGAAGACAAATATTGGGAACTTTGTATGACTATGAACGACTCTTGGGGTTATCAGCATAATGACAAGAATTACAAGACTCCGCACATGTTGCTCCGTACTTTTGTAGACTGCTTGAGCAACGGTGGTAATATGTTGATGGATATAGGTCCGAAAGAAGACGGTACTATTCCAGAAGAACAAGTCGCTATTTTAAAGGAATTCGGCCGTTGGACCAAGAAGCATAAAGAAGCTATTTATGAAACTCGTGCAGGTATCCCGGCAGAACATTTTCATGGATTTACTACATTGAATGAAGCAGGCGATATTCTTTATTTGTATTTGCCGTATCGTCCGAATGGTATTGTAGAAATCAAAGGTCTTGTAAATAAGGTTAACCGCGTTTGGGTAGTAGGAAACGGAGCCATGTTGAGCTATAAGGTACACAATAAGAACTATTGGAGTGGCGTGCCGGGTAATTTGTATATCGACGTGCCTGATCATGTACTTGACGAACAAATCACCGTTTTGGCTGTATTGCTCGATGGTCCTATCAAGTTGTATCGTGGTGTAGGTAAGGTTATTGAAAGCAATTAATGAATAAGAAGACTATGAAAAAGTTTGCATTTATATGTTTGTCCGCAGCTTGTTTACTTCCGCTTATTTCCAGCGGATGTGCGGATGCCAGTAAAAAAGGCAATAACGAGAGTGTAGCAGGTGAACAAGGGGTCTATGAGAAATACGAACGTTATCTTACTGATCCCCGTTCCTATATTTGCTATCGCACAGAAGGTAAGTTAAAGATTGATGGAAAGTTGGATGAACCTTCTTGGCAGAAGGCACCTTCCACCGAAGAGTTTGAGGACATTAGCGGCGAAGGATTTGCTACTCCTAAGTACAAGACTACCGCCAAGATGCTTTGGGACGACGATTACTTGTATGTAGGTGCTGTTTTGGAAGAACCTAACATCGTAGCCAATCTGACTCAGCGTGATACCATTATCTATTACGATAATGACTTTGAAGTATTCATCGATCCGGACAATGATGCTCATAATTACTTTGAAATAGAAGTAAATGCTCGCAATGTTCTTTTTGATTTGATTCTGGAAAAACCTTATCGTGTAGGTGGTGATTTCCTTCTTCAATGGGATTGTCCGGGTATTCAATCGGCTATCTATATCGACGGAACATTGAACAATCCGAAAGACGAAGATAAGTTCTGGAGTGTGGAAATGGCTATTCCTCGTCAGGCATTAACATTGAGCTTCAATAATCTGTTGAAGGCCGGTAACACTTGGCGCATCAACTTCTCTCGCGTGGAATGGTTGAAGAAGCCGGAAGAAAACTGGGTGTGGACAGCAACCGGACGTATCGACATGCACATGCCGGAACGTTGGGGATACATGCTGCTTTCAGACAAGGTAGTAGGTACGCAAGCCGACGAAATGAAGTATCCGCACGATACCAATGTGTATAAGACGATGTGGGCTGTATTCTATGCACAGCAAGACAGTTTCAATGAAAGCAAGGCATATAAGACATTGGAAGAACTCGGTTTGGATAATGCTGGTGTAACATTCGAAGCCACCAGTCATTCCTACCAGATTAGAGCAGAAGTACCGAGTGAAGGTGTGGTATATGTCCTCGATAATGAAGGTCATTTCTGGAAAGAAAAGAAATAAAATGATGAAAGCGGAGAACTAAAATTCTCCGCTTTTTATTTACTATTCCAAAAAAACGTTTTATATTTGCACTGGTTTAATCAGATCATGTTGCCGAAATAACTCAGCTGGTAGAGTAGCTCATTCGTAATGAGCAAGTCGTGGGTTCGAGTCCCATTTTCGGCTCAATGAAATCTCAAAATATTGGTTTTCAATGTTTTGAGATTTCTTGTTTTTAGGCGTTTTGTTAAATGTTTACATATTAGGCGTTTGGTTTGTCGAGAACTTGTCAAGTGTGAAACCACAAATAATGGTCAAACTTAATATTACTTGAAATAAATTTCATTATCCTTAAACAATTCATAATAGTATTTGATGTTTTCCAAGTCATACCATTTAGATGTGGTAATTGGAAGTGCATCCAAATTATAGATTTTAACGCCGGGAATAGATAATAAAAAAGGTGAATGAGTGGCTATTATCAATTGACAATTAAAGGCTCGGGATGCATAGGCTAAATACTTTGATAGTTCTATTTGCCATTTGGCAGACAAACTGTTTTCCGGTTCGTCGAGCAAAATCAATGTTTCGTCTTTTATGGCATCAACGAAATATTGAAAGGCTGTTTCTCCATTGGAATATTCGTATTTATTCTTTTCCATCTTGGATTTGATGTATTGAGAACACGAAAATGCTCGTTTTTTGTTTATTTTACGCAGTAGCTTGTATTCTTCAAGAACTTGGGGATCTGTCAGGTTTGTTTTAGGGAAAGGATGTCCCAATAGTTCAAAGTACTCACGATGTAATTCATCTCTTTTCATGTCTCCATAGTCATTCTCCTCCCTTAACTGCAACATGTTTTCAAATACGTCATCACTGTTTACAATTCTTCCACGTTGAATGGCAGACTTACAGTCTGCATTGGGGAATATAGGTTTACAGATAGTTAGGTAATCATCAAAAAAGGAACTTCTATTGTATCTGCTATTACGAGTTAGTTTCAACGTTTGTGCTATAATATTAAGTAGAGTAGTCTTACCCGAACCATTTCCGCCATAAAATAGGGTTATATCGTCGAATACAAAGTTACGTAATCCTCTTCCGTATAGTGTGTTCCAGGGATACCACGAGTTGACAGCGGTAGAAGCATTACATTCTGGCATATTTTCAGGTATATCAGAGCAATATAAAGTTGGTGTAAAATAACAGTCAACCCATTCATCTTTAGGCAATACAAATTCATTTAGATAAATCATAGTCTGTGTATATGTTTACAATAACAATATGTAAGTTCAATCAATTAAAATGTTTCATGCGATATCTCAATCGCCAATTTCCTGCAACAAAAATAAATACCATATTTAAAATTGAGAAACAATATTAGATATGGTTTTGCGAGTAGAACTAAATAGTACCAGAAGTGTTGGAATATGGTATCTTTAGGCCAGGCTTTATTCTAACGGCAAAAGCTTGAATCGCATACGGAAAATTCCGTCTTTATAATCGTGGCTGATAATTTTGAACGTTCCTATCTCGGAAGTGTTGTCAACGTGTAGCCCAATACAAAGGCATTCATCATAATCACCTATATGTACAACTCTCACAATCTCTGAAGCATTCTCCGGAAGTCGTTTCATGTCAAAACGTTGTAGGGCTTCTTCTTGGGTGATGAATTCCATTGTAACCGGAAGATTGAGACGTATAACTTCGTTGACTTTGTCTTCAATCTGTTTGATTTGTTCTTCGGAAGGGCAGGTTTCCAAAGCGAAGTCCAATTTGCTCTTCTTACGTTCGATGTGGGCAGATACAGCACGTCCGCATCCGAAAAGATTGACCATTGTTCTGTTAATCAAATGCTCACATGAATGCATCTGAGGATTTTCTAATTTATTATGTTCATTCAATATTGGTTGTTCCATAAGATAGTAGATTTAGTTTCTACAAAGGTAATCATAAAAAACTCTCCAAGAAAAAAACTTGGAGAGTTTCTGAAATTGTTTGGGATTATCATTTCCCCTCTTGAGAGGGGATTAAGGGGTGTGTGAGACACATACAGATGAATACATTTTCCCACTTTATGTTTTTTAACACACCCCCTTCCCCTTCTCGAGAGGGGGGAACTTACATTTCAAAACAAATTCTCTAACTAAAATGCTGTTTAAAGCTTTGACTGAAAGTCGATGATTATTTGATTTCAATGACTTTCGTAATCTTATTCTTTGGTTCGGGAGCAATGCGTGGCAGCTCGATGCGAAGTACACCGTCGGTCATGCAAGCGTTGATACTGTTCTTTTCCACATCTTCCGGAAGAATAAGTGTCTGTTGGAACTTGCTGTAAGAAAATTCACGACGCAGATAACGCCCTTTCTTTTCCTTGTCTTCCTCCTTGATCTCTGTTTTCTTTTCCATTGCAATGACCAAATTACCGCTTTCGTCTACATGAACGTTGAAGTCTTCCTTCGTCATACCGGGAGCAGCTACTTCTACCTTGTATTGGGTATCTGTTTCGATGACGTTGATGGCCGGGGCAGTGGCATTGGTTTTCTTCATCCATTCATTGTCGAAAAAGTCGTCGAACATGGCCGGCAACCAACTCTGATGGTATCTTCTGATTGGCATCATAAATAAAATCTCCTATTGTTTAGTTAAACATTAAATTGTCGGAGTAATAAACGCAAGGAAGGGATTTAAAGTTGCTAAATGGGGGTTAAAGAAACGTATGGACATAAAAAAAGGAGCAACGCCTTGCTCCAACCTTTGTTAACCTTAAATCTAATACTATGAAAAACACAATGCAAAGGTACGGACTTTTCGGATTCCTGCAAATTCTTTGATGAAAAAATGTTGCCTTATAACATTCTTTTAGATTTATGTTCTTGAAATAACAAGATTTTAAGGTTTCTTTTACCTATCTTTGCATTCATAAATCAAGTAAATATGGCATTTGAAGCGACAAAAAGAGAATGGGGCGAACTTTACGCCTTTTTCCGCCTGTTGGCAGACGGAAGTGTACATGCCGGAACACCGGACGGACAGAAGAACGAAACCTTGTGTTGGCCGGTGGCCATGATACAGCGAGAAGAACATGACGGCACCCGACAGTATAAGGTAGAATCGGAAAATATTCATATTGTTGGAGAGAACATGGACAAGCGTGTTCCTCGGGAAGATTTTGCAACGGTGGCCGATTTGATTCTTGAAGCGGTAAAGCAGAGCAAGGAATACGATGTAACCTCTCCCGACGGAGTGGAAGAATTCTTGGACGAGGTGGCTATCTATGATTTGGAAGCCAAAACCGATGACCGTACCGACTTTTATGTAGCTTTTTACGATGTGAACACACCGTTGGTAGGTTTCTGTGTTCGTTCTCGTTTGAGCCAGATGTTTCCGTTGCTTGATGGTGGTCGGACGGCCAACTTTAAGTTTGAGCAAACCGGAGTAAAGTTTGCTACGCCGACGGTCAACAAAATCAATGCTTTCGGCGAGGAAGAAGATGTGGTTGGTCGTATGCTGATGATTGAACGCCTCGGAGGTGGATTGAAATTCAACGATGCTGCCGATAAGATTTTCCGAAGCAACCTTAGCATGATTGATTTGCATTTTCCGCGTGTGTTGGGGGAAATGTGTCGGGCTATGCACTTGGAAGGAATCACTCGCGTCAGCGAATTGACCGAATACATCAAGCAACTCAATCCGCTGAAGATTAAAGATGAGCTTATCACGAAGCACCGCTATTATGAATATAAAATGAAGCAGTTCTTGATGGCTTTGGCACTCGGTATGCGTCCGGCCAAGATGTTCAATGGAACCGATTCGGCTATTGCCGGCTTCCTTATGGTAGACGGACAGGGTGGGGTAGTATGTTATCAGAAAGCCGACCGAGATACATTTGCCGATTTCCTCTATCAGAATACCCGATTAGAAAAAGGCTCTACCGCCAAAGATAAGTATGGTTACTTGGAAAAAGAAAATGGGGTGTACTATTTCAAACTGAACTTGAAAATCGGCTTGGTAAAGCGATGAAAGAAAGGAATACATTAAAGCCATTGTTTAAAAAATATGCTTTGATGTTTGTTGTTTGAAATAGAATGACTACCTTTGAATCAACAAGTTCTGTCCTGGTACGTTTCCCGTTGAACAGCGTACCAGGACAGAACTTTTGCTTTTTATTTCAATAATTCATCAATAGCTTGTGAAATTTCTTTTCCTGTTCTTTCAAGACTATATCCGGATATGATTTTCCGGACAATATGATTTTCATCCAAGATAAAGAACCAGGGAGCTGAACGCCCTGTTTGATAATCTTTTAAAACTTCTTCTGTTGCTCCTAAAAAAAGATAATTCAATTCCTTGTTTTCTGCATAACTTTTACGAGAAGAAGTACGGTTGCTCCAACTTTCAATGGCAATTAGTTCAAAGTTATCTGTTGTGTATCGGCTTTTTAGCTCTTTTAAGAACGGAATAGCCGCCTGGCAAGCACCGCAACCGATTCCTGTAAAGTTCAGAAGAACAACTTTGCTCTTGATATCTTTTAATGAAACTGGGTAGTCTTGAATGTCGGTTAATGTCCATTCGGGGGCCAGTTGATCTTGTAAAGCATAGGTCTTTTCTTTCGCTTTCTTTGCATTGTAAGGTTCTTTTTTCCGTAATTCATAATCTTCTGGAATGTAGCTGTACAAATTGAAATCGGCTAAAGAAAATTCATTGAAAGTAGGTTGAATACATTCTTCAGACGAAACATTGTGAGCCATCTTACGAAGTATTTTGTATGGTAGGTTGTCTGATTTTCGAATCCATATTTCGTAATGAGAAATAGGATCAACTGCAAATTCAGTGGGTGGTTGTGGTAGGTGTACGGCCTTTCCGAAAAATTCTACTTGGTTGTCTTCAAATATGGTCATGCAGAAATGATAACAACTATCTTCATCTATCAAATTGGTTTGAATGCTGTCGGTTGTTTCGATGGCATATTGTAACATGTTTTGGACTTTGTTGAAAAAAGGTGTATTGATAGGTCGAAAAGGAAGGGGGCGAGCCGTAAAATCATCTTCCACGACACCTTTTTGTTCTCTATAAACAATCAACTTTACTTTTCCGTTATAGCCACCTTCAAAACTCATGTTATTGTTTGGATTAAATGAAACGTAACTGGCTCCAATGATGGTATCCTCCGGATTCTTATATTCATGGTGTACATATACAGCATCAACTATCGGCTCTTTTACTTTCGGTTCCCACGACATTTGGCGACAATGGTAGCTGGCTGATTGTATGGTTTCCAATTGCGCGATAACTTTTTTAAGATAGGAATTTGCATCCAGTTGGTTACAACTACTGCACAGGATTGTAAGAAGCGTTAATGGTATCCAGTGTTTTTTCATGGTTGGCTGTTTTTAATGTAGTTCGATATTAACGGATACAAATGTACCATTTATTCCTGAAATTCTCTTTGACGAACGAACAAATTCTCTTTGTCGTTAACACTTTTCCTTCAAAGAGGATTTTTATTTTCCTTTGACGCATTGTGTAAAAGCTGAAGAGCTTTTTTGAAAAGCCCTTGACAAAACCAGCATCAAAGGGCATTGTCGAAATGCTTCGCATCCTTCCCCCTATACATACAACATTCTCTCCAAACCCTTCACTCCCTTCACCGCCCCGATGAAATGGGAGGGGTAAATCATTCACTATATCAGACGAGGTGAATAGGGTGAAGGGTTCGTGAAGCATGATATATGTATAGCATATACGCACGCGCGTATTGTTCAGAATAAAACAAATCATGCACTAATAAACATACATTTCAAAACAAATTCTCACAATTTCCACAATTTTTTCTAATTTTGATGTAACGTTTCCCCACCTTCTTGTGTCATACAAGTGAACATGGAACAACATAAATTTGAAATAGAGGCAAAACGGATGAGGCCTGCACTACTTCGGTTGGCAGTGCGTTATACGGAAAACACAGACGAAGCAGAGGATGTGGTGCAGGATGTACTGCTCAAACTTTGGTTCCTGCGCGACCGCCTCGATGAGTATCGGAGCATTGATGCATTGGCGGTAGTCATTACCAAGCATCTCTGTCTGAATCGACGGCGAGGGATACAAATCGAGCAGAGGACGTTGGACGAAGGCATGTACATCATCGGCGAGGACTCTCCCGAACGAAAGCTGATAAAGGAAGAACGCATGGAAGAACTCTTGGAGCTGATAGCCACGTTACCCAATCTTCAGCAAGCCATTCTTCGGATGAAGCACATCGAAGGATTTGAGGTGGAGGAAATCGCCCGGCTCACAGGAAGTACGCCCATAGCCATACGCACCAATCTGTCGAGAGCAAGAAAGAAAGTACGTGAACAATTTTTAATGAGGAACAAAGAATGGAACTGACAATCAAAAATATTGAAGAATACATTGACCGTTTCATGGAAGGTGAAACGAGCAACGAGGAAGAACAGGCTATTTATCATTTCTTCCATACGGAAGAGATACCCGAACACTTGAAACCCTACGCACCGATGTTTGCCTGGTATGAAGAAGGTATGCCGGAGAAAGAAGGAGGTCAGAGAAGTCTTGAAAAGACAGAAGCTCCGAAGATAGAAAAGCAGTCGTACTGGAAACGGATGATGCCGACGATGTGGGGCATGGGCATAGCGGCCATGTTGGTCATTGGAATCGGATTGGGCGTGATTGCTTTCTTCGATGAAGACCAAACGGAAGAATGGTCGTGTTACGAAGGTAGCTATGTAGAGGTAAATGGCAAGCGCATCTCCGATGTAAAGGCAATCATGCCTTCCATCCAGAAAACATTGGCTGAAGCAGAGCAGATAGAAAAACAGATAGAAGAACGCTTGGAAGCCGTTCGGAAGTCGGAAGAAGCGATTATGGAGAAAGAAAAAATGTTGGCAAACTATTAAATCTATCAGATATGAAAGTAAGAACAATAATGAAATGTATGTTGGCGGTCGTGTTGCTGTGCATGAGTTTTACTCCGATAATGGCACAGAAAAACATTAACAAGTTGGTAGAGGAATTGGAAAAGAGTGATGTAACTGCCATTAACTCGGTGACGAAGCGTGATCCTAAAACGCGAAAGATTACCCGGGTTATCAAGACGTTCAGCCTGAAGGATATCAGGATGTCCAAACGATTGATTGCGGCTTTTGAAAAAGACGAGGAATATGCAGTTAGTGCCATTAAGGACATTCCGAAAGGCCGTAGAAATCCTTTGAAGGTAAATTTTACTTTCATTTATGAGGAAAAAAACGAGAAGAGCATTTATACCTTAAGCACAAGTGAAGACGGTACGGCCAGCTTGTCAATCAATATCCGTCGTAATGTAGGAAATGATAAGGATTTTTCGTTTATTATGAGTGATGAATTTAATGAACAAATACAGGAGTTGGTGGCCAGCACCGATGAATTGGGTTGTCTCATCACGAATGACGAAAGATTGAATGCCATCAACAAGGCGGTCAAGGAGAGGACAGCGAAGTTGAAGAACAAGAAAGAGACGTTGATTTTTGAAGGCGATGTGTGGATGGATGGTAAGAAAATGAAAAAAGGAACTTATAACATGAACGGTCGGAAAGTGATTGTTCAATGATAGAATATAAACACAAAGTAAAATACTCTCTCTTTAGCATGTGGATGTGTAGAAATGCACATTCACATGTTGTTTTTTTATTATCTTTGTTTTCACGAAGATAAGCTGCACCTCGGCAGATTCAAATAAATTTGTTTTTGCTCTCGGTTTGCATTATCTTTGCAGCCGAGTAAAGGATAATGTAGATGAAGACCGAAATCTGCCATATAAGAATCCGTTTGATAGGGATGAGTTTCCTGCAATTTGCGGTGTGGGGAGCTTACCTGATTTCTATGGGAACCTATCTGTTCCATGCCGGAATGGGCGATAAGATAGGTTATTTCTATGCCATGCAGGGAATGGTCGCTTTGTTCATGCCGGCACTCATGGGCATTGTAGCCGACCGTTGGATTCAAGCACAGAAACTGTTGGCTGGGTGTCATCTGCTGAGTGCTTTGTTTAAAGTAGGGATGGGAATCGTGGCTATGTCGGCCACAGCTTCAGCGAATTTCCCGTTGTTGATGTTGCTTTACACCTTGTCGATTGCCTTTTTCATGCCTACGTTGGCATTGGCCAATTCGGTTTCTTATACAGCGTTGGAGAGTGTCAAGCTCGATCCGGTTTCCGCTTTTCCGTCCATACGACTATTTGGTACGGTAGGCTTTATTGGTGCCATGTTGCTAACCGACGTGTTAGGCTTTCAAGCAAGTCCTAATCAATTTTTCTTGAGTGCGGTTTTGGGCTTGGTAGCCGCTGGATATGCTTGTACATTGCCTGCTTGTCCGGTGACGGATCGAAAGGAAAGTAAGTCGCTGACGGAAGCATTGGGGTTGAAAGCCTTTGCTTTGTTCAAGCGGCGTGAAATGGCTTTGTTCTTCCTCTTTTCGGTGTTGATGGGAGTGGCTCTGCAAATTACCAATGGCTTTGCGAATCCCTTTCTGAATAGTTTTGCGAAGATTCCCGAATATGCCGATACATTCGGTGTGCGTCATGCCAATGCGTTGATTTCACTCTCGCAACTATCAGAAACTTTCTGTCTGTTGCTGATTCCGTTTGCATTGAAACGCCTCGGTATCAAGCGAGTAATGCTTATTGCCATGCTTTGTTGGGCAGCCCGTTTTGCTTTGTTCGGTTGGGGGAATCCGGGAAGTGGGGTATGGATGTTCATTCTGTCCATGATTGTTTACGGGGTGGCATTTGATTTCTTCAACATTTCCGGCTCGTTGTTTGTCAATAAAGAAACCGGGCAGTCTATACGTTCCAGTGCGCAAGGATTGTTCATGATGATGACCAACGGCATTGGAGCTACGATAGGCACGATTCTGGCACAGCAGGTAGTCAACCATTATGTAGACTTTTCCAGTGATTTGCCGCAGGTGGAAGGATGGAGCAAGGCATGGCTTGTCTTTGCCGGCTATATGTTAGGGGTGGCATTGCTCTTTGCCCTTTTGTTCAAGTATAAACACAATAATAAAAAATAATAGACTTATGAAAGAAGTGGAATTGAAAATACACGATATGTCGACTACCCTTCATCCGGCCGATGCGTATGCGTTGGTGTTGGAAGAGAAGGAGGGAGGTCGCAAGATACCGGTTATTATCGGCCATTTGGAGGCACAGGCCATCAAAGTGATGATGATAGGATACCGTCCGCCTCGTCCGCTTACACACGATTTGTTTCCTGCCCTGACTTCACAGTTAGGAGTGGAACTGAAGAAGATTCTTATCTACAAGGCGAAAGACGGTGTATTTTATTCTTACCTTTGTTTCGACAAGGATGGCGAGGAACTGAAGATTGATTCGCGTACTTCGGATGCGATAGCGCTGGCTTTGCGTTACCGTTGTCCTATGTATGTTACAGAGGAAGTGATGGCAACAGAACATTTACGTGATTTGGGAGAAGGGAAGTTCTCCGTACCGATTACGTCGGTCAGCCTTCAGATGCTGGAAGAAGCGTTGGCGGTTGCCATTGAGAAAGAAGATTATGAACAAGCTTCCCATTTGCGGGACGAAATCCGTCGTCGTAAGGGGGAGGAAAACCAATAGAAGATTATGCACGTATTTTATACTCCCGACATTGCAACCTCTTGCGAAATGCCCGAGGAAGAAGCAGGCCATTGCTTACGGGTGCTTCGTCTGACCACAGGCGATGAGGTTATGTTGACCGATGGCAAAGGTAATTTTTACAAGGCGGTGATTAGTGCGGCAACCAACAAACGTTGTCAGCTGAAGGTGGTAGAAACGTTACCACAGGAAAAAGGTTGGACGGGGTGGTTTCATATCGCTATGGCACCCACTAAGAACATGGACCGTACCGAATGGTTTGCCGAGAAAGCAACCGAGATAGGCTTTGACGAATTGACGTTCTTGAACTGCCGCTATTCCGAACGGAAGATTATCAAGACCGAACGTATCGAGAAGATTTTGGTTTCGGCTATCAAGCAGTCATTGAAAGCCAACAAACCGGTGCTGAACGAAATGCTTGATTTCAATAAGTTCATAGCGCAGGAATTCAACGGACAGAAGTTCATCTGTCATTGTTACGAGGGGGAAAAGAAGCTCCTGAAAGAAGCAATCGTACCGGGCGAAGATGCATTGATACTGATAGGACCGGAAGGCGATTTCAGTGAAGAAGAAGTAGCTAAGGCCATTGAAGCCGGTTTTCAGCCGGTCAGCTTGGGAAAATCCCGTTTGCGTACAGAAACGGCCGCATTGGTAGCAGCACATACCTTGAATCTGTTTAACCAAAAATGAAACATACTGTTATGATAAAGAAACTTTTCAAATACACATGGGTAGTCTCATTGTTGTTCTTGGCAGCATGTAGCCCGAAAACAGAATATACGAATGCTTTGCCTAAAGACGCTTCGGTGGTAGTGGCAATGGAGTTGGACGAAATGGCACAGAAGGCCGGATTGAACGGTGCGGAAGGTCAAAAGGTAGTCGATAAGTTGAAAGGCTTTTTAAAGGGAGGATTACAAGGAGAGGCGGCTCGATTGGCCGAACGGATTGTAGAACAACCCTCGGAGTCAGGCCTTTCGCTCAATGACAAGGTCTATCTCTTTGCTACTCCTCATGCTCAAGCCTTTGCTATTTTGGCAAAGGTAGCCGATGAAAGCAAGGTAGAAGCATTGCTGAAAACGCTGGAAAAGGAAAGCATTGCTACTCCATTGAAGGAAGAAAGCGGTAGCCGATGGACACAAATCGGTAAGGTACTCTGTGCTTTCAACAATGGTACATTCCTATTGCTTCAACCCACAAAGGGAGAGGCTTCGGCCATGCAGGGTACACTACATTCGTTGATGCGTCAGAAGGAAGGGGAGGGCTTTGCAGCTTTACCGGAGTTCGACCGTATCGAAGCAGAAGGCAATGACATCGCTTCGATTGTCAATTTGACTGCTGTTCCCTACGAGTTAACGACCACGCTACGCATGGGACTTTCAGCCGATATTCGTTTGGAAGACATTAAGTATTTGTTGACGGCTAACTTTGAGCAAGGACGTTTGGTTGTGAATAGTGAATCTTTGATACAGAACCCAAAGGTGTTGGGTTTCTTCGATGCGATGGATAAAGTTATGCAACCCATTCAAGGCAAGTTGCTCGACTGTTATCAAGGCAATACCCAGCTGTGGGTGGGCGGTCATATCAAAGGAAAGGAACTTTACAATATGTTGTGCCAGAATCCGGCCATCAAACGAACGCTTGACAATCCGCTGTTACCGGTAGATGTGGAATACATCTTTTCTTCGATAGAGGGAGATTTTGCAGTAGGCAATTCTTCGTTACTTACCGGCGAGTATTTGCTTTATGCCGATGTAACCAACAGCGATTTCTTGAAAACTTTTGAAGATTTACGTCCTTTATTGGCATTGACAGGCGGACAAATTACATTGGAAACGATAGATAAGGATGAATATTTGATGCGTACTGCCTATGGTAATTTCTGGTTTGGCGTGAAGAACAAACGGCTGTATGTTACCAATAAGAAAGCATGGGCAGAAGAAGCAGGACGCACTTACGGAGCTTCTTTAGGTGTGAAAACTTGGGCAAGTGAAGTCAAGGAAAACCGTTTGTATGCATCGTTGAACTTGGCGGCTTTCCAGACTTCATTGAAAGAAGTATTGGGGCAATATTCTTCGGAATCTTTGGAGAAGAATGGAATGACGATTGCGGCACTTATGATCTTGCATAGCCAATTCGATTACTTGAATGTGAGCATGTCCGATTGGCAACATGGTCAGGCAGAACTGGTTTTGAAGGACAAGCAAACGAACTTGCTTCAGTGGTTGGTAGGTATCTTGGGAAGTGAAAATGATTTTTTGAATTAACCGGAATCCGTTATGAATCGAATAACATTGCAGAATACGCTTCCCGAAGTATTCGTAGGAAAGGATTACATCGACTCTGAAGTCTGGCACAAGGACGTGGAGTTTGAAAAGGGAGATTTTTATCTGATAGAAGCGGCTTCCGGAACCGGAAAGTCGTCGCTGTGTAGCTATGTTTATGGCTATCGGAACGATTATCAAGGCATTATTTGCTTTGATGACAATAACATCCGCAACATGAATGTGAAACAATGGGTGGAACTTCGGAAAAAGTCGCTGAGTATGCTCTTTCAAGACTTGCGTTTGTTTACCGAACTGACTGCGATGGAGAATGTATTGCTCAAAAATTCGCTGACAGGCTTCAAAAAGAAGAAAGAAATCAAGGATTTGTTTTACGAGTTAGGAATCGGCGATAAAATGAATGTGGAAGTGGGTAAAATGTCGTTCGGACAGCAACAGCGGGTAGCACTTATTCGCGCCTTGTGTCAACCGTTCGATTTCTTGTTTATGGATGAACCGGTGAGCCATTTGGATGAGGTGAACGCCAATAACATGGCTCGTATCATCACCGAGGAAGCGGCTCGGCAGGGAGCAGGCGTGATAGCTACTTCTATCGGAAAACATTTGGAGTTGGATTACACTAAAAAGATGATGTTATGAGTCTTGTTTGGAAATTAATGCGTCGGCATATCAGTTTAGGACAGTTGGCTGGTTTCTTTTTTGCCAACCTCTGTGGAATGGTTATTGTACTACTCAGCATTCAGTTTTATCAGGACGTGGCTCCTGTGTTTACGGAAGGCGATAGTTTCATGAAAAAGGATTATTTGATTGTGAGTAAGAAGGTAAGTACCTTAGGCTCGTTTGTGGGCAAGAGTAGTACGTTCTCGCAAACAGATATTACCGAAATCAAGGAACAGCCGTTTACGAAGGGCGTAGGAGTGTTCACTCCATCGCAATTCAAAGTCTCAGCTGGAGTAGGTATGGAACAAGTGGGGTTGAAGATGTCTACGGCCATGTTCTTTGAATCTGTACCCGATAAGTATGTAGATGTAAACTTGGATGAATGGCATTTTGAACCGGGGCAGGAAACAGTACCTATCATCATCCCTCGCAATTACCTGAATCTTTACAATTTCGGATTTGCACAAAGTCGAAGTCTTCCGCAGCTTTCAGAAGGGGTAATGAACTTGATTAACTTGGAAGTTCGTATCAGTGGCGGAGGAAGGCAGAACACTTATAAAGGAAAGATTGCCGGATTCTCCAACCGGTTGAATACGATTCTTGTACCGGAGAGCTTCATGACCTGGGCAAATGCCAATTACACCGACAACGGTTCGCTTCGGGAACCTTCCCGATTGATTGTAGAAGTAAACAATCCGACTGACGACCGCATTGCCCGTTTCTTCAGGGAAAGAGGATATGAAACCGAAGGCGATAAGTTGGATGCCGGAAAGACTACTTGGTTTTTGAAAGTGATAGTAGGTATTGTCTTGGCGGTGGGCTTGCTTATCAGTGTGCTGTCGTTCTATATTCTTATGCTGAGTATTTATCTGTTGTTGCAGAAGAATACCACCAAGTTGGAAAACTTGTTGCTTATCGGTTATGGTCCCAATCGGGTAGCTTTGCCTTATCAGTTGCTTACCATCGGACTGAATGTTCTCGTCTTAGTGTTGGCGGTGGGTGTAGTGCTGTATGTTCGTACCCTCTATATAGATATGATCGAACAGATGTTCCCTGCACTCGGTGGCGGTAACTATGGATGGATGATAGCAGTCGGTGTACTGATCTTTGTGGCGGTGTCGGTGTTCAATGTGCTGGCTGTCCGCAAGAAGGTCGCTTCCATTTGGATGCACAAA
The DNA here is from genome assembly GCA_017467385.1 of Bacteroidaceae bacterium. GTDB lineage: Bacteria > Bacteroidota > Bacteroidia > Bacteroidales > Bacteroidaceae > Phocaeicola. The sequence goes on from JAFTSK010000084.1 coordinate 18,563, forward strand.
GGGTAAGACGTTCTCAAAAGGTGTTAATTCCTTTTCGCCCTTCCGAACCAATCCGTTGATTGCTTGTTTTATGCTTGTATTTTAACATTAAAACAAGTAAGAATTATGGATTGTCAATGTAAAGGTAAATTTTGGATCGGCCTCGGATTGGGTGCTGTTCTTGGTGCAGTAGCGTGTTGTCTCTCGAAAACGCAAAAGGCAAAGGAACTGAAAGAAAAAGTATGCTGTGCTGCTCAGTCGGCTGCTGAGAAGGCAGGAGAGTGGGTGGCAAGTGCCAAAGA
>JAFTSK010000085.1 GCA_017467385.1 Bacteroidaceae bacterium
GGAAAGCACGGGCATACCGGCTCCTACGGTTTCGTGTGCCTTGAACAGATGCTTCTGGATGTATCCGTTGAAAGGAGCATAGAGTTTGGTATAGGCCAATTCGTCCTTGTGATGTTCGTAAAGGGCAGTGATTTGTTTCAAGCCATATACGGCCTTGTCGTAGGCCACGGGGGTAGTGCCGCCATCGTTATAGAGGGCGATGACACGTTCGGCTTCACTTTTTACTTGCTTGTATTGGGCTTCGGTAGCATCAAGTTGGATTTGGTAATCCGTCGGGTCCAGTTCTGCCAAAAGCTGACCGGCTTTTACGGCTTGTCCATCTTCTACCTTGATGCTACGAATCGTACCGCTCACCCGGAAAGCGAGGCTGATGTCTTCCGAAGCCTTGACCTTTCCCGGATATTGCAAGAGCGTCTGGCTACCTTCCATGCGGACGGTATCCGTCTTTACGGTCTTTGTCTTATCAGTGTCTTTTACTTGTTTACCACATGAAGTGATAAAGCTACTTATCAGAAAAGCAGCCAACAAAAGCGAAAGTGTTTTCATACAATTGTTTAGTCTTTTATCTATTTAACGCAAAAGTACCGGTTATGTTTGTGTTGTGCAAGGTCTTTTGGCAAATTATGGTGGTCTATTGGTTTCGTTTTCCAGAAAAAAATAAGTGGATATGTCGAAAAGATACATCCACTTATGATTGATTAGTAAGAATAGCGTTAAGTTATTATGCTTTAGGAATCACCTTCAATACCGCTTCATAATCCGGTTCTTGAGTAATTTCCGGTACAAGTTCCGAATAAATGACTTCACCTTGTGGATTGATGACTACCACCGCTCTAGCGAGTAAACCTTGCAAAGGACCGTCCTTCATTAGAACTCCGTAATTTTCTCCAAATGAAGAGGTGTTACGGAAATCGGATAGCGGAACCACATTTTCAATGCCTTCCACCGTGCAGAAACGGCTTTGGGCAAACGGTAAGTCCTTCGAGATGCAGAGAACCGTTGTGTTGGGAAGCTCGGAAGCCATCTCGTTGAATCGGCGTACAGACATGGCACAAACACCGGTGTCCAGACTCGGGAAGATATTCAATACCACATATTTTCCTTTATTTTCGTTCAAGGTATATTCACTCAAGTCATTCTTTACCAGCTTGAAGTCCGGAGCTTCTGTTCCGGGAGTAATGAATGCTCCCAATAATGTCACGATAATTCCTTTAAATAATACAGTCATAATGATTAGGTTTTAAATTCTGAAGCAAATATAGATACACAAACAAACATCTCCAACAGATGGTTTTTATCGGGGGATAGACAGCGTCTATCATGGTGGCTCTAAATATTTTACAAAAGCTATTCGCCATATCATAAAAATCTGTAACTTTAGCCACATTAATAATTACTAGATAAATGTATATGAAAAGACTATTGGCAATTTTAATCATGTTTTGGAGTCTGCTTGGTATAGTTTACGGGCAGAATGAATTTGAAAAAAACGTATATGTGTCCGCTTCAGGTGATTCGTTGAACTATCGTTTGTTGCGTCCGGAAATCGAACAGGAGGGTGAGAAATATCCATTGGTTCTCTTCTTGCATGGAGCTGGAGAGCGAGGTTCGGACAACGAGAAGCAATTGTTCCATGGGAGTCAAATGTGGCTTAATCCGGTGAACCGTGAGGACTATCCGGCATTTGTCCTTTTTCCACAATGTCCTGAATCCGGCTATTGGGCATACACCGAACGCCCTTCTTCTTTTGAACCGGACCAAATGCCTTCCGATGTTCCTATTTCTCCAATCTTTACAGTCTTGAAAGAATTGCTTGACAGCTACTTGAGCATGCCTCAAGTAGATAAACAAAGAGTTTATGTTATCGGACTTTCCATGGGTGCTATGGGAACTTACGATTTGGTTATCCGTTATCCGGAAGTTTTTGCTGCAGCTATTCCTATTTGTGGAACAGTTAATCCTACTCGTCTGAATGCAGCAAAGGAAGTAAAATTCCGTATATTCCATGGAGATGCCGACAATGTAGTTCCCATCAGCGGTTCTCGTCAATCTTACAAGGCTTTGAAAGCAGTTGGTGCTGATGTAAGGTATACAGAATTTCCAGGTACAACACATGGAAGTTGGAATCCGGCTTTCAATCAACCGGATTTTATGAGTTGGTTGTTCAGTCAGAAGAAGTAACAAATAAAAGACGGCGGTCTTTTTAAAAAAAGATGGCCGTCTTTTTAAAAAAGAATTAATTATTTATTTAGAGTTCAGTTTTCCACAATCCGTGGAGGTTGCAGTATTCATACACAGCAATCGGCTTTTCGGAGCAGACACAAACCACAGCTTCCGGTTTGTCTTTCAAGTTCACACGGATACCTCCATTTTCAGTTTCTACATA
>JAFTSK010000086.1 GCA_017467385.1 Bacteroidaceae bacterium
TCGATAGGCAAAGTACGCACCGGCTTTTCTCCCCCACTCACACAAAAGGCACACGTATTGAAGCAACCTCGTGTCGTTTCCAGCTGGACAAACGGTTTTCCCCACTGAAAGAAACGACTTTCTTCCGGAGCAACGAGCTGTTCAAAGTGCTTGACTCTGGCCAACCCATTGTCCTGATAATGGCCTTCTCTGTCAATGTAGCAAAGCCCTGTAATGTCTTTCCAAGCCTCGGGTTGTTGCCAGCACGCCAGCCAACGAGGGAATTCTTCCTCCCCTTCTCCCCGAAAAACACAATCGACAAACGGATGGCGACGAAGGAAGGCTTCGTTGTCTCCCAAGAACTCCGGTCCGCCCAATATCAGGCAAGTCTGAGGGAGCAATGCTTTCACTCGTGCCACGATATGCATCAAGGCTTCGTGCGTAAACAACCAAGCCGTTGCCGCCACGACATCCGGACGAAGGCGATATATTTCGTCCACCACCCATCCGAAGTTTTCGTTGATGGTGGCCGACACTACATTCCATTCATAGTCAGCATTTTCTTTCAGCTGGGCATGTAGCGCAGGCAAAGCCAAAGACGAGTGAGCATAGGAACTATTAAGGTCTATCCAAAGAATCTTCATGAATCATTTGCTTGTTTTTGGCAAAAGTACAATTTTTCTTGTTATCTTTGTATTACTTAAAAAGGAATACTATGATTTTCGTCCGAAGAATATGGAATTGGTGCAAACGTTTCCGACATCGTTGCGGATATGGCGTACATTCTCCATCCGATTTCTTTCTAATCACTTCCGTTGTGTACGAAAAGCTGCCGTACTATGCGTATAGCCAACTGAAAGAGACTTCTTTCCCAAAAGCTTTGCCACATTATAGGGAGAAAGTCAACCGGTTGTTGTTCCGCTTAGTCAACCATTATCAGCCGAAGACGTTAATAGAAGTGGGGAAAGGAAATGGATCCGCCATGAAGTATATGTGTGCCGCCCGTCCTACCCTCTCTTCCACGAGTTTGGAAGGAATGGAAATGGAACAGACCTTACACCAACTAAAAGCGGCGTTAGAAAAGATGAATCGGGTGGACTTTCTGCACATCGGAGCTACACCTTATTATATAGAGACGTTTGAAGCCACCTACCCTTACTTGCATGAGCAATCCTGCATGGTGGTAGGCCATCTATACGACTCGGATGCCCGGGCAGCCTGGTGGAAGTTTTTGCAACACGACGAACGGGTTCGCCTGACATTCGACCTATACGACATCGGCATTGTCCTTTTCGACAAGAACCGATATAAACAGAATTATGTAGTTAACTTCTTATGATACAGAGATGAAGAAAAGTTTGATATACACTCGCACCGGCGACAAAGGAACCACTTCTTTAGTGGGAGGAACCCGCGTATCCAAGACACACGAACGATTGGAAGCCTACGGAACCATAGACGAGCTTAACGCCCAGTTAGGATTATTGAACACCTACCTGACCGAACCTTCCGACAAGCAAATCATCCTCTGGATACAAAACAAGCTCTTTACCATCGGCTCCTACTTGGCAACCGACCAGACCAGCGTTTCCTTGCGTGTAGAAAGTCGACTATCCGAGAATGACATCCAGCAGTTAGAACATGCCATTGACGAAACAGACTCCCAACTCCCTGCCTTGAAAGCCTTTGTCATCCCCGGAGGCGCAAGAGGTTCAGCCGTTTGCCAGGTTTGTCGAACCGTTTGCCGACGTGCAGAAAGAAGGATTTTAGCCCTTTCAAAAACCTGTGAAGTAGAGGTGTTTGTCTCCTCATTCATGAACCGATTATCCGATTATCTGTTTGTTTTATCTCGAAAAATAAACTTATTAGAAGGAATAGACGAAATTTATTGGAATAAAGATTGCATTTGAAAGATTTTATTATACTTTTGCGGTTTAATAAGAGAATATTGTTGTATTAAAATTTGATAACTATGTATTGGACATTAGAATTAGCTTCAAAATTAGAAGATGCTCCCTGGCCAGCATCAAAAGACGAATTGATAGACTATGCCATACGTTCAGGTTCTCCGTTGGAAGTAATTGAAAATCTGCAAGAAATGGAAGACGAAGGCGAAATCTACGAAAGCATAGAAGACATTTGGCCTGATTATCCAAGCAAAGAAGACTTCTTTTTCAATGAAGATGAATATTAAAGATAAATGATAATGGATGCTGCTCAAAGCATCCATTTTTCATATCCCATCCCAAGAAAGCCCAAAAGCTTTTCCGAAAAGCTCTGCATCTTTTTGAACAAAGCTCTTGTCTTTTTGGTCTATATGAACATTCAAATCTGAAATTTTGTTTATCTTTGTGGCGTAAACATTAAGAACCATAAGTTATGAAAAAGATTATTAGTGTATTAATGGTGGCAGTAGCCTTAATGATGGCGGCTCCTGCTCAGGCCCAATTAATTAAGTTTGGGGTGAAAGGTGGTATGAACTTTTCTAAGTTGGACTTCGACAAGAAAAGCATAGCCGATGTAACTGACAGCTCTACCGGTTTCTTCATTGGTCCGATGGCTGAAGTAACTCTCCCTATCGTTGGTTTGGGAATCGACGGTGCTTTGATGTACTCTCAACGCGGTGAAGACGATGCCAAGCAACAAGGCATTGAAATTCCGGTAAACTTGAAATACACCTTTGGTTTGGGTAGCATGTTCGGCATCTATCTGGCCGCAGGTCCTGATTTCTTCTTCAACTTCAAGGACATTGACTTGGAATCAGTAGAAGCAAAGAAAACACAAGTTGCCTTGAACTTGGGTGCCGGTCTGAAGTTGCTGAGAAAGGTACAAGTAGGCGTAACTTACCAAATTCCAATGGGCGATAGCTTTGAATGGAAGGATGCAGGCGAAGCACTTACTGCAAAGAACAAGACTTGGCAAGTTTCATTGGCTTACATCTTCTAAAAGATTTTTGCAAAAGATAAAGGGAGGCTTCTGTGAGGAATGCCTCCTTTTTTGTACATTTGCAATATGAAGAGATACGTAGATGTCATAGTACCCTTACCCATTGCCTCGCAATATACTTACTCCCTTCCCCAAGCATTGGAGAACAGCGTACAAGTAGGTTGCCGAGTCGTCGTGTCGTTTGGCAAAAAGAAATACTATACGGCCATTGTAACCAAAGTACATAGCGAGGCTCCTACCGCTTACGAAACGAAGGAGATAGAAGAAGTGCTGGACGAAGCTCCTGCCATCCTGCCTTGCCAACTTCGGTTTTGGGAATGGGTGTCTTCGTATTATCTATGTACGTTGGGCGATGTCTACAAAGCTGCTGTTCCTTCCGGGATGAAGCTCGAAAGTGAGACGATTGTTACATACAACGAGGAATTTGAAGCTCCGGAACCTCTTTCCAAGACGGAGCAAAGCATACTCGATGCACTCTGCACAGACAGGGAGCAATGTGTAACCCAACTTCAGCGAACATGCAACCTAAAGCACATCCTTCCCAGCATCAAGAGATTGCTTGAGAAGGAAGCCATATTCATCAAAGAAGACCTGAAACGGAGTTACAAGCCTCGCACCGAAGCCAGAGTCCGATTGGCCGACAACAGCATAGACGAACCCCGTATGCTGGCTTTGTTCAACGAGCTGAGCCGAGCCAAGAAGCAGTTGGCTGTCTTGATGAAATACATCGAACTCTCCGGATGGGCTGGCCCCCAACCTTCGCTGAAAGAGGTTACGAAGAAAGACTTGTTGGAGAAAGCCGGTGCTTCATCAACCATTTTCAACGGCTTGGTTGAGAAAGGCATCTTTGAGGTGTACCATCAAGAGATAGGCCGGCTGAACCGTTTTTGTGCAGAGACAACCGGTCTGAATCCATTAAGCCAGAGTCAACAACAAGCCTTACAAGACATTACGGACTGCTTCCAACAGAAGAATGTATGTTTGTTACATGGTGTAACCGCCAGTGGAAAAACTGAAGTTTACATCCATCTCATCCAGCAAACCCTTCAAGCCGGCAAGCAAGTGTTATATCTCTTGCCGGAGATTGCATTGACCACCCAAATCACAGAACGTCTCCGACGAGTGTTTGGAAACCGTATGGGTGTCTATCATTCCAAGTTTCCCGATGCAGAACGAGTGGAAATCTGGCAGAAGCAGTTGGGCGAACAACCGTATGATGTCATCTTGGGAGTACGTTCATCCGTATTCCTTCCATTTACCCGATTAGGATTGGTGATTGTCGACGAAGAACACGAGAACACTTATAAACAACAAGATCCGGCCCCTCGCTATCATGCGCGGAGTGCTGCTATCATGCTGGCTTCCATGTATGGAGGAAAGGTATTGTTAGGTACAGCCACTCCTTGCATAGAGAGCTACTTCAACGCCACCTCCGGCAAGTACGGATTGGTAGAGTTGAAGGAACGCTACAAAGAAATCCAACTTCCACATATCGAACAAGTAGACATTAAGGAACTCACCCACCAGAAGCGGATGAAAGGACCGTTTTCGCCTACATTGGTTAAGGAAGTAAGAGAAGCATTAGAAAGAAAAGAGCAGATCATCCTCTTCCAGAACCGTAGAGGATTTGCCCCGATGATAGAATGTCAAACCTGTGGTTGGGTGCCTAAATGCAAGCATTGCGATGTTAGTTTGACTTACCACAAAGGATTGAATCAACTGACTTGCCACTATTGTGGATGTACCTATCAGGTTCCTCACACTTGTCCGGCTTGCGGAGGGGTAGAACTAAGAAACTGTGGTTTCGGGACGGAACGGATAGAGGACGACATCAAGCAAATCTTTCCGGAAGCGCGGGTAGCAAGAATGGATTTGGACACCACCCGCACCCGAACAGCGTATGAAAGAATCATAGCCGACTTTGAGCAAGGCAAAACAGATATTCTGATTGGCACACAGATGGTTTCCAAAGGATTGGACTTTGAGCATGTCAGTGTGGTAGGCATCCTGAACGCCGATACCATGCTGAACTATCCGGACTTCCGAAGCCACGAACGCGCCTTCCAACTGATGGCACAAGTGGCAGGCAGAGCCGGCAGAAAGAACAAACAAGGATTGGTCATTCTACAAACAAAATCTCCGGACTTGCCCGTCATCCAACAGGTCATGGGAAATGACTACGAGCAGTTGTATTACGACCAATTGGCCGAACGACAGTTGTTTCGCTATCCACCTTTCTATCGCTTAATCTATGTCTATCTGAAGCATCGAAAAGAGGAAGTCTTGGAGTTGGCCGCAGAGACAATGGCTACCCAACTTCGTGCCGGATTGGTCGACCGAGTGTTAGGACCGGACAAACCACCGGTATCCCGCATCCAATCGTTGTTCATCAAGAAGATGATTATCAAAGTAGAACAGACCGCTTCGATGGCCAAAGTACGCAACTACCTGTTGGGAGTGCAACGCATGGTCATGGAAGACGAACGTTTCCGAGGTTTAATGGTTTATTATGATGTTGATCCACAATAAAGATATATGAAGACAGAATTAGACATGCACACCCACACGATTGCCAGTGGTCATGCATTCAGTACCCTGCAAGAGATGGCAAAAGCCGGAGCCGAAAAGGGCTTGAAGTTGTTAGGAATCACCGAGCATACTTCCAGCGTTCCCGGCACCTGCGTTCCCATTTACTTCCGCAATCTCCATGTCGTACCCCGACAAATGTATGGGATTGAGCTGATGTTAGGAGCAGAAATCAACATCTTAGATACTCAAGGAAACATAGATGCCGATGAAGCACTCATGAAACGGTTAGACCTCCGTATTGCAGGGATTCATCAAATATGCTACGAGTCGGGTTCCGTAGAAGAGAATACTTACGGTCTGATTCAAGTAATCCGCCATCCGTACATCCAAATCATCAGCCATCCGGGAGACGGAACAGCCCAATTAAACTTTGAGCCTATCGTACAAGCTTCCAAAACTTACGGAACTTTACTTGAAATCAACAACAGCTCGCTAAAGCCTACCCGCAACAAGGTAGATGCTCGGGAGAACAACCTTACCCTGCTCCGTTTGTGCAAGCAGTACGAAGTGCCGGTCATCCTGGGTAGCGATGCGCATATTTCCTTCGACATTGCCAACTATGAATACTTGTACGAACTGTTACACGAGACAGAATTTCCGGAAGACTTGATTGTAAACCGAAGTGTGGATGTATTTAAGAAGTATTTGAAAAAGAATTGATTATGAAGATATTATTTGTTTGTTTAGGTAATATTTGCCGTTCCTCATCGGCCGAAGAAGTAATGAGAACCAAGATTAAAGAAGCCGGATTAGAGGACAAGATTACGGTTGACTCTGCCGGTATTCTCAGCTACCACGAAGGAGAGTTGCCGGATAGCAGGATGCGTATGCACGCCTATCATCGCGGCTATCACCTTACCCACCGTTCGCGTCCGGTTCGTACTCTTGACTTTTACGAGTTCGACCTTATCATCGGCATGGACGACCGGAACATTCAGGACTTGAAAGACCGCGCACCGGACTTGGAAAGCGAGAAGAAAATCTACCGAATGACCGACTTTTGTCAAAACATGATGGTAGACCATGTTCCGGATCCTTATTACGGAGGTGCTTCCGGCTTTGAACAGGTATTGGACATCTTGGAGGATGCTTGTAGCGGGTTATTGGAAAGACTTAAAGATTGTTTGGATTTTCCAAATTCCCCTCTTGAGAGGGGATTAAGGGGTGTGTGAGACACATATAGGTGGGGATATATTCATTGTTGATGTATTTCACACACCCCCTTCCCCCTCTCAAGAGGGGGAGATAACTATTTCAAAAAGCTTCTTAAAAAAGACGGATTCTAAGCTGTTATGGCTTGGAATCCGTCTCCTTATTATTTCTTCAACTCCGGATAAGTGATTCGAGTGTGGTACATTGTCTTCAGTTTCTCCTTAAACAGAGCCTTTACCGAAGCAATGTCCTTGAACGTTATCGGACATTCCTTGAAATATCCCTCTGCTACCTGAGCATCAATAATCTTATCGACCAATGTACCGATACTTTCTTCCGTATATTCCGGCAGACTTCGCGAAGCAGCTTCCACCGAGTCGGCCATCATCAGAATCGCTTGTTCTTTGGTAAAAGGATTTGGCCCCGGATAACGGAACTTCTCGATATCCACTTCCTCATCGGGATGTTCATTCTTGTAAGATATATAGAAGTATTTGGTTACTCCCAAGCCATGATGCGTCAGGATGAAATCCTTTATAACCTTTGGCAGATTGTATTTCTCGGCCAACTTGATACCGTCTGTTACATGATTGATAATGAGCTGGGCACTCTGTTCGTAGCTCAGGCTCTTGTGTGGATTGACACCCGACTGATTTTCCGTAAAGAACACCGGATTGACCATCTTTCCAATGTCATGATACAAAGCCCCTGTACGAACCAACTGACTGTTTGCTCCAATCTTATTGGCAGCTTCTGCTGCAAGGTTGGCCATCTGCAAAGAATGTTGGAACGTTCCTGGAGCCACTTCGGACATCTCACGAAGCAAACTATTATTAATATTGGAGAGTTCGACCAGCGTAACGTTGGAAGTAAAGCCGAATATCTTTTCCAAAGCAAATAAGAAAGGATAAGCAAAGAGCAACAACACCCCGTTTATACCAAAATAGATATACATACGGGTATCCAATTTAGTCAAATCGTCTTCGTGAATCAACCCAAACGCAAAATACAACAGTGCATAACAAATGAATACCAAAAAGGCGGTTCGGAACAACTGCGAACGTTGGGACAGTTCCCGTAAACTGTAAATAGCGGTCAGACCGGCTCCTATCTGAAGGATAATAAACTCATACGGATACCTCAAAGAGATGGAACACAGCATGATAATGACCACGTGTGCCACAAAAGCGGTACGAGAATCCAAGAAAATACCTACAATGATAGGAATCATTGCCAACGGAATGATATAGACATTTGACAGGTTCTGTTCCACCATCACAGCAAGGACAATCGGGAAAAAGACCATCAATGCAAAGAGCAAAGTCAAAGCGCCTTTATGACCGTAGTATTGCTTACGGAAGAGTTCCAAGTAAGCCATAAAGAATAATACAAAGATACCTACAAACAACGCTTGACCGGTTATCGTCAGACGAATCTCTTTGGTCGACTCGCTTCTTTTCTCCCACTCCCTACGGAGTGATTCCAAGATATTGTAAGTCTTTTCATTCACAATTTCCCCTCGGTCGATAATCTTCTGACCATTCAAGACATATCCGTTAGCCCATGAAAAATTAGAGAGCAACTCCTTTTGAGCCGTTTCCGATTTCTCTTTATCGTAAATCAAATTCGGTGTGATGTAGTTGTTCAGGTTACATTGTTGTAGAATCCTTTTTCGGTAAGCCGAAGTATCGGCATTCAACAGATACTCATAAGCCCCTTTAATGGTAAACAACTGGTCGACCGGACGACTGATTCCTAAGTTCTTATCCACAAGCAGAATACTATGAAGGCTGTCTTCAGTCAGTTTCTCTGCATCAGCTCCCGACAGAATACCCCTCTCGTAAATCTTTTCGAGACTTTTCTCCAGATAGCGAAGATAATCGGTTCCCGGAACAATGCCACGAAGCGTTTTATTATAGTCTTCTCTCAGTTTGGCCAGCATGGTTTTTCCCGTCTCCTTTTCCAGATGGTAATAAGGTTGGTAAGAAGCCAAGATACTATCCTGCTCCTTTTGTACTTGTTGGTCGTTCTTATAGATAGGGAAATCAAAAGACGCTTGCAACAAACCATACTTCCAGGGTTTATCGACATCAAACTCGTAATTGAACTTTCCCTCTTTCGGAAGGAAATACACAATAACGGACACCGTAACGACAAAAATGAGGACTTTGAATAACAAATCCTTATATGAAAACCGCTTGTTAGTACTGAAACTGTTCATAGTTCTACAATTTTGCGTGCAAAATACGAAAAAATCGGGAATTTTAGATTAATTTTGCAACGTATTTTATAGATAAAGAACAAATGTCAGATAGAAAAGTTAGAGTTCGTTTTGCTCCGAGTCCTACTGGAGCATTACATATCGGTGGTGTTCGTACTGCTTTGTACAATTATTTATTTGCCCGTCAGCACGGTGGTGATTTGATTTTCCGTATCGAAGATACAGACTCCAACCGCTTCGTCCCGGGAGCAGAAGAGTACATCATCGAATCGTTCAAGTGGCTGGGTATCAAGTTCGATGAAGGTGTAAGCTTCGGTGGAGAACATGGTCCTTATCGCCAATCTGAACGTCGAGACATCTACAAGAAGTATGTACAGGTGTTGTTGGAAAACGACAAGGCTTACATCGCTTTCGATACTCCGGAAGAACTGGATGCCAAGCGTAAAGAAATAGCCAACTTCCAGTACGACGCTTCTACCCGTATGAGCATGCGCAACTCCTTGACTTTGCCAAAGGAAGAAGTGGATGCTTTGATTGCAGAAGGTAAGCAGTACGTCGTTCGTTTCAAGATTGAGCCTAACGAAGAAGTACACGTACACGACATCATTCGTGGCGAAGTCATCGTCAACTCATCGGTTTTGGACGACAAAGTGCTGTATAAGTCGGCCGACGAATTACCTACTTATCACTTGGCCAACATCGTAGACGACCATTTGATGGAAGTTTCACACGTCATTCGCGGTGAGGAATGGTTGCCTTCAGCTCCTCTCCATGTATTGCTTTACCGCGCTTTCGGCTGGGAAGACACCATGCCGGAATTTGCCCACCTTCCGTTACTTTTGAAACCGGACGGAAACGGTAAACTCAGCAAGCGTGATGGAGACCGTCTTGGCTTCCCTGTATTCCCGTTGGAATGGCACGATCCCAAGACAGGCGATGTTTCTTCAGGTTATCGCGAATCAGGCTATTTGCCGGAAGCTGTCATCAACTTCCTCGCCCTATTGGGTTGGAACCCGGGCAATAACCAGGAAATCATGTCTCTCGATGAATTGGTACAACTCTTCGACTTGAAGCATTGTAGCAAAGCCGGTGCTAAGTTCGATTACGAAAAAGGCAAGTGGTTCAACCACGAATACATCATGAAAAAGGACAACGCCGAACTGGCCGAGCTTTTCATGCCTATCTTGAAAACCAACGGAGTGGAAGCGCCAATGGATAAGGTAGTAACGGTGGTAGGATTGATGAAAGACCGCGTAAGCTTCGTCAAGGATTTATGGGAAACTTGCAAGTTCTTCTTCGTGGCTCCGACCGAATACGATGAAAAGACTCGCAAGAAACGTTGGAAAGAGGATTCTCCGGCACACATGTTGGAACTGGCCAACTTCCTCGAAGCATTGGAAGACTTCTCGGTAGAAAACCAGGAAAAAGAAGTAATGGCTTGGATTACCGAAAAGGGTTATCACTTAGGCAACGTGATGAATGCTTTCCGTTTGACATTGGTAGGCGAAGGCAAAGGTCCTCACATCTTTGACATCACCGCCGTATTAGGCAAAGAAGAATCATTGAGACGTATCCGTCGCGCGGTAGAAGTTCTTGCATAATTCATCAAAGAGAAATGAAGAAAGCTCTTTGGCGTTAACAGTCTTACGCCAAAGAGTTTTTTTGCTTATTATCGAACCAAATCCTACAATAGAGTGCTTGACTTAATCTATCAGCAAACCAACGAGCTACGGAGGGAAATAAGCCCTATTTTGACCAATAAGCCGGAAATAAAAGAAAACGGAGAGAGTTTTTCAACTTTCTCCGCTTCAGTACCCAGACCCGGGGTCGAACCGGGATGGAAGTGAATCCACTGGTGTTTGAGACCAGCGCGTCTACCGATTCCGCCATCTGGGCAAACTATTTATTTGCCTTCGAAACATCTTCTCCTTTTCTTCAGTACCCAGACCCGGGGTCGAACCGGGATGGAAGTGAATCCACTGGTGTTTGAGACCAGCGCGTCTACCGATTCCGCCATCTGGGCATTGCTAAGAACGAGAGTTGTTTCTCATTTGCGGATGCAAAGGTACAATAA
>JAFTSK010000087.1 GCA_017467385.1 Bacteroidaceae bacterium
GTGCAGCCTTTGTGATGGTTTCGCGATAAGGAATCTTCGGTTCTTCGTACTTGATCATCAACTTTTCGTTGTTTTCCAAACGCCACTTCAATGTACGCAAGTGGAATTCACCCTGACCATAAACGATGGTCTGCTTCAATTCCTTCGATTGTTCTACTACCCATGTCGGATCTTCTTCACGCATACGGTTCAAGATAGCCATCATCTTTTCTACATCGGCTTCGTTTACCGGCTTGATAGCGCGAGAATACTTCGGATTAGGATACTTGATGAAGTTGAAACGGTTTTCAGAATCCTTACCGTTCAATGTATTACCTGTCTTAACGTCTTTCAACTTTACGGTACAGCCAATATCTCCTGCACGAAGTTCTTCTACCGGAATACGGTTGGCACCTGCGCAAACGAACAACTGAGCCATACGTTCCTTTGAACCGCGATCGGCATTGGTCAAGTCATCGCCTTCGTGAACCTTACCACTCATTACCTTGAAATACTGTACGCCACCGATATGTGGTTCAACAGCCGTCTTGAAGAAGAACAAAGAAGTAGGACCATCTGCATTTGGCTTCACCACTTCGCCACGAGTATTGTGTACAGGAGGCATTTCGTCTACGAACGGAACCACATTGCCCAAGAATTCCATCAAGCGGCGAACACCCATGTCCTTACCTGCACAAACGCAGAATACCGGGAACATACCACGAGCAGCCAAGCCCTTGCGGATACCTTCACGCATTTCGTCTTCGGTCAAAGATTCTGTTTCAAAGAACTTTTCCATCAAGGTTTCGTCATGTTCAGCGGCAGCTTCTACCAATGCCTTGTGCATTTCCAATGCCTTGTCCATTTCAGAAGCAGGAATGTCTTCGATAGTAGGCGCACCACCATCAGGACCCCATGAATACTTCTTCATCAAAAGCACGTCGATCAATTCGTGGAAGTTAGGACCTGTTTCGATAGGATATTGTACAGGAACAACCTTTGAGCCATAGATGCTCTTCAACTGTTCCAACACGTTGTCATAGTCGCACTTTTCGTGGTCGAGCTGGTTTACCAAGAAGATAACCGGCTTACCCAACTTTTCTGTGTAACGGAAGTGATTCTGTGTGCCTACTTCCGGACCGTACTGGCCATTCAGCAACAACACAGCTGTGTCTGTTACGTTCAAAGCTGTCATAGCCGCACCCACGAAGTCATCACTACCCGGGCAGTCGATGATGTTCAGCTTCTTGTTGTTCCATTCCACGTGATAAACTGTAGAGAATACAGAATATCCATATTCTTGTTCTACTGGGAAATAGTCACTGACTGTATTTTTAGCTGTGATTCTACCGCGACGTTTGATGATGCCACTCTCAAAAAGCAACGCTTCTGTGAGGGTAGTCTTACCTGATCCATCATTGCCAAGAAGTGCAATGTTCTTAATTTCGTTCGTTTGATAAACTTTCATGATATCTTAAGGTTTAATTATTAACTAAAGGATATGTATTCATATCTCCTAAAAATCGGGGCGCAAATTAGAAAAATATGTTTGAAAAAGCAACCGAAAGCAAGATGTTACTAAACTATGTTTTTTAACACCATCCCTCCAAAGCGACTTTTCGGCTCCCCTATCCTACCCGTTTTCCTTGTTTCCGGAAGCATACTAACCGACCGACATTCTTTGCAAATTTCATCTTTCCACCCGAGTGGTCAAAGTTAACCACCGGAGTGAGCAACCCTGACCACCGGAGTGGTTAAGCTTGACCACTCCAATGGAAAACCGATTATTACCTAAGAAATACATGCAGATTGTAGTTAGAAATGGCTACCACTACCTACAAATAGTTAATCCCCTTTCATCACTTTACCAATTTTTAGGTATTGCCCTGTTTTTTCTGCCATTTTATCTTTGCAGCCGTTAAAAGTGAAGAAACAATAACTTAAAATTATAAAAAGATGAAACTGAAAAATTACATGGCAATGATGGCTGCCGTATTGTGCTTGGCAGCTTGTAGTGATGATGAAGAAACAGTAAAACCGTCTGAAGCCGTAGCAGGCAACTATCAAGGAACAATTACGATGAGTGTTGCCTCCACCTCATACGATCCGACCGAGGCAACCGTACAGATAACCGCCGTCTCCGACAATACAGTAACCATCGTACTGCCTTCAGCCGGTTCGGGAGCTATGGCTTTGCCTTCCCTTACTGTTTCGGGAGCTGTAGTCAGCACCACCGATGATGTTACTTATACCATCTCCGAGACAGCCATCAACCAAGACAAGTACGTCGGTTCGCTGACCGGAACCATCAAGAATGGCAAGGCAGATATCGATTATTCCGTAACACCGGGAGCCATGCCGATGGCTATCAATTTCGATTTTACAGGAGAAAAGAAGTAAGGATAACATGAACAAGCGTTCTCTTTTTCTAAGAAGCATGCTGGGAGTAGTCATTGTGCTGCTCTCGGCATGCAATGGTATTTTCGAGGACATTTACGATGAACCGCAAGACTTGCAAAGCAATGATTACGGGTTCATCAAGGTCGACGAAGCCACGAACTCCGGAACGATTTACATCGACGCTACCCAATACACCCGTTGGATATACATCAATTTCCACACTCACCAGATTGACTCGGTTGAGATTACCGACGATATGGTAGAGCCGGAAGCGTGGGATTTGGCCGTACACCGATACGATGCCAAGACAAATAAAGGAAGCGTACAGGAAACCAGCTTTACGAGTTTGGACGCATTGGTAGCTTCCGGAGCCCTTCCTTCAGGAAACTTTGTGGCCGACGAGCCTTCCAAAGTAACCGTCGACATGTCGGGAATGATGGATGGAGTCATCCTTTATGCCGAAAGCGATGTCAATCCGGTGTTGTCCGCTTGGTTGAATGTCGACACTTCGACCATGCCTCCCATTTATACACTATCTAATAAGGTATATATCGTAAAGCTGAAGGATGGTACTTATGCCGCTGTCCGCCTGAGCAATTTTATGAACGATGCTTCGGTCAAAGGCTTTATGACGATTGATTATGTATATCCATTAACTTGGTAAGAACGATGAAGAACAAAAGATTGATTAGTATAATGATGTGTTTGTTGGGCGTTTCGGTCTCCCTGTCCGGCCAAGAACAGCAAACGGCGGTGGAAGATTCGTTGATACGGATGTACTTGGATATGGAAACGGTGGTCGTAACTGGCACACGCACTCCCAAGCTTTTGAAAGATGTGCCTATCGTTACTCGTGTCATTACTTCAAATGACATCAAAAAGGTAGATGCCACACACATCGGCGACTTGCTTCAAAGCGAGTTGCCCGGCATTGAATTTTCCTATTCCATGAACCAGCAGACTTCCCTCAACATGCAAGGCTTTGGCGGAAATGCCGTACTCTTCTTGGTGGACGGCGAACGCCTGGCAGGAGAAACCCTTGACAACATAGATTACAGTCGTTTGAACATGGACAATGTGGAACGCATAGAAATTGTGAAGGGAGCCGCCTCTTCCCTCTATGGTTCCAATGCCGTAGGTGGGGTGGTCAATCTCATCAGCCGTACTGCCCAAGAACCCTGGAGTGTGAATGTCAACAGTCGTTTCGGGGCGCATGGTGAACAACGCTATGGAGGAACAGTAGGTTTCAATGTGGGGAAGTTCAACAGCGTAACGAACATCCAGCACACCACCGTAGATGCGATTAACCTGAAGAACGAAGGCGATTATAGCAAGATTTACGGCAATCACACTTGGAATATCAAGGAGAAACTGACCTTTACCGCCAACGACAACTTGAAGCTGACCGGCCGTTTGGGATATTTCTTCCGTCAACGGGATACACAGGAGACTTCCAAAGAACGTTATCGTGGGTTTAGTGGAGGATTAAAAGGCAATTATTCCTTTGACAAGAACAACGATTTGGAACTGGCTTACAGCTTCGACCAGTACGACAAGAGTGATTATGCTTTACAAAGTGGAGCCGACGTGCGTGATTATAGCAACGTGCAACATACTGTTCGCACCATCTACAACCGCACCTTCGGAAAGCATACCTTGACGGTAGGGGGCGACTACATGAGAGACTATCTGCAAAGCTATCAGTTTGCCGATGGCGGAAGCAAGGAACAATACACAATAGACGGATTTGCCCAGTTTGACTGGAACCCGACAAAATGGTTCAATGTCATAGCCGGCTTGCGTTTTGATTACTTCTCGGAAGCTGATGTGCAACACGCTTCTCCAAAGTTGGGTTTGATGTATAAGGTTGGCAACTGTTCCCTTCGGGCTTCGTATGCCGGAGGTTTCCGGGCACCCAGCTTGAAGGAGATGTACATGAACTTCGACATGGCAAGCCTTTTCATGATTTACGGCAATCCTGAATTGAAAGCCGAGACCAGTCAGAACTTCTCACTTTCTGCCGAATACACCAAAGGGCGTTATAATATGACTGTAACCGGATTCTACAACATTGTAGACAACCGTATCACAACGGCTTGGAATCAGGAATTAGGAGGTATGCGATACACCAACATGGCTCAGCTTAAGATTGCCGGAGTGGATGCCAACGCTTCGGTTCGCTTCCCTTGCGGAATCTCTGCCCGTCTGAGCTATGCCTATACTCACGAGCATATCAAAAAAGGAGAACCCCTTACCTCTTCCACTCGTCCGCATACGGCAACTGCCCGTTTGGAATATGGAAAGAATTGGAAAAGCTACGGATTCAATATTGCTTTAAACGGCCGCTTCCTCTCGAAAGTAACGACAGACGAATATACGTCGGCCACTTCGTATGAAGAAACCGTCAAGCAAACCTATCCTTCTTACAACATCTGGAAACTAAGTCTGACGCAGAGGATTCTCAAGGGAGTCAACGTAACGATGGCGGTAGACAACCTGTTCAACTACGTACCCGACTACTATTACAGCAATTCGCCAAGTACGACCGGAACCACCTTTTCAGCCGGTGTTTCCATTGATGTAGACAAATTCTTTTAAAGTAAGGAAAACCATAGAAAAAGAGAAAATATGAAAAGACAGAAACTGAAAATCGGATTGGGAATTGCCCTTGTCCTGCTATTGGGTTGGTGGGCATGGGATAGTTGGTTGGGAGCCACAAGGGTGGCCTTCATCAACTACCAAGTCATCAACTTGGGGCAGATTTCCAAAGCCAATGACAACTCATTCATTCGAATCAGTGAACTGAGTACGGAGAATTTGGAGGATCTGACGGACTACGACATGGTCTTCATGAACGGTATGGGGCTTCGAATTACGGAAGAACAACGAACCATGATTCAGGAAGCAGCAGACGCAGGCTTACCTTTTCTGACCACCGCTGCCACAAATCCGGCCAACAACATCTGTTCATTAGACTCCATTCAGACAGACACGCTGAAACAATATCTGACAAATGGCGGGCGACGCAATTACCGAAGCTTACTTAATTATGTCCGTAAGCATATCGACGGGAAGTTGCTTTCCATAAAGGAACCGGAACAAGTTACAGCCCGAGCCAACGATTTGCTTTATCACATCAATCCATCGAAACCGGAAGACGAAGAATTAGGCTTCAACACCTTAGCCGAATATCATGCTTTCTTGCAAAAGCACGACTTACTGAAAGAGGAAGCTCCCGGTGTCATCCTAACCGGTCAGATGGGCGAACCGACCGACCTCATCAGCAAGTTGGAAGAAACGGGCAATGTCGTGTATCCGGTTCGTAACTTGAAAACCTTCATTCAGAGAGGGATGGCCGACTCCATTAAGTTAGCTGCAGTCATCAACATGGCACATGGTCGTCTGGGCGACTACGCCGTCGACTTCCTGACCGAACGTAACGTTCCCCTCTTTGCTCCTTTGAATGTCAACCGATTGGTGGAAGATTGGGAAGCCGACAAGCAGGGCATGAACGGCGGCTTTATGTCGCAAAGTATTGTAACCCCCGAAATCGACGGAGCTATCCGCCCATTCGCTTTGTTCGGGCATTACAAGGATGAAGAAGGGTTGCAACATGCCTATGCCATCCCCGAACGCTTGGAAACTTTCGTACAGACCGTCAACAACTATATCAAACTTCAAAGTAAGCCGAACAGCGAAAAGCGCGTCGCCATCTATTATTACAAAGGCCCCGGACAGAATGTCCTGACCGCAGGAGGCATGGAAGTGGTTCCTTCCCTCTACAACCTACTGAAGCGCATGAAGCAGGAAGACTATAAAGTGGAAGGATTACCGGCAACTGCCGAAGGCTTGGCCAAGCTCATCCAGGAAAGAGGAGCAGTATTCGGTTCGTATGCCGAAGGAGCCATCGTTGAGTTCATACAGAAAGCCAATCCCGAACTTATTTCCAAAGAACAGTATGAAACTTGGGTAAAGAAGGCTCTTCGCCCGGAAAAATACGCCGAGGTCGTGGCTTTGAACGGGGATTTTCCTGGCGAATACATGGTTACGGAAGACGGTAAGCTGGGGTTGCCCCGCGTAGATTTGGGAAACGTTGTGCTTCTTCCGCAATATGCGGCTGGAAAGGGAGACAACTCTTTCAAAATGGTACATGGTACGGATGCGGCTCCTCCACACAACTACATTGCTTCTTATCTTTGGACACAATACGGTTTCGGAGCCGATGTCTTGATACATTTCGGCACACATGGAAGTCTGGAATTCACTCCGAAGAAGCAAGTAGCTTTGAGCAGCAATGACTGGCCTGACCGATTGGTAGGCGCTTTGCCTCATCTCTACCTTTATTCTATTGGCAATGTGGGCGAAGGTGTCATAGCCAAGCGCCGTTCGTATGCCGGTCTTCAGTCGTATCTTACTCCCCCTTTCATGGAAAGTAGCGTAAGGGGTACTTACCGGGAGCTGACCGAAGCTATCAAGATATATAATAATGTATTGGGAGAAGACACCCCCAAAGAAGAGGCGTTGAATAAGGCATCTTTGAAAGTGAAGTCGTTTACTGTGAAATTAGGGATTCATCGGGAATTAGGTTTGGATAGTTTGTTAACTGTTCCTTATACCGAAGACGACATCGCCCGCATTGAGAACTTTGCCGAAGAATTGGCCAATGAAAAGATAACCGGCCAACTTTATACAATGGGAGTTCCTTATGCACCGGAACGTATTCAAAGCAGTATATATGCCATGACCACCGAACCTATCGCATACAGTCTGTTGGCACTCGACAAGTTGCGTGGTCGTGCCGCTACGGATGTGGAAAAGCATAAGTCTTTGTTTACAAGCCGTTATCTGAATCCGGCTCGTGAGTTGGTAAGTCGTCTGTTGGCTACCCCATCTTTGGCTACGGACGAACTGATATGCCGTACAGCCAACATAACTCCGGAAGAATTGGCAAAGGCTCGCGAAATCGAACGTTCACGTCAAATGCCACAAGACATGATGTCCATGATGATGGCAATGGCTGATGCAAACGGTAAACAAGCTCCATCGAAGAACAACAGCAAGATAAGCAAGGCTCTCCAGATGGCCAAGAAAATGGGTGCCAGTCCGGAAGCCTTGAAGAAGATGGAAGCCGCCATGATGAAGAAGCAATCAAAGGGTAGTTCCTCTTCTGCCGGCAAATCGGATTCAAACGGAGGCATGGCCGCCATGATGAAAGCCATGATGGGCAACAAAAAGGAATACACCAAAGAAGAAATCACGTTTGCCCAAGCCGTTGGAGAGGTGGAACGAACCATCAAGAATGTAGCCAACTACAAACAGGCTTTGCAAGAAAGTCCTGAAAAGGAGATGCTTTCCATGATGAATGCCCTAAACGGCGGTTACACTCAACCTTCGCCGGGAGGAGATCCGATAGCCAACCCAAATACTTTGCCTACCGGACGCAATCTTTATGCCATCAATGCGGAAGCAACTCCGAGTGAAGCGGCTTGGGAAAAGGGAATGGCATTGGCAAACAACACGATCGAGATATATAAGAAACGCCATAACGACAGTATTCCCCGCAAGGTTAGCTATACCCTTTGGAGTGGAGAATTCATTGAAACGGAAGGAGCCACCATTGCACAGATTCTGTATATGTTGGGTGTGGAACCCATCCGCGATGCTTTTGGTCGTGTAACCGATTTACGGTTGATTCCTTCTAAGGATTTAGGCCGTCCGCGTATCGACGTAGTGGTTCAAACCAGCGGACAGCTCCGCGACATTGCAGCTTCTCGGCTGTTCCTTATCAGTCGGGCGGTGGAAATGGCGGCCGCAGCTACCGATGATGTGTACGAAAACCAGGTAAATGCCGGTGTGGTGGAAGTGGAACGCCGCCTGATAGAACGAGGACTTTCGCCAAAGGAAGCACGTGAAATCTCCACCTACCGAGTGTTCGGCGGTGTAAATGGGAACTACGGAACAGGTATTCAAGGCATGGTGCAGAGTGGCGACCGCTGGGAAGACGAAGCGGAAATTGCTGATGTTTATCTGAACAACATGGGTGCTTTCTACGGCACAGAAAAGAACTGGGAGACTGTGCGTCAATATGCGTTTGAAGCGGCATTGAGCAATACGGATGCTGTCATCCAGCCTCGTCAAAGCAATACATGGGGAGCATTGAGCCTCGACCATGTGTACGAATTTATGGGCGGCATGAACTTGGCTGTACGGAACGTAACCGGCAAGGATCCGGATGCCTACCTGAGTGATTACCGCAACCGCAATCGGGTACGTATGCAGGAAGTGAAGGAAGCCATCGGTGTGGAAAGCCGCACGACTATCTTCAATCCGGCTTACATCCAGGAAAAGATGAAAGGCGATGCAGGAGAAGCCCACGCTTTTGCCGAAATCATACAGAACACTTACGGCTGGAATGTAATGAAGCCTAAAGCAGTAGACAACGAAATGTGGGATGAAATATATAATGTATATGTGAAAGACAAGTTCGGCTTGAACGTACAGCAATATTTCGAGAACCGGAATCCGGCAGCATTGGAAGAGATGACTGCTGTAATGATGGAGTCTGCCCGCAAAGGATTGTGGAAGGCAACCGACCAACAGTTGGCCGACATTGCCAAGCTACACACCGACTTAGTGAACAAGTATAAACCTTCTTGCTCCGGCTTCGTGTGCGACAATGCCAAGCTCCGCGAGTACATTGCTTCTCGCACAGATGCGCAGACCGCCCAAGCCTATCAGCAGAACATCAACCAGATTCGGGAAGCGGTGGCTGCCGGCCACAAGAAGGGTATGGTCATGAAGAAGGAAGAACTTTCGAGTGAAACCGACAAACATACCACCATACTTAGCAATGTCGCTGTGGCCGTAGCGGTCCTGGTTGCGTTTGTCATTTTAGTGTGGGTGGTTCGTCGCCGTCGTCGCAAAATGCAGGAATAACATGGAAACGGTTGTATTCGTATTGATGATATTGGTCTGCTTCAACTTTATGCTGAAGCAGACTTACCGCAAGCTTGTTTCGGTGGTGGTCATAGCGGTGGTGTGTGCCTTGTTTGTGGGCTTGACATGGCCGTATGCCATTGAGCAGAGCAAGACGCAGATAGCCGACTGGCTCGCCAATCCTTCGCTGATGCTCGACACATCGGTAGTCTTGAGTGTAGAGGTCGTTTTGCAAATGGCCTTCTGTATGCTGGCTGCCCATGTACAGACAACGGGTGTTATCAAGAAACGCACTTTGTGGAGCTATCGAATGTTACGTTGGTTTCCGGGCATTTTGATTTTCCCGGTCTTGTTCAGCGGCTTGGTGGCTTTGATCTTCGCTTTCCCCGGTGTGGACTTTTCTAAAATTGCCTGGAGCATGGCGGCGGGAGTGTTAGTAATCATTCCGGCAGGCTCATGGCTCATTCGTTGGCTGTTGCCCGAAAAGGAAGTGCGTCTCGAACTGCTTTTCCTTTGCAATGCCTTAATTGCCATCTTGGGCATCATTGCGACAGTCAACGGACAAACGGCCGTAGCCGGAGTAGGCGAAGTGGATTGGAGTGCATTGGCCGGACTGCTCGTCTTAGTAGGTTTAGGCTTGGCGGCAGGTATGCTCATCCGCCGCATCCGTACACATAAGTATATTAATTTATAATTTTAATTCTCAATTCTCAATTTATCATGACACTTATTTCTGACATTTTATATTGGATTTCTACAGGCTTGTTGGTGCCTGTCATTGTATTGTTGATTATACTCTTTGGTCGTTCGTTGTTGCTCATTGGCAGCTTTTTCGGGCAATACCTCAGCATCCGAAAGACCGAAGCCCTGCTCCATAAAGAGTTAGACCATCTGACCGTAAACGAAGTGGATGGTTTGGCCGAACGTCTGCCCAAGAAAAGCGATGCACTCGTCATCGCTTCCATCCGCCGTATCCTCGAAGTGCAAGACAGCCCGGCTCATGTCCAACGTCTGTTGGCCGACTTCGAGATAGCCGCCGACAAAGATTTGGCCACCTCCAAGACATTGAGCAAGATGGGGCCGATGCTCGGTTTGATGGGTACACTCATCCCGATGGGGCCGGCATTGGTTGGTCTTTCCACAGGCGACATTGCTTCTATGGCCTACAACATGCAGGTGGCTTTCGCTACGACGGTAGTCGGCTTGTTTGCGGCAGGAATCGGCTTCATCACCCAACAAGTGAAACAACGCTGGTATCTGCAAGACATGACCAACTTGGAGTTTTTGGCAGAACTGTTGAACGAAAAACGTAAAGCGGCATGAAAAGGAATCTGTTAAGAAAGGAAGAAGATAACGATCCGATGAGTGTGGTCAGCAATCTCTTTGATGTGGCGATGGTATTTGCCGTTGCCCTCATGGTGGCTCTCGTTACCCGATACGACATGACGGAGATGTTCAGCAAAGAAGACTTTACCATCGTAAAGAACCCCGGAAAGGAGAACATGGAAATCATCACGAAGGAAGGCGA
>JAFTSK010000088.1 GCA_017467385.1 Bacteroidaceae bacterium
ACGAACCTTTTCATTTACCTTACCTTGCTTAGTAGTAATCAAGATTACACCCCAAGCAGCACGAGTACCGTAAATAGAAGATGAAGCGGCATCCTTCAATACAGAGATTGATTCAATGTCATCCGGGTTCACCAAGTTCAAGTCTGGAACTTCCACGTTGTCCACCAAAATCAAAGGCTTGGTAGATTCTGTAGCGTTCAAAGAACCGTAAGAACCACGGAGTTTGATGTTAGATGCCGTACCTACACCACCTTGGTTGTTGGTAATGGAAAGACCCGGAGAAATACCTTGCAAAGCCTTGGCAACGTCTGTTACCGGACGGCTGGCGATAGCTTCTTCCACGTTTACGTTAGCAACGGCACCGGTCAAGTTGGCTTTCTTCTGAGAACCGTAACCTACTACTACGACTTCGTCCAGGAGTTCGGCATCTTCCTTCAAAGTAACGGTAATCTTAGAACCGTTTGCCTTCACTTCTTGTTCCTTAAAACCAACGAACGACACTTGCAAAGTAGCTCCCTTAGGAACGTTCAAGTTTGCAATACCGTCGATGTCAGTGATTGTACCGTTGGTAGTACCCTTCTGTACCACGTTAGCACCGATCACCGGTTCGCCCTTTGAATCGACTACTGTAACGGTAATGCTGGTAGTCTGCTGCTGTTCCTGAACTACAGGAGCTTCTGCTGCATGAGCCATCACTGAACCGCCACCTAGAAACAGCGCACAAATAGCCGCTGTCATCAGAGTCTTGCTAGATGCAATACCTCTTCTTTTGTGTTCTTCATTCATAGTGATTTAAATTTAGTAAATAATTGATTTTTAAAATATACTTGTTTTTAGTCCTTTTGACGACTATTCAAATTGAACGGTTATTTAAACATCTCATTGATAGTTTTCTTTTCCCATAGGCATTTAGATTGTGTTATAAGGTTTACTTTTAGTTCCGCCGGAACTTAGCAACTTTTGTGACAAAAGATAAATGGCAGAATCAGGATTTTTTCTCCTTGCAGACACTTCTGAGCACGATTTGGTAACATTCTACCTGTTACAAGAAAAAGAAAGTGGGTGTGTCAAAATAGAAAACCGCTATCCAAAAGTAATGTCATTCAGAGCAAAGCGAAGAATCTCGAGTACATAAAGTGGGTGTTACCGAGATCCTTCGCTACGCCTGGATGACAAAATGATAAAGAGTTTCTATTTTGACACACCCACTGTTTTATGTACGTTTTTTACTTATTCTCATGCTCGTATAGGCTTGCGCATAGATGCTGTACAGGCATTCGAAGAAAGACGATACGTCTTACCCCGATAAGATGATACGTCTTACTGCGATAAGACCATACGTCTTTCGGCGGAAGCTCGTATGGGTTGAAAAGAAGGATAATATATGTACCTAAACTATTGTTTATTTCATTGATTATTAGTATCTTTATAAAAAATAAGAAACGAGAAGAATCATGAAAGAAACAGAAGAAAAAGAATGGAGAGTTCACCCTTATTACAAAGGTGAACTGGCACAGGCGTATGCCCCCTATCTGTCGCCGGGAGCAGCCTTGAATCGGCTGGCGCTCTGGATACGACTGAACGGACCGCTTACCGCTGCTTTGAAGGAAACGGGATACCGGAATAAACAACGTACTTTTACTTCCAAGCAAGTGGAGCTGATCTTTGAATATCTAGGACCGCCTTGATTGCCGGGGTTGCCGACCTTGCCACCTGTTTTTCTAATCTTATAATAGAGTATCTATTTATTATAAAAAATTTTATGATAGTATATATTCAATAAAAGTTATGAAAAAGGTTGGCAAGGTCGGCACCCCCGGCAGAAAGAGGGATTAGAAAGGTAGCTCCTGATCCTTTTCTTCCCCTCTTACTCCTTTGCGGTTACGGCTAATCTCGTCCAAACAGTATCGATGAACCATGTATCCTCGCCGGTTGTCTTTCCGTATCTTCCTGAACCCTAGTTGGTTCATCAACATCCCCACTTTGGTGTGGCTCAATGTCGTCTTTAATTCCAGATTGATTACCCCAAGTACATCCGCTACGCTGTATATTTCGTATGCTTCGCCCAGATTCGGCTTGCGGAAATGTTTCAGAATCTGTTCCATCTCCAGACTGGGCGCTTCGAAACGGCTGACGTGCGTGGCGAGTGAGGCGATTTCCTGTTGGTCGAACCAGTAGGGGAAGCCGCTTTGCCAAAGGTGCATGACCTGGCTGTACAGCCCCGTGTAGTCCAAGGGGTGATCGTAGGGACTAAGGATATTCTTCACCTCGAACGGCAGCCAACGGCGGTTGCCGGTGATGTCCGTCAGGAAGTTCAGGTGATTGCCCGTGCCGCAGAACGAGGCAAGATGCGGACGCACTTCCTTGTTGCGGGCATAGGCGGCGCGTTCCACCACTTGCGGAAGCGAAACCGCAGCTTTGATCTGGTCCACTTCTTCGTCCGTCATTGTCACTATTTCTTCCAAGCAGATAAGTCCGGCTTCAGTCATGAGTAGCCGGTCGTCCTTACTCATTCGTCGGCTATTATTCTTGGCTACGTAATAGTTGCGCAGTTCGGGCGGCAGGAGGAAATGGAACCAAGTGGTTTTGTAGATACCCTGTGGACCGATCAGTACCAGCACTTCGTGGTTTACGCGGTCGCTCAGGAAGCCTGCTGCCATGGCTACCATCCATTTCTGCAAGCATCGGCGGAAGACACGTGCGGCTTCGGGAGATTCGTCTGCCAAGTGCACCGTGTCGGCCAGCTGGCCGATGTAATCGGTGTCACCGTCCTGCCACTTCGGAAGTGCATAGAAGTATGCCTTGAACGGATGGAAGATGGGGACGAACTCCGAACCAAGTACCAGACGAAGGTCGTTGAAACGCATCGGCTTCTGTTGCTTGTTGATACGGCTCCACAGGGTACCTTCGTCGCGGTCGGTCAACGGGCGGAAACCTTCTTCCCGGTCTTTCCAGCGGATTTCCGCCATGCGGGTGATTTCGTTCCAACGGAAGTCGGCCAGTTCTGCCAAGCATGCCTCAATCTCCGTTACGGGGATGTACTTGGGCTGTTCCGTCTTGCCGGTTTTCTTCTTCGAAGTTTTCCCTTTGGCGGCCGGCTGAAGGGTGCCATGCTCGTGTGTGCGGTTCGAGTAGCACGAACGGACGTGGCTTTCGATGCGGGTCGGATCGTAGTCGGCGAAACGGTATTGCAGCCAATCCTTTGCATCGGTTTCGAGCACTCCGTAACGATTCAGCAGGTATCCCGCCTGACAGATGTATTCGTTGTGCCGTCCGGCTTCGTAGACATATCCCTGATGGCTCAGCTGTAGTTCTATGCGGTTCCACACTTCACCTACCGCTACCTTGTCGTAATCCACCGAGAATACCTGTGCCTCTTCCCGGTAGAGCGCATTGGGGTCGTGACAAAGTACGCTGCATCGGGTGGCATCCTTTACCGCCCCATCGTAATCGGTAACACCTAGCAACCGGCAATAGTGGTCGTTGCCCTGATGGAATGCTTTCAGGTACGTTTGTTGGTCGGTCACTCCCTCTACCCGGAAGATGATACGCAGTCCCTTGCCGGAGAGGGTGATGTATGCCAGGAGCCAGTACGGGTCATCCTTGAGCCGTTCTACCATGTGCGCCACCTCTGCTTCCGTCTGCTTGTCGATGTCCACGAGTGAATAGCCGGTGAATTGTGCCACATTCTTGTACGAGCGGCTGCCATTGAACACGGCTGCAGGAGTAAAGGCCGGACATCGGTTCCGTTTGATTTTCCCGGCATCGTCGTCGAAGCCCTGTGCCTGGAAGTATCGGTACTTTTCCGTGTTTTCCTTCAGTGAAGGATCGGTGGTGATAAAGCGGTACACGTCCGCCAGTGTAACGAGTGCCGCGGGCTGGTTGATGGTAAGCCGGCGGAACAATGAGAAAGTTGTTTCTTGTTTCATAAGTCGTTCAATTGGATTCTTTTTGCACCAAATGTAGGTAGAATCCAAGGGAAGACCATGAAATGCGTGTGCGATAATTCCGATGAACTTTTGGCTGGTTATCGATTGTAAATAACTTGTTTCTAGTAGTTTATACAATCAAGAGGCGACAAAGTCCATCGGAATTTTGCGGAATACATATGCTTGTTCTATTTCAATACTTTCTTCCTCCGGTTCACCTCCTTCTTTAATACATCGAATACCTCCTCGTCCGTAAAGCCCTCGAAAGTAAAGGTCAGGCTTACGAAACGGGCGAACTTCCAGGTCATGACCTGCTCGTCCGGAGCGATAACCGGACGCATGGATTCAATCAAATAAACAAATAGGCCGCATATCGAATGATACACAACTTCTGTTCCGGACGGGTAGTGCCGTCCGGTGTCAAAATGTAACGAACCTTGCTATGAAGACCCATTTCTGAAGGCTTTAATGCCTTCGCTCTTTTACTCTTCATAAGTATGATTTTTCATGTTTTTCCTCCATGAAGTTAGTCGATGCCTAGAAGACTTTTGCGGAATTTTAAGACTTTTTAAACTGGGAACGTTCCCAATTTTATGGGAACGGTTGCGGGAACGTTCCCAGTTTTTTCCGTTTTTTGACACATTGTTTTTCAATCCGGAAAAGTGGGTAGAAAATGTGGACGGCAATGTTTCTGGTAGAAACAGAGTATATCAAATATGGGATGAAGGGGGGAAAAGTAAAATATTGCATGATTCTTTTTGCAGATTGTGAATAAAGCTATATATTTGTTGAATTATAGCAAACGAGCGACGCCGGTCTTCTAAGTTCCGGCGGAACTTAAAGGAAACCTTATAACACAATCTAAATGCCTATGGGAAAAGAAAACTATCAATGAGATGTTTAAATAACCGTTCAATTTGAATAGTCGTCAAAAGGCTTCTTATTTAAGCCCAAAGACAAACTATTTAGGATTATTTTGCATTTTAGCAAATAAGTGTTACATTTGCTCCAATTTTGTAAGAGAGAGAATATAGTTAAGTCGAGCTATCGGCATTTTTTTTACAACCTACTAATTAAAGACCATGATGCCTATGGGGAAGGAGAAACACTAAATAACACAAGACAGTTGCACATCACGCAGACTGCCTCCAAACTCGCTTTATTCTAAGCATAAAACTATAAACTAATTATATCCTTAATTCTAAAAAGAAAACAAACTTATGAAAAAGAATTATTACTATTCATTTGTGTTGCTTG
This sequence comes from Bacteroidaceae bacterium, assembly GCA_017467385.1. Classification (GTDB taxonomy): domain Bacteria; phylum Bacteroidota; class Bacteroidia; order Bacteroidales; family Bacteroidaceae; genus Phocaeicola. The sequence goes on from JAFTSK010000088.1 coordinate 5,187, forward strand.
CTTTACTAGGAATGGCTTCACCACAGTCGGCTTTCGCCGATAAGGAAGGCATTCATGCAACAAAAGCAGTCCAGCAAGCAAAAAAAGTGACAGGTAAGGTTGTCGATGCA
>JAFTSK010000089.1 GCA_017467385.1 Bacteroidaceae bacterium
GAATCTTTCCAATCCTTTTCAAAAGCGTTGTTTGAAGGATTTAGAAAAATCTGAAGGATATACAGACTGGAAAGACGTAAAAATATTGGCACCAATACCTAATTTACTACAATTGAATACGCATATATTGAAACATGCATTAGTACTTGGAGTTGGTTTGCGTCAATTGTGTGATTTGGCTGTGGCCTATCGTTACTATGCAGGAAACTACGATACAGAGAAATTGAAACAACAACTAAAACGATTGGGACTTTTAAAATGGACGGTTTTGTTGCATACGGTATTGCTGGAAGTCATAGGAATGCCTCCCCAATATTTGCCATTTCCATTAGAGAAACGTTTGGATGTAGAACCATTGGTTCGACAAATATGGAAAGATGGGAATTTCGGTATGCATCGTGACCAACAAAAGGCTTATCAGAAGAAAGGGCGTTGGGAGAAGATTAAATATATGGCAGCAGGAATTCCTGCAAAGATTAGTTTATTTTGGAAGTACACTCCCACAGAATTATTCTGGAGACCTGTGAGCTTGTTGAAACATCGAATCATGAACTTTTTCCCAAAAGAAAGTGGCCGACAAATTACTTGGGTTGGGAAATTGGCATACTCTTATCGGATACCTATTCTTTGCTCGGCTTTGATTGATATGCTGGGGATGGTACTGTCATTGGTGGCTATTTATTTTTCCAAACAAGCCATTGACGTAGCTACAGGAAGTGCAGATGGAAATTTGTGGTGGAATGCCGGAATAATGGTTGTCTGTGTTGTTGGAAGTATGCTGACGGGTGTTTGTAATCCCTGGATTACAGAAAAAGTATATATGAAATTCCAAATGCAGTTACAGACATCACTAAATGAACGTTTAATAACTGCATCTTGGAAAGATTCACAGCAGTGGCATACCGGAGACATTCTGAATCGGCTGACAAAAGATTGTGAGGAAGTCGTTCTATTAGTAGTATATACATTACCATCGGTAGGAGTAACTTTGGTAAAGTTGTTGGCTTCCTTTGCCTTTTTGTGTATGTTGGATGCACGCATTGCTTGGATCTTATTAGCTTCGACACCGTTGTTATTGTTGTCGAAGCTATATTATAAAAGGATGCGCTTGTTAAGCCAAAAATGGAAAGTGTGTGATAGCAAAATCGTTTCGGTGTTACAGGAAAACATGACAGCGCGTATGCTGATAGCCTCACTTGGGGCCGAAAAGGTTCGCAGAACACTATTGGAAAAGGAACAAAAGAACCGTTATCAAATCGGTATGGAACAATTGAAGTTCAGTACATACTCAAAAGGAGTTTTGAGAACAGTATTTAATGGCGGTTACTTTTTAGCTTTTCTGTTTGGAATTTATTATTTGTCCAAGAGCCTGATTTCGTTTGGTACCATGATTGCGTTTATCCAATTGGTGGGACGAGTACAGGGACCGGTGTTACAATTAATTGGTTTTGTTCCGGGCTTGATTCGGGTACGGGCATCGGTCGAAAGAATGATGGAATTGGATGAATGTAGTTATGGAAGGAAACGTCAAGAAGAGCATATAGAGAAGACGGATGTGTTAGAAGTCAGAAATGTTGATTTTGCATATCGACATAGAAAGATTATAGAAGATTTGTCGTTTTCGGTAAAGCCTGGAGAACCTTTGGCGGTAATAGGCCCCACCGGAGTAGGAAAAACAACCTTAATTCGTTTGATTGCTGGTGTTTTAGAACCCAATCAAGGGAACATAACAGTAGCGTCAGGGAACCAAAAGTGGGAAACGGCTTCTTTACATCCATTGAATTTTGTTTATGTTCCTCAAGGAAACAGCTTGTTTAGCGGTACAATCCGAGAAAATCTACAAATGGTGGATTGTGCTGTATCGGAAGAACGTTTGAAAGAAGTGTTGGTATTGGCTTGTGCAGATTTTGTGTGGAACCTTCCATCAGGAATGGATACGGAAATAGGAGAAAAGGGATTTGGACTTTCTGAAGGACAGGCACAACGTTTAGCGGTAGCTCGTGCGATGTTATTGCCGGGAAGCGTTTGGATTTTTGATGAAATAACTTCTGCTTTGGATACGGATACCGCTAAACGGTTGGTTCGTAATCTGATTGAAGCCGGACAAGATAAAATATTAATTTTTGTAACACATGATACGGCATTGAAAGAACAATGTACGCATGTATTGTCAATGGAGAGAGCATGAAGAAGATTGGTTTTATTGTGGGAGATTTACCTTTCGTGTGTTACTTGCCTGAAAGTATAGAAGTAGAAGAATATATACCTTCATTTAAACCGTTTTTGGATTGGAGTGATAGAACAGATTGGGCCTTTCAGGTAGAAAGTACAATAGAGATTCTGGGTACGGATGGATTAGAATTATTAGAGGAATTCTGTAATGATTTGGGAAGGGTCCGACTGTTTCGGAATAAAAGTTCATTTTTAGTAGAACTGAGTTATGAAACAGAGGGAAGTAAACACTTGATGTGGATGGATGCAACTATTTCTAAAGTAAAGATTAGTGTGAATTGGCAGGATCCTTATGCTTCCCAAGCCTTGACTTCTATGTTGCGCATCGCATATTCCCAGCGAATACTTTATTATGAAGGATTTTCCATTCATGCTTCCACTGTGATAAAAGACGGCATCGGTTTCCTCTTTTTAGGGAAAAGTGGTACAGGAAAAAGTACGCATAGTCGTTTGTGGAAAAAAGTTTGGGAAGATGTAGAGCTATTGAATGATGATAATCCGATTGTACGTATTTTAGACGGGCAAATATGGGTGTATGGTTCTCCCTGGAGTGGAAAAACTCCTTGTTATAAGCAACATCGGGTTCCTTTGCAGGGAATGGTTCGTTTGAAACAAGCCCCGAAAAATCATTGGGAGTCTATGAAAGGGGTAAAAGCTTGGACGACTGTCTATCCGTCATGTGCGGTGATTTATCAAGACAATAAGTTGTATGAACTGTTGCGTTCGACATTAAATATAGTAGCAACAAACATAAAGGTTGGATGTATGGATTGTTTGCCTAATACGGATGCGGCGAGATTGAGTTTAGAAAAAATGAAATAACAAAAATAAAGAAGAAAAATGAAAAAGGTCTTATTATTAGGGGGGCTGGCTCTTTTATTGGGGCTTAGCAGTTGTAACACTAGTAGGAAATTAACTTATCTTCGGGATATGGAAGTGCTGAAGGACTATCCGGTAAAGGAAGAAGCTGAGATTCGTATCCAGACCAAAGATAAGTTGGACATTGTGGTTACTTGTAAAAATCCGGAATTGGCATTGCCTTTCAATATTATGGGAGGGGTTGTTAGAACAGATGCTAATGGTGAAATGACCGGTCTCTCAGGAGTATCTGAGGAAAAGAAAGGGTATGTGGTAGATAAGAATGGTTACATCGAATTTCCTGTGTTGGGACAGTTGAAAGTAGCTGGCATGACATTGGATGAACTGAAGGAAATGATAGCCAATGAGATTAAAGCTAAAAACTACATTAAAGAACCGATTGTAATGGCCGATTTCATGAACTTCCAGATTACCATGTTGGGTGAAGTGAGCAGTAAAGGTAACTTTACCGTAGAAAATAATGAGATTAATCTGTTACAAGCTATAGCTATGGCAGGTGATCTTACCACGAATGCTAATCGTGATGAAGTCTGGGTAATTCGTACAGAGAATGGAAAACGTAAGGTATATCCGGTAAATATGAGATCGGTTGAAATGTACGATTCACCGGCTTTCCAATTGCAACAGAACGATGTGGTATATGCGAAGCCGAACAAGGTGAAGAGTGATGGTGCATTCGAACGCAAAACGACACTCTTGTCTTTGTTTACCAGTCTTCTGTCTACAGCAGCAATGTTATATTATTGGGTGTTCAAATAATCTAATTTAAATAGAAAGTTAGTTATATGTTGGAAGAAGATAAAAGAAAACAAGAGAACAGCGTTAATTTAGTAGACCTGTTCTTCTATTTGTTGAGTTATTGGTATTGGTTTGTACTTTGTGTGATTGTTTGTGTTGGATTGGCTTATTATAAATATGCCAAAACGCCTTTTGTGTACCGTAGTGATGCTACGGTGGTTATCAAAGATCCATCGAACACAAAGTCAACTGTGCGTATGGATAGTTATAATAACTTGATTAATCGCACGAATGTGTCAAATGAAATCTTGCAATTCCAATCCAAACAATTGATGCAAGAGGTGGTAACACGTTTGGGAGCAGATGTTGATTATACAGTATATGATTGGTTGCGCCGTAAAGAGTTGTACACCTCATCGCCTATTAAGGTTTCTTTCTTAGAACATTCTTCATCGTTGTCTGTGGCGATGAAAGTTACACCTAAAAATGAAAAGCAGGTGCAACTTTCGTTTGCCGATCCTACTCTTAAACCACAGTTGGTTACATTGAATGATTCAGTTCAGACACCTGTCGGTCTGATGGTGATAACACCGACGCTGAACTATGGCAAGAATTGGTTCGATAAGGAGATTGAAGTTACGAAACAAAGTAGTATGTCTAAAGCAAAGAGTTTCTTGGCGCGTATGCAGATTCGCCAGACAGAAGAAGAAGCTTCTATCTTGAGTTTCTCTTTGCAGGACTACTCGGTAGAACGTGCTCGTGACGTGTTGAACACGTTGTTTGCTGTTTATAATGAAGCAGCTATCAATGATAAAAATCAGGTGGCCATTAATACTGCTAATTTTATTAATGAACGCTTATTAATCATTGAAAAGGAATTGGGGGATGTCGAATCGGATTTGGAAGCTTTCAAGGTACAGAACCGTTTGATGAGTGCTGATGAGTCGGCGGCCATGTATTTAGGTGAGTCCCGTTCTTCCAATGCTACGGTTTTGGAATTAGAAACTCGCTTGGAATTGGCTAATTATATTAAGAATTACTTGACTGATGCTTCTAAACAGACTGATTTGATTCCAGCCAATACGGGGTTGGATGATGCACGTGTAGAAGGGCAAATTTCACAATATAATAATCTGAAACTTCGTCGAGACAAACTGTTGGCTGACAGTAGTGAGGATAATCCGGTAATTCAGGAAATCAATGCTTCATTGAATGCGTTGCGCCAAAGCATTATCCGTACAATGGATAATCTCATTGTCAGTTTGGAAGTAAAAAAGAAAGACGCGCAAGGACAAGAAGGCCGGGCGATTGCTCGATTCACAGCCATGCCGAGCAAATCCAGACAAATGTTGAGTATCGAACGTCAGCAGAGTATTAAGGAGTCGCTTTATATGTTCTTGTTGAACAGACGAGAAGAAAACGCGTTGACTCAGGCAATGGTAGACAATAATGCTCGCGTCATAGATGAGGCTGAAACAACATGGGCACCGATTTCTCCCAATCGTAATAAATTATTGCTCTTAGGAGTTTTAATTGGTATCGCTATTCCTGCTTTGATTCTCATTGCTCGTTTGTTCTTGGATACTCGGGTGCGTACTCGTAAAGAAATTGAGGAAGCTGTACGAGCACCGTTTATTGGGGAAATTCCGGAGCAACGACCAAAGAAGTTGAAAAAGGGAGAAGAAGCAAAGCCAATTCTTTATGATAAGAAGTCAAAGAGCTTGTTGACTGAGGCACTTCGTATTGTGAGTACGAATATGGAATTTATGCGTAGTGAAACAACGGACAAACATCAAGTCATCACTTTTACTTCTTTTAATGCCGGTGCCGGTAAGACATTTGTAGCTTTGAATTTGGCGGCTTGTTTGGCTGAAGGAGATAATAAAGTGGTAGTAGTCGACCTTGACTTGCGTAAACGTGCTCTTTCAAAGAAACTGAATCATTGTCATCGGGTAAAAGGGGCTTCTAATTACATGTATGATACTTCATTGGATATAGATGATGTATTGGTTAAGGATGTAATTCCTGGATTAGACTTAGTTCCTGCAGGACAAATCCCACCTAACCCGGTAGAGTTGTTGAAACGTCCTCGTTTGGATAGCTTGATAGAGGAATTGCGTAAACGTTATAATTATATCTTGATTGATAATGTGCCGGTAGAAATTGTTGCTGATGCTACTGTGATTAATCGAGTAATTGATACTACGTTGTTTGTTATTCGTGCCGGTCGTGTGGATCGCCGTATGTTAGGATTGGTAGAAAAGATGTATCAAGAAAACAAGCTGAAGAATATGGGTGTTATCTTGAATGGTTCGGAAGTTCGTAGCGGTTATGGTTATAACTATGGATACGGTTACGGCTATGGATACGGTTACGGCTATGGATACGGTTACGGCTATGGAGAAAAAGAAGAGAACGAGAGTCGTTCTCATCACCACCGGAAGCATCGTTCGTGGTGGAAGAAGCTGTTCGGAAGTAAAAAATAGCATTTTTTTTCTTCTTCAAAGCATAAAAAAGGTGCGGTTCTTTAGAATCGCACCTTTTTTATGCTTAATTTTGTTGCTGAATAGGAAACTAAAAACAAAAAGGTATGAGAATTGCTGTAGATTTTGACGGAACAATAGTAGAGCATAAATATCCCTATATAGGTAAAGAGATTCCTTTCGCTTTCGATACATTGAAGCGGTTGCAAGAAGAAAACCATCGGTTAATTCTTTGGACTGTACGTGAGGGGCGTTTATTGGAAGAAGCAATAGAGTATTGCAGACAAAAAGGATTGGAGTTTTATGCCATCAATCAGGATGAACCGGATAATGTTCCGGTAAAAAGTAATCGGATATCCCGTAAACTGAAAGTCGATGTATTCATCGATGACCGTAATATAGGTGGCTTACCGGATTGGGGAATGATTTATGAGATGTTAACTCGGAAGGTTACATACGAAGATTTATTGAGACATTCGGATGATGATTACGAAGAAAAAAGGCATCGTGGATTTTTCAGCCGACTATTTGGAAGAAGATAAAAGAAAAAGGCAACCTCAAAATCGCTTTGAAGTTGCCTTTCTCATTATTAAAATCTATAAGGAGTGTATGTTTTAAAATGTGATGTCCAAAGAAGCACCAACTACGTCGTTCTTACGTGTGTAGCTGCAAGCTGTACCTTTATCATTGGTAAACTTGTGGTCATCATAGAATGAGTGAATGTAACCTACGTTAAAATTCATCTTTTAAGAGAACTTGTATGCACCACCGATGCAAAGACCGTATGAACTGATGTTGAAGTTAGTATCCTTTATGTCGCTATCAGCAAAACCGTATTCAGTACGTTGACCACCGAGGCTCAACAAAATCTTGTCGTTTACATCCCATTCTACACCGGCTGTAAATTCCCAAGTGTTGTCTGTTACGGCAGTAGCACTACCTTCTGCGTCTGTATCGAAGTATTGGTGATAACCAACCATTGCACGTACAGCAGGAGTGAATTCGTACATTGCACCTACAGTCAACAAAGCCGGAATGTCTGAACGAACCTTCTTTCCATTTGCAAAGTCTGCAACCATCGGATATTGAGCACCTAAAGCTTCGATGTTTGCGCTGTTACTTGATTCGTTTTCCAAGTTAATCTTGGTACGGAATTCATACTTGGCAGCCAAGTTCAATTTGCCGATCTTCCAGTCAAGACCTACGATTGGAGAGAAGCCAAAAGCACTTTGTGAGCAATCAAGTACGAAATCTTGAGACATTAAATTTGCGTATTGAGTGGCTGTTGCAGCAGCTACTTGGTCGCCATTCATTGAGGCGTATGCAGCTACTTTTTGTAAATATTCAGATGCAGCTACGTTCTGATTGCCTGTAAGCAAGCCACCTGCTTGAATATCTGAAATCACACCTTCGTAACCACAGCTTGCCAATACTCCACGTACACCACCGAATACAGAGAAATTGTCTGTGAGTTTGTAAGTACCACCTACCATGAATGTGTAGAAGTACTGCTTTCCTGTAAGGTTTTGATTTAAAGAGTATGAAGTAGCGTTAGCACCAACCAATGCACCGCCCATCATTTCTTCAAACATTGGAAGGCCATCTTCAAATTCGGCCTTACCACCGCCTCCACCGACAGCAAATGAACCCATCAAAGACCACTTGTCATTGATAACGTAGGCTGCTTGGAAAGAAGGAATAACCGGAGCTGACGCAGTACCTTCAAAGAAACGGTTTGCATTTGGATTGTTAGTATTCATCTTGAACAAGTCGTTGGTAACATCCATTTGACGCTTCTGGAAAGCTGCTTGCCAGCTTACTGACAAATGAAAGCCTTGTGGCATGAAAGCAATACCGGCCGGATTGCTGTATACACCGTCAATTGCAATGACTGCATCGCGAGACGGATTGCGAAGGAATGCTGCGTTCTGATTAGTATTGGTGAGAAGGCCACCAGCAAAAGTTGAATTTGAAACCATTAGCGCCATTGCGCCGATCAATAAAATTTTCTTCATTTCTATGATTAATTTTGATTTGCGGGGGCAAAGGTACGGTTAAATTACACATAAAACAAATAAATGTGCAATATTTTACAATAAATGTTCAAAAATCAATCGTTTCAAGAGAAACAATCCATTCAAAGTACATCGTTTCATGCTTCGAAGTACGTCGTACCACCATTCACAATACTGCGTACCACCATTCAAGGTATTGTGAATGAATTATTGTTTAGGGAATATATCGAAATCTTCCTTAATGGATAGGGGATAGATGATAAAAGATGAAAGAATATTCGTATCTTTGCAATCCTTTTATACATTGTAATAAGGTATATGCAGATGTATTCAAATAAAGAAATCTGGAATGTGAGTTATCCCATTCTCTTGGCATTGTTGGCACAGAATGTGATAAATGTTACCGATACGGCCTTCTTGGGGCATGTCGGTGAGGTGGAGTTAGGGGCTTCTGCAATGGGAGGACTCCTTTATATCTGTATCTTTACGGTGGCGTTTGGGTTTAGTACGGGTTCTCAAATCATGATTGCCCGGCGTAATGGCGAACAAAGATACCGCGATGTAGGGCCGATAATGATACAAGGATGTATGTTCCTGCTACTCATGGCGGCCGTTTTGTTTGGTCTGTGCCAGTGGTCGATGCCGGTGGTGGTTCGGACGCTTATTTCATCGGATACCATTTATGACGCTACTTGTGAGTTCTTGCATTGGCGCATGTTCGGTTTCTTCTTTTCGTTTGTCAATGTCATGTTTCGAGCCTTGTATGTAGGGATTACTCGCACGAAAGTGTTGACGATAAATGCCGTTGTCATGGCATTGGTTAATGTCTTTCTGGATTATGCATTGATATTCGGCCACTTCGGACTTCCGGAAATGGGCTTGAAAGGGGCGGCCATTGCATCGGTAATGGCTGAGGCTGCTTCGACTCTCTTTTGTGTGATTTATACTTGGTTATACGTCGATTTGAAAAAGTACGGGTTGAACCGTTGGACACAGATAGATACGGGCATATTAAGTCGTATCCTGAGTATTTCGTGCTTTACAATGGTGCAGTATTTCCTGTCTATGGCTACTTGGTTCGTGTTTTTCATGGCGGTGGAACGCTTGGGGCAACGGGAATTGGCGATTGCCAATATCGTCAGAAGTATCTATATCGTTTTGCTGATTCCGGTTCAAGCACTTTCGACTACGGCCAATACATTGGTTAGTAACCTGATTGGGGCAGGCGGTATCGGTCGGGTAATGCAGTTGATGAAGAAGATAGCCAAAGTTTCTTTCGTTATTGTGGCCTTGTTGGTGGGACTGATGGCGATAGCTCCCCGGTTATTCCTTTCTATCTATACCAACGAAGCCGCCTTGTTAGCCGAGTCTGTGCCTTCGTTGTATGTCATTGGAGGAGCCATGCTGATTGCGGCCGTAGCCAATATCTATTTCAACGGTATCTCCGGAACGGGGAATACGCAAGCGGCTTTGGTGCTGGAAACCGCTACGTTGGTTATCTATGGCTTGTATGTATTTGGTGTAGGTTGGTGGGCGAAAGCGCCGGTCGCTATCTGTTTCACTACCGAAGTGTTGTATTATGCTTTGTTGCTGTTGGCAAGCATTATTTACTTGAAAAAAGCAAAATGGCAGAATAAAAAGATATGAGATACAGATGTTTTTTGTAATTTTGTACCCTAATTACCATAAAATGTCATTCAGACGACCGAAGGGAGGAAGAATCTCGGCAACATAAACGTGGACGCTTCCGAGATTCTTCGCTTTGCTCTGAATGACAAATGGTGCTAAGTTATAGTATAATAAATAACACATAAAATATATGTTCGATAATTTAAGTGAAAGATTAGAACGGTCTTTTAAGATTCTGAAGGGTGAGGGAAAGATCACCGAAATCAATGTGGCAGAAACATTGAAAGATGTGCGTAAGGCATTGCTTGACGCTGACGTAAACTATAAAGTAGCCAAAAACTTTACCGATACTGTCAAAGAAAAGGCTTTAGGCCAGAATGTGTTGACGGCTGTAAAACCCAGCCAGTTGATGGTAAAGATTGTACACGATGAGTTGACCAAGTTGATGGGTGGTGAAACAGCCGAGCTGAAGTTGGAAGGTCGTCCTGCCATTATCTTGATGTCCGGTTTGCAAGGTTCGGGTAAGACTACCTTTACCGGTAAGTTAGCCCGCATGCTCAAGACAAAGAAGAATCGCAAACCGTTATTGGTGGCTTGCGACGTGTATCGTCCGGCAGCGATTGAACAGTTGAAGGTGTTGGGAGAACAAGTTGGAGTGCCTGTATATAGTGAAATCGACAGCAAGAACCCGGTTCAGATTGCGCTGAATGCGATTCATGAAGCAAAAGCAAAAGGTTATGATTTGGTCATCGTCGATACAGCCGGTCGTTTGGCGGTCGATGAACAGATGATGCAGGAAATCGAAGCCATCAAGAAAGCCATCAATCCGGATGAAACGTTGTTTGTGGTCGACTCCATGACCGGTCAGGACGCAGTGAATACAGCGCGTGAATTTAATGAACGTTTGGACTTCGACGGTGTGGTATTGACCAAGTTGGACGGTGATACTCGTGGTGGTGCAGCTCTTTCTATCCGTACAGTGGTAAACAAGCCTATCAAGTTTGTGGGTACAGGCGAAAAGCTTGATGCCGTAGACCAGTTCCACCCTTCACGTATGGCCGACCGTATTCTCGGCATGGGGGATATTGTTTCTTTGGTAGAACGTGCGCAGGAACAATACGATGAAGAAGAAGCCAAACGCTTGCAAAAGAAGATTCAGAAGAATCAGTTCGATTTCAATGACTTCATGGCTCAGATTCAGCAAATCAAGAAGATGGGTAACTTGAAGGAATTGGCTTCCATGATTCCGGGTGTGGGTAAGGCAATCAAGGATATTGATATTGATGACAATGCTTTCAAAAGTATCGAAGCCATTATCAATTCTATGACTCCGGAAGAACGTAAGCGTCCGGAAATCTTGAACGGTAGTCGTCGTACTCGTATTGCAAAGGGTAGTGGTACCAATATTCAGGAAGTGAACCGCCTTTTGAAGCAATTCGACCAGACTCGTAAGATGATGAAGATGGTTACTGGCAGCAAGATGGGTAAGATGATGATGCCGGGTATGCCGAAAATGAAACGATAACTTTACCTTATTATATATAGAGATTATGCAATTAATTGACGGAAAAGCAATATCGGAACAGGTAAAGCAAGAAATTGCCGCCGAAGTTGCCGAAATCGTAGCCAATGGTGGTAAGCGTCCGCATTTGGCCGCTATCTTGGTAGGCCATGATGGGGGTAGTGAAACATACGTGGCGGCAAAGGTAAAGGCTTGCGAAGTGTGTGGATTCAAGTCGACTCTCATCCGTTACGAAGCCGATGTAACCGAAGAAGAACTTTTGGCTAAGGTACGGGAACTGAATGAAGATGCTGATGTGGATGGCTTTATTGTACAGCTTCCATTGCCTAAGCATATTTCAGAACAAAAGGTAATTGAAACAATTGATTACCGCAAGGATGTAGACGGTTTCCATCCTATCAATGTAGGCCGTATGTCTATCGGACTTCCTTGTTACGTGTCGGCTACTCCCAATGGAATCCTGGAACTGTTGAAGCGATATAACATCGAAACACAGGGAAAGAAATGTGTCGTGTTGGGACGTAGCAACATTGTGGGCAAACCGATGGCCAGTTTGATGATGCAGAAGGCTTATCCGGGAGACGCGACGGTTACAGTTTGCCATAGCCGTAGCAAGGACTTGGTAAAGGAATGTCAGGAAGCAGATATTATTATTGCAGCATTAGGCCAGCCCAACTTTGTAAAGGCTGAAATGGTGAAAGAAGGGGCGGTTATCATTGACGTGGGTACTACTCGTGTGCCGGACGCAACCAAAAAGTCAGGCTTCAAGCTGACGGGCGATGTGAAGTTTGATGAAGTAGCTCCTAAATGCTCATTCATTACTCCGGTTCCCGGCGGTGTAGGTCCGATGACGATTGTATCGTTGATGAAGAATACGTTGTTGGCCGGCAAGAAGGCCATCTATCAATGAGACACATTATTTTTTTGATAATAGCCATATATAGCGTAACCCTCTCTGCACAGGAGAGGATTACGCTATTATTTGTTGGCGACCTGATGCAACACGAGGCGCAGATTAAGGCGGCTCGCACGACAGACGGCTATGATTACTCGGATTGTTTCAAGCATGTGAAGAAAGAAATCAGTCGGGCAGACATTGCTGTGGGTAATTTGGAAGTTACATTGGGCGGAAAGCCTTATCGGGGGTATCCGGCTTTCAGCGCACCCGATGAATTTCTCTATGCAATTAAGGATGCCGGCTTTGATGTGTTGCTGACAGCCAATAATCATTGTTTGGATAGGGGAGCCAAAGGGTTGAAACGTACAGCCCAGTTGCTGGATTCGTTGAAAATACCTTTTGCCGGCACTTATGTAAACAAGGAAGAACGGGCAAACCGCTATCCCTTGTTGGTCGAGCAAAACGGTTTTCGCATTGTCTTTCTGAATTACACCTACGGAACCAACGGCTTGAAGCCAACCGAACCTAATGTCGTGAATTACATAGACAAGGAAATCATCAAGAAAGATGTTGGATTGGCTCGTCGGATGAGGCCTGATGCAATTATAGCGTGTATGCATTGGGGAATCGAATACCGTTCACTTCCCGAAAAAAGTGAAAAGGACTTGGCCGATTGGTTGATTACGTTGGGAGTGGATCATGTGATTGGTTCGCATCCTCATGTCTTGCAACCAATGGAAGTGAAGCCCGATAGTTGTACTCCAGCCAAGCATTTGGTCGTTTACTCATTGGGTAATTTTATCTCAAATATGTCGAAAGAAAAGACAGATGGGGGAGCAATGGTTCGCTTGGAACTGGCAAAAGATTTTGGTGTTACCCGTTTGATTCATTGTGATTATTCGTTTGTATGGACTTCTCGCCCCCATTTAAGTAAAAAGAGAAACTTTGAGCTTTATCCAGC
>JAFTSK010000090.1 GCA_017467385.1 Bacteroidaceae bacterium
ACTTTTTCATCAGTTCTCGGAATACCTCCATCCCTTCCGAAGCTCCTTTCTGGATGACATGCACCTGACGACCGGAAGCAATGGGTACTTCATTGGGATCAATCAGATAAACAGGCACTCCGGCCGGAACATAATTCAGCAGGCCTGCCGCCGGATAGACATTCAGGGATGTACCGATAATCAAGAAGACATCAGCCTTTTCACAGTAATCTATGGCAGTTTCTATCATGGGAACCGCTTCGCCAAACCAAACAATAAACGGACGAAGTTGGGAACCATCGGCGGCCAAATCCCCTATCTTTACTTCGTACTCTTCCGGAGCCAGTTCCCGAATACACTTGGGATTGTTGGGTTGCCAAGACGAAGTAACCTTTGTCAGTTCGCCATGCAGATGAATCACTCGGGAACTTCCCGCCCGTTCATGCAGGTTGTCTACGTTCTGAGTAATGACCGTTACATCAAAGTCTTTCTCCATCTCGGCCAAGAGTTCATGCCCCCGATTGGGCTGTACATCCAGTAACTGTTTCCGTCTTTCGTTATAGAATGTTGTAACCAAAGCCGGATTGGCCGCATATCCCTCGGGAGTGGCCACTTGTTCCACCGGATACTTATCCCACAGTCCGCCTCCCCCGCGAAAAGTGCTGATTCCACTCTCGGCACTCATGCCGGCTCCCGTCAATACAATCAATTTCTTCATTTTCTGTCCTCCTAATTTAGATTCAATTATGCTCCCCCTCTTGAGAGGGGGAAGGGGGTGTGTGAAATACATCAACTATATGTATTCATTGGCGGACGTGTCTCACACACCCCTTAATCCCCTCTCAAGAGGGGAAATGGATATTCCTCAAACAAAACATACAAAAATAAGAAAAATTATAGATGAATAAACAAATTCATTCAAATAAAAGCCCTACCTTTGCACGTTTTTAAGAATAAAACCTTTACATAAAACTAATTATGGATAAATTCAGCTATGCAATCGGCCTCGGTATCGGCCAGAATTTGTTGAGCATGGGGGCGCAAGGCATCAACGTTGAGGACTTTGCCCAAGCCATCGCAGATGTATTAAATAGAAAGGAAACAGCTATCACTCACACCGAAGCTCGCGAAATCGTCAATAAGTATTTTGCCGAACTCGAAGCTAAGATGAACGCAGAAAACATTGAAAAGGGTAAGAACTTCTTGGCTGAAAATGCAAAGAAAGAAGGCATCATCACATTGCCCAGCGGATTGCAGTACGAAGTGCTTGCAGAAGGTAACGGCAAAAAGCCAAGCGCAACCGATAAAGTAAAGTGCCACTACGAAGGAACATTGATTGACGGAACTTTGTTTGATAGTTCAATCAAGCGTGGTCAGCCTGCTGTCTTTGGTGTAAACCAAGTAATCAAGGGATGGGTAGAAGCTTTGCAGTTGATGACAGAAGGTTCTAAGTGGAGATTGTTCATCCCATCAGAATTGGGTTATGGCGCACAGGGAGCCGGTGAAATGATTCCTCCTCACAGCACATTGATTTTTGAAGTAGAATTAATTGAAGTATTATAATAAATAAAAACAAAATGAAGAAATTCGGATTTTTGGCAGCTGCTGTAGCTGCATTCGGTTTGGCATCATGCACAGGCCAAGCCCCAAAAGCAGAGTTGAAGACTGAAATCGACTCTTTGTCGTATATGATGGGTATCAGCAACACACAAGGTTTGCAACAATATGTTACCATGCAAATGGGTGTTGACACTACTTACTGGGCAGATTTCATCAAGGGCGTAAAAGAAGGTAGCAAGATGGTTTCCAAGAAAGAAGGCGCATACATTGCCGGTCTTCAAATTGGTCATCAGGTAGGTGCTGACATCGTAGACCGTATCAACCAGAACTTGTTCAGAGATGACTCTACCATGAGTTTGAACCAGAACAACTTCATCGCAGGTTTCTTTGCTGCATTGGACAAGAAGAATGTTACTTCTGTTGAAGATGCTGCTGCTTACGTGGAAGTTCATGCAAAGGCTATTCAGGACAAGGCTATGGAAGCTAAGTATGCTGACAACAAAGCTGCCGGCGAAAAGTTCTTGGCTGAAAATGCAACCAAAGAAGGTGTAAAGACAACTGAAAGCGGTCTTCAGTACAAAGTAATCAAGGAAGGTAAGGGTGCTATCCCAACCGACAAGGACAAAGTGAAAGTACACTACAAGGGTACTTTGATCGACGGTACTGAGTTTGACAGCTCTTACAGCCGTAAGGAACCTGCTTCATTCGGTGTAACCGGTGTAATCAAGGGTTGGACTGAAGCTTTGAAGATGATGCCTGTTGGTTCTAAGTGGGAACTTTATATTCCACAAGATTTGGCATACGGTTCTAGTAACACAGGCAAAATCAAGCCTTTCTCTACTTTGGTATTTGAAGTAGAATTGATTGACATCGTTAAGTAAACCGTTTTAAGATTCTAAACTCCCCCTCTTGAGAGGAGGAAGGGGGTGTGTGAAATACATCCACTTGTGGGTTTCATTAGTAGATGTGTCTCACACACTCCTTAATCCCCTCTCAAGAGGGGAAATAAAAAACTCTTTGGAGAACCGACTCGTCCTCCAAAGAGTTTTCTTTTGTTCTCCAAAGAGAATTTTATCGGTTATCACCGGTCTTTTTCTCTTTTACATTGCTACGAGCTTCTACGACATTTACCACATAGTCGCCCAGTTTTTCACATTCACCGATAAGGTCCATGTAGTGAACACCCATCTGGTAATCGTATTCCTTATTATTAACGTCTACCACGTTCTGGTTCTTCAACTGAGTACGATAGTTGTTCATTTCGTTTTCCAAGTTGAACGACTTGTTTACATCCACTACGTGGTGTTCGTCTTCCACCAAAGCAACCATCTGTGCCAACGCATCGCTGGTCAGTTGCATCATTTGATGGATATGTTCATACTGGTTCTCGGTAAAGTCCTTGCCACCGTTACGTTTGCGGTTGATGGTACGAGCCAAGTTATAACAACTGTCGCCGATACTTTCGATTTCGGTTACTTCACGCAACATGCCCCGGATTTCCAACTTACTTTCCGAACTCAAGCGTCCTTCTGATACCTTATTTAAATAATTGGCGATTTCCAATTCCATGTTATCGCTGATATTTTCATACTTCTCAATACGGCTGAACAACTTGTTGAATTCGTTTTCATTGCTTGTATGAAGCAAGTCTTTCACCATATCAAACATGCGGCTGGTACGTTCGGCAAACAAGTTGATTTCCTTACGAGCCTGTACGATGGAGAGTTCGGCAGTAGAGAGCAAACCACCGGTAATGAAACGCAAACGATATTCTTCGTCGGATTCTTTCTGCGGGATAAGCTTGCAACAAGTCTTTTCGATGAACTTCACAAACCAAATCAAGATACATACGTTACTGATATTGAAAGCGGTATGGAAAGCCGAGAGCTTAAAGGAAACAGCCACAGAAGGATCAACGGTCTTCATCACGTCTTCCACAAACCAAGAGATACCCATCGTGAAAGGTTTGAACAGACAAAGTACCCAGATTACCCCAAACACATTGAAGACCAAGTGCGCCAATGCCGCCCGTTTGGAAGGCACATTCCCCGTCAATGCCGCCAAGTTGGCCGTAATGGTAGTACCGATATTTTCGCCCAGTACCAACGCCGCACCTAATTCAAAGCTAATCCAACCGTTGGCACACATAATCAACGTGATGGCCATTGTTGCCGCCGAAGCCTGTACAATCATGGTCAGCACCGTACCAATCAGCACAAACAAGATAACCGAGGCAAAGCCCATATCGGTGTAATTCTGCACAAACGACAACATTTCCGGGTTTCTACCCAAGTCCGGTGCATTTTCTTTCAACAAAGAAAGTCCCATGAACAAGAAAGAGAAACCGAACACAAATTCGCCAATAGACTTACGGCTACTCTTGCCCGAGAACAATAAAGGTACGGCAAAAGCGAGCAACGGCAAGGACATGGCCGCCATATCCACCTTAAAGCCCAAAGCCGAGATAATCCAAGCAGTTACCGTCGTACCGATATTGGCACCCATAATTACCCCAATGGATTGAGACAGGCTCAACAATCCGGCATTCACGAAACTGACTACCATAACGGTGGTAGCGGACGAAGATTGAATCAACGCTGTGATAAATACACCGGTCAGAACACCGGTTACACGGTTGGTTGTCATAGCAGTGAGGATTTTACGAAGTCTATCACCTGCAAATTTCTGCAAGCCCTCACTCATAATTTTCATTCCGTAAAGGAACATTGCTAAGGAACCCAGCAATTTTAATAAATCATAAAAAGAATATTCCATTCTCTATAAAATTATGTTATGAATTAGTGATTCTCCTTTTTATTCAGTAACTTAACAGCCGAAATTATTAACCACTGAAACAACTATTACAAACATGTTACAAATATATTGCAAAAATATTAATAAATCAAAAAGTTTTCCGATTGGAAGTTCACTTTTGGATATTTATAATGGTTTTGGCTTGAATATGCCCTTTGGCGCAGTAAGTGCAAAAGTCAACAATAAGGTCGAGAGCCTGACCTTCCAAGTGTATAACAACAAAGACGTGGAGTTCATAGACATTCATTCGTCTTCCGGGATGCGTACTTACGTTCGTTCCCTTTGCTTTATCCTCTGCAAAGCCGTTGAAGAGCTGTATCCCAACGGACAAATCATGCTGGAACATCCTGTATCTAAAGGGTACTACTGCCAGTTGAAGTTAGACCGCCCTATCGGATTGGACGATGTACAGCGCATCAAACAGCGCATGAAAGAAATCATTGCCGAAGATATTCCTTTCAAACGTTTTGAGCAGCACACCGCCGAGGTCGTAGAGTTGTTCCGAAAGAAAGGGATGCAGGATAAGGTTCGACTGTTGGAGACTTCCGGGAACCTTTATTCCTATTATTATACATTGGGAGACTGCATTGACTACTATTATGGCAGTTTGCTACCCAGTACCGGCTACATCCATCTGTTCGACTTGGTAAAATACTACGACGGTTTGTTGCTCCAAGTACCCAACCGAGAACGTCCCAATGTATTGGAGGACGTTGTAAAGCAAGAGAAAATGTTAGAGGTTTTTAAAGAACATCGTCGTTGGAACCAGATTTTAGGAGTGGGAACCGTTGGCGACTTCAACACCGCTTGCAACGCCGGCTATACCACCGAGCTTATCAATGTATCCGAAGCATTACAGGAAAAACGTATCTCCCAGATTGCCGATGAAATTCATCGTCGGGGACAAGCAGGCAGTCCGGTTAAACTAATCTTAATATCAGGCCCGTCTTCTTCCGGTAAGACCACCTTCAGCAAACGCCTCAGCGTACAATTAATGGCCAACGGTCTGAAACCTTATCCGGTTTCATTGGACGACTATTTTGTAGACCGCGTTGACACTCCCAAAGACGAAAACGGGAATTATGATTACGAGTCCTTGTACGCACTCGACTTAGACTTCTTCAATGCACAGCTTCAAGCTTTGCTGGATGGGAAAGAAGTGGAACTACCACGTTTCAACTTCAGCACCGGAAAACGGGAGATGAGTGGCAATCACTTAAAATTGGACGAGAACATGATTTTGATATTGGAAGGTATTCACGCCCTCAACCCCGAGCTTACTCCTCATATCCCCAATGAAAGCAAATTCAAGATATACGTTTCGGCACTGACCACCATTCTTTTGGATAATCATAACTACATACCGACTACCGACAACCGGCTTTTGCGCCGTATCATCCGAGACTACAAATATCGTGGTTATTCCGCCGAAGAAACCATCAGCCGTTGGCCAAGCGTTCGAGCCGGAGAAGAAAAGTGGATATTCCCCTATCAGGAAAACGCAGATGTCATGTTCAATTCTGCACTGCTGTTTGAATTGGCCATCATCAAGGACTATGCAGAACCGATTTTGCGCAAGGTTCCCAACAACCGACCGGAATATTCGGAAGCCTACCGACTACGCAAATTCTTGGATTACTTTGTACCTTTGCAAGACAAGGAACTCCCCCCAACCTCATTATTAAGAGAATTCTTGGGAGGAAGCAGTTTCCGGTATTAGTTTTTTTGCTATTTTTGTTCCGCAAACAAGAAACAATTAAACTATGGCACAAGATTCACGCCAATTACAAACGCAGGCACAGCAACAAGTTCAAACGCTGTCGCCTCAACAACTTCTGGTAGTCAAGCTATTGGAACTCCCCGTTGTGGAATTGGAAGAACGAATCAATTCTGAAATATTGGACAATCCGGCATTGGAAGAAGGAAAAGAAATCATCGATTCCAACACCGACGAAGATAACTTTGAAGAAAACGGCAACGAATATACCCAAGAAGACATCACGTTAGGGGATTACCGTTCCGAGGACGACATTCCTGATTATAAGTTACAGGAACACAATCGCAGTAAAGGAGAAACTCCGGAAGAGATTCCCTTCTCGGACGTGGTTTCGTTTTACGAGATTTTGCTGGAACAGCTGAACATGCAGCACTTAAACGAAGAAGAACGAAACATCGCCGAGTACTTAATCGGTTCATTGGACGATGACGGGCTTCTCCGGAAAGGTACATCTACCTTAA
Source organism: Bacteroidaceae bacterium (assembly GCA_017467385.1). Taxonomy (GTDB): domain Bacteria; phylum Bacteroidota; class Bacteroidia; order Bacteroidales; family Bacteroidaceae; genus Phocaeicola. Next base: position 6,592 of record JAFTSK010000090.1, read on the forward strand.
TGGATGAACTTATGCTCTATCGAGGTATCTACACCACACCGGAGGAAATCGAAAGAATATTAGCCATTATCCAAGATTTTGATCCGGCCGGTATTGGGGCGCGTAGTCTTCAAGAGTGTCTTCTCCTTCAAATCAAGCGGAAGCCGACTTCCCCGTTGAAGGATATTCAAGAAAGCATCATCAGTAAATGTTGCGATGATTTTACCCACAAGAATAAAGACAAGATTATTCAGAAGTTGGGAATAAGCGAGGAAGATTATGACAACGCCGTAACCGAGCTGACCAAGCTTAACCCTCGTCCGGGTAGTTCTTTGGGAGAGGTTATGGGGAAAAACATGCAACAAATCATCCCGGACTTTATCGTCGAAACAGAGGACGACGGTACCATCACGTTAAGCCTCAACAACCGAAACATTCCGGAGCTTCGGCTAAGCAAAGAGTTTTCCGACCTGTTGGAAGAGCATACCACCAACAAAGAAAACCAAAGCAAAGAATCCTACGATGCTTTCCTTTTCTTGAAACAAAAGGTAGATGCTGCACAAAGCTTTATCAATGCCATCAAGCAACGTCAAGAAACGTTGTTCAATACCATGCAAGCTATCATCTACTTGCAACGTCCTTTCTTTCAAGAAGGAGACGAGACCTTATTAAAGCCCATGAACCTGAAAGATGTAGCCGAACGAGCCAAGCTGGACATCTCTACCGTTTCAAGGGTAAGTAACAGCAAGTATGTACAAACCAACTTCGGAGTTTACTCACTTCGCTATTTCTTTAGTGAGGGATATACAACGGCAGAAGGGGAAGAACTCTCCATTCGTGAAATCAAACGTATCCTGCAAGAGTGTATCGACCATGAGGATAAGAATACTCCTTACAACGACGATGAGCTGACCGAAATCTTGAAAAGCAAGGGATTCCCCATTGCTCGCCGAACCATCGCCAAGTATCGTCAGCAATTAAATATACCTGTTGCACGTTTAAGAAGACAATAACAATGGAAAACTTAGAGAACCAACAACCCATACAAGAAAATTATTCAGCCCAAGAAAAAGGTCTGAGGATGGTTGCGCGTGCGTTATCGGCCATCTTTCCGCCTTTCATGGTGCCTTTCTATTCGGTACTGTTGTTGTTCCTTTTTACCTATTTGAGTGTGATGCCTTTGCCTTACAAGGCATTCATTCTGGGCGTTGTTTACTTATTTACGGTCTGCTTTCCCATGCTCGCCATCTTCCTTTACCAAAAGATTTTCGGGAAAGGGATAAAAGATTTAAAACAGAAAGAGAAAAGATACATTCCTTACGCCTTAACCATCATCAGCTACTGTGCATGCGTCATCATTCTTTATCGAATGTATGTTCCCCGTTATCTTTCCGGAATCATCGTAGCTACGATTTTTGCCATGATTCTATGCGGGCTTATCAACTTCAAGTGCAAGGTAAGCACTCACGTAGCCTGTTGCGGAATGATGATTGGCGGTTTATTGTCCTATAGTTTCATTCTCCAGTTCAACCCGATATGGTGGCTTTGCGGCTTCATCTTGTTGTCCGGATTGCTCGGCTCGGCACGAATAATTCTGGAACAACACACGTTGACAGAAGTTATTGTAGGATTTATAGCCGGAATGTTTTGTGGAATCATCGGAATTTTGTTTATTTGAAGAAAAATACTATTAACCATTAAAATTATACATTATGAATTACCCAACAGACATCCGTTACACAAGCGAACATGAATGGATTCGTATCGAAGGCGATGAAGCCATCGTAGGTATTACTGATTACGCACAAGACCAATTGGGCGACATCGTGTTTGTAGATATCCCAACAGAAGGCGAAACATTGGAAGCCGGCGAAGTATTCGGAACCATTGAAGTAGTAAAGACTATCTCTGATTTGTACTTGCCTATTGCCGGTGAAGTTTTGTGCCAAAACGAAGCATTGGCCGACAATCCGGAACTTGTTAACCAAGATCCATACGGAGAAGGTTGGTTAATCAAGATCAAGCCAAACAATGCCGCAGACATTGAAGGTTTGTTGGATGCAGCTGCTTATCAGGCTACATTAGAATAAGGTGTAAAAGAACCGGACTGAACACAGAGGCACAAAGACACAGAGAGTTTACTTATCAAGACTCTGTGTCTCTGTGATTCTGTGTCTAAATTTAATAATACTAAAAGGAATAACCAGAATGAAACCAATCGTCAGTATTATCATGGGTAGTACCTCCGACCTTCCCGTTATGGAAAAGGCAGCCAAGTTGCTCGACGAGATGCAAGTACCTTTCGAAATGAATGCTTTATCAGCCCACCGCACTCCTGAAGCTGTGGAAGAATTTGCCAAGAATGCAGCCGGACGCGGTATTAAGGTAATCATTGCAGCCGCAGGGATGGCCGCCGCCTTACCTGGTGTCATTGCAGCCAGTACCACTCTGCCGGTCATTGGAGTACCCATCAAAGGCGCTGTACTCGACGGTGTAGATGCCCTTTATTCCATTATTCAGATGCCCCCGGGCATTCCGGTTGCTACCGTAGCCATCAATGGAGCCATGAATGCAGCGATTTTAGCTGTTCAAATCATCGCTTTGAGTGATGCAGAACTGGCAACCAAATTTGCAGGCTATAAAACAAGCTTAAAGAACAAGATTGTGAAAGCCAACGAAGAGTTGAAAGAAGTGAAATATACCTATAAGACAAATTAATGGATTTATTCAACTATTCCCGCCGACAGGCGACAGAAGTAAATATTGGCGCCACTCCTATGGGTGGCGCTTATCCTATCCGTATCCAGAGCATGACCAACACCGTAACGCTGGATACAGAAGCTTGTGTAGAGCAAGCCAAACGAATCATTGATGCTGGTGGAGAGTATGTGCGCATGACCACTCAGGGTGTTCGCGAAGCCGAAAATATGAAGAACATCAACATCGGGCTCCGTTCGCAAGGCTACAACACTCCTTTAGTGGCCGATGTACATTTCAATCCGAATGTGGCAGACGTGGCCGCGCAATACGTGGAAAAGGTTCGTATCAATCCGGGAAACTATGTAGATGCCGCCCGCACTTTCAAGAAATTGGAATACACCGATGAGGAATACGCACAAGAAATAGAAAAGATTCGCACCCGTCTGGTTCCTTTCCTGAACATCTGTAAGGAGAACCATACGGCTATCCGCATTGGTGTGAATCATGGTTCTTTATCCGACCGTATCATGTCTCGCTATGGAGACACTCCCGAAGGCATGGTAGAGTCGTGCATGGAGTTCCTTCGCATTTGCGTAGAAGAACAGTTCAAGGACGTAGTAATTTCCATCAAAGCCTCCAATACAGTCGTGATGGTCAAGACGGTTCGCCTATTGGCCGACGCAATGGAAAAGGAAGGAATGGCTTTCCCGCTTCACCTCGGAGTAACAGAGGCCGGAGACGGAGAAGACGGACGTATCAAGTCGGCATTGGGTATAGGAGCTTTATTGTCCGACGGTTTGGGAGACACCATCCGAGTTTCGTTAAGCGAAGCTCCGGAAGCAGAAATACCGGTAGCCCGCAAGTTGGTAGACTACATTCTCCAAAGACAAGGACACATGTATATTCCTGGTCGAGTAACTCCCGGTTTCAACTACCTCTCTCCTACGCACAGAGAGACCGTTGCCGTCAAAAACATAGGTGGAAACAATTTGCCGATTGTCATTTCGGAGAGATTGGACGAATCGGAAGAAATAGACGAACAGTTCAAGCCGGACTACATCTATTGCGGACAAACCTTACCTCAGAACCGTCGGGAAGACCTTGCTTATATTGTGGATGCCAACGATTGGAATCCGGAAGACAAGAATGTTTATCCGGCCTTCAACTACCAACAGATGATTGAATTGCATCACACCACCGCCGATTTAAAATTCCTTTTCTTGCCTTACATGGCATTGAATCGCGAAGTAATGGCCGCCTTGAAGATTCATCCGGAAGTTGTTGTCATTGCTCAAAGCAATCACGTCAACCGTTTGGGAGAGTTTCGAGCAATGGTGCATGAAATGATGGAAGAAGGGTTGAAGAATCCGGTCGTTTTCTTCCAGTTCTACCAAGAAGAGGAAGCTGAAGACTTGCAAATCAAATCGGCCGCCGATATGGGAGCCTTAATCTTCGATGGCCTCTGTGATGGCATTTTCTTATTCAATCAAGGCAGTCTTTCTCATCCCTTGGTAGATAGCACCGCCTTTGGCATCTTGCAAGCCGGTCGTGTACGCACCAGCAAGACAGAATACATCTCTTGCCCGGGTTGTGGCCGCACGCTTTACGACCTGGAATCGACCATTGCACGTATCAAAGCCGCAACCTCACATTTAAAGGGTTTGAAAATCGGCATCATGGGTTGTATCGTAAACGGCCCGGGCGAAATGGCTGATGCCGACTATGGCTATGTGGGTGCCGGTCGTGGCAAAGTCAGCCTTTACAAAAAGAAAGAATGTATTGAAAAGAACATCCCCGAAGAACAAGCCGTAGACAAGCTAATCGAGCTGATTCGTTCTAACGGCGATTATGTGGAAGTATAAAAAAAGATGGCTTAAAAAGCCATCTTTTTTATCCTTGATACCTCCAGTACACTACCACCAAGGAGTATATGCTTTCAATCCTGTTACTCTAAATACGCCCATTCTAAAATAATTTTCCGGTGAATGGATAGGTATCATATAGAATACAGAGGTTCTATCCGTTTGCGAAATTGTTGTAGATGTTTCATCCTCCCAATCAATAACAAACGAATCATTAACGATAAAGTTCGTGGCCTTTTCAAACTCATCTGTCAATCCATTGTTTGTTGCTGTTTTGATGAAATTACCTGTATTAGTATGAGCATGTAGATGAGAACATGTATAAACAAACTTATCGGACACATCCATCTTGGTTCTCCAAATAGCACGATATGCTGTTCCGCTACTATTAGTATAAGAAATGGTAGTTTCTAAGAAAGCTGGATTGCCTGCCTCATCCGGAACCAAGTAATAACGATAAGCGGTAAAGTTACGGTTATACAATGTAACGACTTGCTTAACTGTTGCATAGGCTTGAATCTGATAAGGAGAATATGCCTCTTCCGGACCAGGATAAGTGTCTGTCATATTCAAGCCATTAAAGTATTTACCTTCAGGATTCGTAGGATTTGTAAAATAATTACCAACAGCTTCACGAGTAGTAAACGTAATTTCCTCACCATAATTAGTACCATATTCATTGGTTGCATAAGCACGTGCATAATAAGTTGTTGAAGGATCCAAACAGAACAATTGTAAAGCTTCGAATTCACCCACTTCTGTAGCCGTTGATTGAACTGTAGAATCATCAACCGTTGGTAACGGACTGGTTGACCAACAAATACCCACTTCTGTAAGCGGACTATTCTTCAAACCAAGACTTAAGATTTCACCAGCCACTTTTGCTCTATGGGCAGTAACAAATGATGTTGCAATTGTAGCAACCATAGCCTTGTTGCTCAATGTCAACACAATTACTTCTTCGCCATAAGAAATACCATTTTTATTTACCGCATACGGACGAACATAATAAGCAGTATCATCCGTCAAACCTTCAATAGCCAAAGTCTTTTCACCATCACCTTCTCCAAATACAATCTTTGTTGCATTTTCTACAGTTGGTTCCGATACTGTTGAATAAACCAAACCATATTCCAAAACAGGCAATGGTGTTCCTGATGTAGCAGTAACCTTAGCATCGAAAGAATCACCTGTTACATTATCTGTTTCAATCTGAAGAGTTGGAGCTGCATACATTGCAGTAGTAAATGAAACTTCTTTGGAATAAAAGGTTTCACCATTAGCAGTTGCATAACTTTTCACATAATAAGTCTGATTATCCACCAATCCTTCAATCAATGTCTTGACATCATTAGCAGTAATATCCAATACTACCTTTTGACCTTTTTGAATATCAACACCTTCTTCTGTTCCATAAACAAAGCCATACTCGCTGATTTCAAGACCACCATCCACCAACATTTTAGAAACGATGGTTGCATGAACCTCTGCAATATTTAAAACATCAATGACATAGACAACAGGACGACCATGTGCCATAGTTACGCATGTTTTTTCTTCACCATAAACAATATTGTCGTCAGCAGTACGCGCCCATGCACGAACATAATATTGCGTACCTTCTTGTAAACCGGTAATGGTATAATCGAAAGTTCTGCCATTATTACCCAAACTAACGGATGAATCATTTACCGTCGGATTTGGATTCAAGCCCCAACATACACCTATTTCCTTTGCATTACCAGAAACTACTTTCCCACTAAACTTAACACTATCATAAGTAGTTGCTTTCAAATTTCCCGATTGGATTTCAACAACTGTTGAATAATCTTCGTCTTCACTACATGCTCCCAATACAAAACACAGCAAAGCAGTGAATAGCCAATAACTTAAAATATTATATGTTTTCATAATCATACTTTTTATTTAGCTGTCAATTTACCGACCAAATACAATCCTTCATCTTCCACCGGGTAGAATGCACCGATATCACCTGTCAAGCCTGGAGTATTGTTTGTAGCCCAGTCCATACGGAATGTATGAGGTATAATATTTGACTTGATTGAATTATTCCAATTGCTTGTATCGTATTTTTGATATTCAATTGTACAGAAATAATCTACAATCTTCTTCAAATACGGTTCTGTAATTCTTTCATTAGATACACCTGTCTGATTACGGTCTGTAAAAGTTATAGTACCGTCCTCATTTACTTCGTATGAATAAGTCCACTTGGCTGTATACCCATTCCCTTTCGTATTGGTATATCTAATCCAAAGTTCCATTTGTGGCAAACCGCTGGTTGCATTCTCACTGAACTGACATTGAATATAGGCCAACGAACGTTTGCTACCATTGGTATACAAGTCATTTGCAGCCGGATTGTATATTTCATCCAAGAAACGCTGTGGAACGGTTCCTTCCATAGCAGGAACTTCCAGATACAATTTTGTAAATGTCTGGTTCAAACCGAATTTCAGCGGGTATGCAGGAACTTTATTGTCAATAACAGAGAATTCCTTACCCTTGCTTGTCAAGACATAATTACCAGCCGCTTCATCCCAAATCATTTCAGTAAAGGTCTCACCCAAGATTTCGACCGGTTCAAAGAAATAGATATCACTATAAGTCTTCTCACCCGTTTCTGATTTCAGGTCCATATATGAACCTACCGACATAGAAATAATCTCATCATCCTCATTCATATAGGCAAATTCTGTTTTACGAGCATTAGGCTTGGTTGAAAGTTTATTTTCACCAATAGTAATTGCAGGGAATTTATTATCTTCCAGATATTCGCCTAAATTGTCATAAACACTCTTCAAAGATCCTTCTGTAATACATTCAACCTCTTTCGGCGTAGCAGGATCCAAATAAGCGGTACAACCGTTAAAGTTGCCACGCAAATAGATCCGGCCATTATCCGCCTTGATCAAACTGAATTCAAAATCACCTTCCAAACCTGTACCGTTAGCAGAAGCACCATTTACAGCTTTTTCCGGATCGGACAACATGTGCAAATAATTGTATGTATCAAAAATCAGCGAGGGTGCCAATAAGCCTTTCAACATATAACTTGATTCCTTAGGCTGAGTAGATGTTTGAATGTCAGTCGGTAAATCATAGTCCAAATCTGACAACATAGTTACGCGTCCATTTTCATTAAAATTCATCCAAAAACGGTAACCGCCCTTAACCCCTGTTTCCAGAGACAACAACCAACCATTAGGCGAGCTATGTAAAAGTTCGTCATATTCAGTAAGCGTCTTTTCCAAACGTTCATCCGGAGTTTCGTCGAAGACATTCTCCTCCATTCTATCACAACCTGTCATAGCGAACAAGCCAAGACACAAATACATATAAATTCTTTTCATAACAATTTCCTCCATTAATTGTCCGTACTCCCATTAACAACCTCTTTGATTGCATCTTGTACCATACCAACCAATCCTTTTTCTCCCTCTTGATCGTAGAAATTAATTCCCCAAACATCTTTCAAATAATTAATTACATACGATTCTTTCAATCTAAAGACTTCTACAGGATCATAAGTCATACCCACATTCTGAGCCGGATCCGCATAGATTTCAGCAGCCTGTGCCACACGTGCCTCCCACCATTCCGGACCATATACTGCAATACGCGCAATCATTTCTACAAAATCCTCATTAGGGGTACTGCGGGCATAGGGACTAATAAAGCCTAACTTAATAGCTTCTGCATCTGTCGTATTATTCCATGCTGAAAGATAACCTTCTGGAGTAATAGACTTAAATTCTGTCGGATACATGATTGTCTGGTGCATGATGTGGGCAAATTCGTGGTGAACAGTCTTTACAATATTCTGAACCAAATCCATGAATTCATCCTTATCACCTGACTCGTCATACCAATTCAAACGATAAATGGTAATCTTGCGTCCTCCTTCAGCTTCACCGGCTGTGTAAGTACCACCGGAATTATAGCTTGGACTCCCCACCAAAACAAACCGTTTAGGTGCCAACTGACAAATGAATGACGTACCCGCCAATTCCACATAAGTGTCAATCCAAATCTTTTTAATCATTTTCATAACAGGAATAACCAAATCTTCCTTAATAGGCACCAATGTCTTGTTCTTATCCAACTCTGCCTGATCCCATTTATATTTAACATCAATGTTATATGGCTTGGTCAGATTTTCATAAATCCACTGATCTACCTCCGATGAAGTTTGTACGTCTCCACCTAATCCTAAAAGAGTTTCGTTTGGAACAAACTCTTCTTCGGAGCAGGAGACGAATGCAAACATTAAAATGCCGATGATATATTTTAAACTTTTCATAATCATTCCCTTTAGTATTTTACCATTCTTTACTTAGCAAATTTTCACGAGGATTCAATTCCATTCCTGCAAGAGTTGAAGTTTCTGGAATTTGGAATACCCAACGGTCATCACCAGGATACAACGTGTTTGAATCTCCATTAGAAGTTTTGTGAGTCACAGGAATTTTGTAACGTACCATATCAAAATAACGCAAGCCTTCCCACATGAATTCATTTCTTCTAAATTCCAGAATACACATTATGAGACTCTTCTTCAAATCATCCCAAGATGTAGCGCCATAAGCATCATATTTATTCAAAAAATGTTCTTCATTATTGCATGCCTTCTGATAGAAGTCCAACAACTTGTCTTCAGTAATAGCATGACTGACCTCATTATAAGATTTGATACGCTGTCTACAGAAAATGTTCAAGTCTGCAATAGCCTTATCAAACTGGTCACTCATCGCGTAAGCTTCGGCACGATTTAACAAAATTTCTTCAGCTCTGAACAAAGGGAATTGTGTATAGTACACTCCTGTAGAGGCATTTACTTCTGTTGTTACAAACTTCGATTCAAACTTAGGAACATAATAATGAGTATTACTACTGCTGTAAACTCGGTAAGCCCAAGTACCACCGGTTACATTCTGCCCCTGTTGAGTAGAATATACATCATCATACATCGTTGCATAACGCCATGAATTTATACGAGTAGCGACACGCGAAGGAGCAGCAACCAAAAGGAGATTAGCCGGATTATCTGTGTTCGAGAATCCCATCTTGATTGCAGTTGAACCTGCAGCAGAAGCAAAGTCTGTCAACCAGGGCTGGAAATTCTTCTTGGCATAGGTTGTTGCAGGATCATCAGCAGAGACATTGATAATTTCCTTATTGGCATTCTTTACAAAGATACTTGCTTGCGGAATGATGACATTAGCATGCTCAATCACCTTGTCCCATTCGCCCTTGAAAAGATAGAAACGAGTAGCAAAAGCTTCAGCCGCAGCCTTAGTGAAATGGAATCTTGGCACTTGATAAGTATTGTCAGAACCTAACAACTTCAAACCTTCAAGCATATCCTCTTCAATTGATTCGTAAGTTTCTTTAACAGTACGTCTATCATAAGACTGCAAAGCAACCTTTTCCGGTTTTGTTACATAAGGTACACCCAAAGATGAATTGGCTCCGTCTTTTTCATAGAACTTGGAGAACAAACTTACCAACATAAAATGTGCATAAGAACGAACCATTTTACCTTCCCCGATATACACGTCACAGTCGGATGTATAACCCATTTCTTCGATAGCCTCCAACGCATGGTTCACTTCTGCAATACCATAATAACAAGCTCTCCAATAATGAGTCGGAGTATCTTGCGATGTATCTGTCAGGTCTCTCCAGAAAAACTGATCTGTATTTGAACTATTTTCAGAATAACCTGTTCCTTTGTCACTAACGTAATCTACTCTTGAATTCAAAAAGCCAGCATAACAAGACAACGGATAGGAATCAGCTATCAGTTTACCAACTTTTTCCACTGTATTTATCTCAGTACGATTATCTGGAACTACATCCAAGAAATCATCACAGCCCGTAGTCGAAACTATGATCAATGCACCAAGCGCATATTTGATATATTTTTTCATAATGCTTTTCAATTAAAATCCGACATTTAAAGCTACTGTAAATTGGCGTGAAACCGGTTGTGCAACACCACCTGTATTATAGAATTCCGGATCCTGTCCATTCAGTTTTTTATCTGCATAAATCAAGCAAAGATTATTACCGGCAACAGTTACTGAAGCATTGCTTACAAATTTAGTCTTTGCCAAAAGTTGCTTAGGAACTCTATAAGTCAAGGAAACCGTCTTCAAGCGGATGAAGTCTCCCTTAGCTACTCGCATATCCGAATAGTTGTATGCACTGTATGGATAAGCACCCGACAAATTAGAACGAGTCAAATCATCCATGATTGATGGAACGTTTGTATATTCTTCATCACCTGGTTGAATCCAACGATCTTTGAAAGTGTTCGCCATAGCATCCAAATCATTGTATGATGAACTGAACTGAGGAGCCAGTCTAATTTTGTTACCAGCTTGATAAGTAAGGAATACATTCAAAGACAAATCTTTCCAACGGAATGTATTAGACCAACCACCGGTATATTTAGGATCAACCGTTCCTTCATACTTTAAATATTCAACATTTGTACTTTGGAAATAAACATTGTGCGATACTTCACCCTTTTCATTAATAAAATAAGGTACACCTGTTTCATGATCCAAACCTTTGTATTCGATAGAGAACAAACTATTTACCGGATATCCTTCCAAGTTCCCCCCTGTTGCACGAGTCAAATTATAGATACTGGGCAAGTTCTTTGAATTGGTAATCTTTGTAGTATTATACCCCATTGTGAAATTAGAACGCCATTCCCAATCCTTCATTCGAATCGGAGTAAAAGCAAGTGCCACATCAACACCTCTTGATCTCATATCTGCATAGTTCGCATATTTACTCAAGATACCACCTACACCTGAAGTCTTCAAGGTAGCGATCAGGTCAAAACTCTTTCTCCACCAGCAGTCAACAATGATATCCAATTTACGATTAAACAAACCCAAATCAATACCTACATTGGTCAAATAACCTTTTTCCCACGTCAATTCCGAGTTTTCCAATGAAGACAAACTAATCACCGATTCAATATCACTTGAATAAAAACGGGTTGCATTTTCATTGTAGAACTTGGCCGAAGCAGAAGCACGTGAGTTCATGGATGCAGTCAAACCAAACGAGCCACGCAAAGACAACTGATCAATCCATTTCACATTTTCCATGAAATGTTCATTCATGACATTCCACTTACCACTGACATTCCAGGTTGGCAACCAGCGTGCTGTACGGCTTGTACCAAGAGCATTTGTACCGTCATAACGAACAGTTACAGAAGCGATATAGCGTTTGTCATAGCCATAATCCGCATTGAAATAGAAAGCCGCAAAACGGTCACGAACGGTACCCATTTCATAATAATTGAAATTGTTTTCAATCATCATCTTCATAATGCGGTAATCCACAGATACTGATCCTCCCTCATTATACTGATAGCCATAACCCGTATTTGAAAAACTTTGACGGTCTGCATACTTAATCTGTTGTCCTAAAATAACATTCAAGTCATGCTTGCCGATATTACCTGCATATCTCAATGAGTTACGGATATCATAACTCTTCAACATACTTTCATCTCTGTTGTAGAAACCACCATAAGGCAAAACAGAATAGGCTTCACCTTCAGGATTATCCGGATCCTTATACAAAAAGTCATTGGAACTTCGAATCACTGAATTATAATCGGCACGATATGCCTCAGCCATATTTGAAAATTCTGTAATCTGATGTTCACGATCTGACTTCACATAACGCATAGCACCGGTAAATTCATAATTCAAGCCTTTGATAATTTCCCAGTTCAATTCGAACTGTGCCTTTATATCAGCAACATTCAATGTGATGTAGTTATTCTCAACTTCATTGATGATATTGAACGGAGCATAATTACGTGTAAAGTATTCCAATTCACCATTTTCATCATAACAAGTAAGTGCACGACTGGTATTCAACGCATAACTGAACGGATTGATATCAAAATCGCGGTCATATTTACCCGTCACCGTATCGTCACGACGAGACAATGAGCCAGGAGCTCTTTGTGTACGGAGTGAACCAATCAGCTGGAAACCTGTTCTAAGTTTGTCAGACAATTTGAAATCATTACGGAAGTTAGCAGTATAACGTTGTACTTTATCAGCGATAGACCAACCCTCATCATTCAAGAAGCTAAGAGATACATAAGATTTGCTACGTGAGCTACCACCTGAAACACTGATGGAGTGTTCCTGTTGCAATGAGTTCTTGAACAAGATGTCAAACCAGTCTGTATTGGCATTGGCATACCGTTGAAGGAAGTTGTTACGTGCTTCTGTTGTATTTTCCAAGCCAAATTTACCCGTTTTTTCATCATAAGAATTAATCAGATTGTACATTTTTCCGTAAATACCAGAATTCGCCTTGTTCACAATGTCCGATGTCAGATAACCTTTTCTTTCCAATTCTGCGTAAATGGACATCTGGTCAGAAGAGTTCATAATATCATAATCGCTGTATCGTGGTTTTAACTGTACAGTAAAATTGCCTGAATATGAAATAACAGGTTTACCTTCAGAACCACGCTTGGTTGTTACAACAACCACACCGTTCATGGCACGAGCCCCATATAACGCAGTAGCAGCAGCATCTTTTAATACGTCAATACTTTGAATATCGTTGGCATTCAAACCTGCTACTGCCGAACCCAAAAGTGTTGCAGGGTCACCACTGGTAAGTTCATCATTAGAAATATTGATCAAATCTTCCTGAACCACACCGTCAATTACCCACAACGGTTTATTTTCACCACTCAATGAAGTGGCACCACGCACACGTACCTTAGGAGCCGCGCCAAAGGTACCGGATACATTTTGAATACTGACACCAGCAGCCTGTCCTTCCAACATTCTGCTAAGGTCTACAGCACCTTTAATATTCAAATCGTCTGCGTCAAGTTTGGTTGAAGATCCCGTAAAATTGGTCTTGCTAATACTGCGATAACCAGTTACAACGACATCGTCCAAGACTTGGGACGATTCAAATAAGATGATTTCAAACTCCCTCTTTTTCCCGATTTTAATTTCTTGTGTCTGCATACCGACAAAAGAAAAGACCAATACAGTCTCATCGTTGAATTCACCTGACATGTAAAAATTACCGTTAATATCGGTAATCGTACCAACGCTTGTACCTTTTACAGCTACAGCAACTCCCACAAGAGGCTCTCCGCTAGAATCTCGGACTACTCCTTTCAAACGAGTGCTCTGTGCATACACAAGGGATGAAAACACCAACATAACAAGCATTAATAATGCTTTTAATCTTAAAGGTTTCATAACTTCTCCATTTGTTTGACAATTTATTATATTTTTCACAAAAAAAAACAAAAATATCGCATATTTACAAGCCTATTTCTTATGTTTATAAACATATAGAAAGCTTTTTCTATGGTTGTTAAAAAAAAGCATACAACTAACAAAATGTTATTTAATTCAACTTTCGCATGTAAAGCAAGGGCTGAAAGCCCTTAGACTACTTGCAAAACTTAGAAGCTGTTTTGATTATCTCCCCCTCTTGAGAGGGGGGGAAGGGGGTGTGTGAAATACATCAACTATATGTATTCATTGGCGGATGTGTCTCACACACCCCTTAATCCCCTCTCAAGAGGGGAATTTGGAAAATCCAACTGTATGAAAAGGGGAAAGAACGGGATAAATTTCGAAGAGTTGAGTTTGCTAATCAAATGGGCAGAAATGAATTTATTCGCACCCGATTACGCACCCGGCGAGATTCGTCGCAACATTACTGATTCTTACCACTTTACAGAGAAAAATCAGACCTCAAAAAGGGAGTATTCCGGGGCCAGGGTCCAAAATGGACCCTTAGCACCTTCTTTCGAGCAA
>JAFTSK010000091.1 GCA_017467385.1 Bacteroidaceae bacterium
GCCATCATTGATGATGCTTGCAAAGTCCTGGATGCCGATAGGGTATTTCATAGTCTGCTATTTTTTGCAAAGATAGTATTTACCTTTGGAAATTTGCAAGAACAAAAGGTTTTTATAAACAAAAAACATACGTCCTTCGGCGTAGGACACAGTCTCTGCCGAAGGACGTAATGAGTTATTAACAAGGCTAATGTTACAAAGCCTTTGGTTCCAATTGCTTACTTTACTTCAATGCGTTCGCCATCAGCTTGTACCGCATACACCTTTATCTTGTCATTCAAAGGAATTGCATCAGGTACAGTATATTTGAAGGAATTGAAGAAGTACACCAACTTGTCATCCTTATAGATTTCAAAGGCTACCGCTTCTTCTCCATTGCTGATGGTGATGCTCTGACCACTGCGGCTGTAAGTGATGGTCTTCGTGATCTTCTGATCGTCCTTGAACTGTTGGTAGTAACCTACATCGCCCGGTTCAACATCCAATCCGGTGTCGCCTTGCTTACGGTCTTCCAAGTAGTAGAACGCATGCTTGGGTTTCGGGAAAGTAGCCATATATGCCTTTGCTTCGGCTATCATGTTCGACGTAACGTTATAGTTCCAGGTTCCGTACTGTTCGTAAGTAACATTATTCACCGGTTCAAAGAAGCCCCACATTTCAAAGAAGTCTGTCAAGTCTTCGTTGGCTATCTTACAAGCCATCTTCGCAAAGTGCAACTGTCCGGCACCCGGATTTGATTCTACGATGCGGTCTGCACGCAAAGCCTTGAACAGTTCCGGCCAGAAGTTGGTCTTGTATCCGCAACGGTGGTAGTAGTTCCAGAGCTGCCAGTTCATACGCATGTGGATTTCTGTCGACTCATTCTGATGAGTGGCATCTCCCATGTTGTACCAAGCGTCTCCGTTTACGAATCTACAATTAGCAAGTGTTGCCAGAACTTCGCCGCGTGAACAGTATTTGTCCAACTTGTAAAGAATGTAGTTCGAGAACAGGTTGTTGGACGATTCGGTCGAACTCGGCCAGTTGATAGCCGGTTGATGGATGTGTCCGATTTCGTGTGCCGGTCCCCAAGCATTGTCCTTAGCGGCCATGACATTGTCTTTCAACAGAATGTTGCTCAAGTAGGTGTACACAAAGGCTACCCGGTAGTCGGAAGCCCACATGTAGCTGCCTTCCGGAGAGATGGCAAACAAGTGGTTGTTCATCTGAGACGGATAAACGTCTTCAATACCCATCAGTTCGTGTTGCCAGCTGATGATGTCATCCCACAAGTTGATGGCCGAAAGAATATTTTTCGGTACAGCCTGCTTCATCTTGTCTTTATGGAAATAGAAGATGATTCTTTCTCCTCTTACACAGAAATACTTGTAATTACATTGGTTGATCAGCTCTTCATACTTTTCATCGGTTTCATGCTTTTCCAAATCCCAATAGCCGGCTACTTCTCCGCAATCCACAGGAATGTGAATCTTGATAGGCTTGGCATTGGCTGAAGTCAAGTCGGTGTTGTAAATGACAAACAACATACCGGTCTTTTGAACGGTAATCTTGTTGACACCCTGATTCAAGAAGTAAGCATCGCCCGAGGCGGCTGTCTGTACATAGTTGCCATCCGAAGAATAAACGGTTTCTTCTCCCACGTTCTGCACACTAATGGCCTGGCCGTAAGTATCGCCTACCAAGATCAACACTTCATCGCCGGCTTTAACGGAAATACCGGTCGGATTATCTAACAAGGTGTATTTCTTGGTCATCAACTTGTCGGCCCATTCTACCGGATTACTGTACGGTTTGTATTCCTGGATACGGAATTCCTTTTCATGGGCTGAATACTGATCGTCTCGGATAATGACCGCCAATTTGCCGAAGTAAGAAGGAAGTGCATTAATCATTTCTTCGGTTACACCTTCTTTCACTTCACTACATGTCAAATCGGTAAAGACAGTCAAAAGCTGGGCATCCAATGTCTTTTCGGTATTCTTGCGCAAGAACTGCATTTCACTACAGCTTACATAGCCTCCCAAACCTGTCTTTACCACAAACTTGATTTTAGTAACGCCGGTTTGACTGGCTGAGAAGTCAATACGGCTGGCCGCATTCTGCATCTTGAAGTCGTAAGAGCCATAGTGAGTATATTCCGGTGCGCTTTCGGTAGCTATATACAAGTCGAGCTCTCCAAAGTTACCGTTACCGCTTCGGGTGTGATATACGATGTAGTCAATCGTTTCCTTATCGAAGAAGT
The DNA here is from genome assembly GCA_017467385.1 of Bacteroidaceae bacterium. Taxonomy (GTDB): domain Bacteria; phylum Bacteroidota; class Bacteroidia; order Bacteroidales; family Bacteroidaceae; genus Phocaeicola. Next base: position 2,243 of record JAFTSK010000091.1, read on the forward strand.
ATTCCAATGTAACCGGAAGCTGTGTTCCGTCTCCCCAACGGGAATGATAGTGAGTGTCGGAACCGGTGTTACCATCATACGTGTATTCGATCCCTTGACCGCTTTGGGCTTCACTGGCTTGTGCGCCTGTCGGGTAAACCAAAATATCTCCTTCTATTTCTACATCCGAAATGTTTCCTTCTTTACCTTCCTGTTCCAGTACAAAGACAACATCTTTGGCTTTGGTTGACGCATTGGTACGTGCGTCGGAGAAGGTGATGCTTGCCGAACGGTTGCTGTAATTCGGATTGGCTTCGGCGATATAGTTACGAGTGTAGGTTACAAAAGCTCTGGAGTTTTGTTTTTCTACTTCCTTTACCCAGTCTGCCGATGGTGCGGTAGCTTTGTAATCTATGTTGGTGGTTACTTCCACTTCTATGTCTCCACCATTGACCGATACTGTCTGAGGATTGGGATTAGACTTCAGTAGGATGGCAGGGCCGTAACCCAACTGGCTGACCTTGATATCGTAGTTCTTAACGGTAGAAGTTACATTGATGACTGTAGAACGTACATCGGTTTCTTCACTTTCTTCTACGACTAAGGTAATGCCCTTTCCGTCTAACGATTTTCCTGCGACACACCAAGTGGCGGTTGACTTCACATCCCATTTGTCTGAGGTCAAGTCGGTCTTGACACTAATCTTAAAAGTCTGTTTATCTTTCTCAAGGTTTTGCGTCAAGTCTGCTTCGGCGATCACAAATGTACTCCCTTGAGGAGCCAATTCTTCATCGTCGCCGCTACTGCTACATGCAAACAACAAGCAGTTGATGCACAGGATGGAAAGAAAAGATAATAAATTTTTCATGGTTGACACTTTTTACAAAGTTTGAAAAAAGGGGCTGAATTATTCTGTTTACACACAAATTCAGCCCCTCTGCCTATTTAAATTAAACTAACCCTACCCTAAACATTAGAGTCGGACTTCACGAAAAAATCACAGTCTTATTTCGCATACAGTTTCAATTCAGCACAGTTCCAATATGAACCTGTACGACAGTTACCTGCATTACTTTGTACTACGGCCATACGTACATGGTTGAACGGAGTGGCAGAAGAACAAACAGATGATTCAAACTTCTGTCCTCCGGCTGTCAATGCAGATTCGATAGTGTTCAACTTAGTCCAAGTAGTACCGTCTACACTACCGTAGATGTCAGTTACCTTCGGTGCACCATTAGCATTGCTACTACGTGCCCACAAGTCATAAGCAATGTGGTTAGCAGCTTCCGGCAATTCAAAGTCAATGTATTGGCCGTATGTTGCATCGTTACAACCATAATAATAGTCGCCATGCATGAAAGTGTTAAGGTCGCCATCGAACAATGCGGCTCTTCCTTGACCATCATAGTTGGTTGTACACCAAGCGTATCCAAACCAATATCCTCCGTCCGGGGCTTGTTGATAGGAAGCAAAGCCATAACCGCCGATCTTGTCTTCTGGAACTGAGATTTCAGAAAGTTCGCTTCTCAATACAGTCTTGTGGAATGTTACCACAGCTGTACTGTTGCTACTGCTGATTTCAAAGTTTTCATTATCACAAGATTTAATGTGCAAAGGAATAGCCTGAAGACCGAAATCCAAAGCACTCTTATCAATGGTCAACTTCACTTTGGCATTTTCACCGGCAACGAAATCAACCTTTTCAACTGTATAGGCAGATTCTTTTGCAAGTGCATAACCGCCAGCCGCTGTTGCGTCTACTTCCAAGTCAAATGAGAAGTCCCACAAGTTTTCTACCGGCATGACTACCGGGATTTCAACTTCTATTGTACCATCGCCAATCAAGTCTTCGCCATAGTTAATGACAGTTTCTTCAAAACCGATGGAAGGAACAATCAAGTCCGAAATCTTCAACATCAATTCACGACGGTCTGACAAACATGAATCGCTTTCACTGGTCAAGTAAATAGGAATCACGTATTGGTCTGTACCGTTGAAGTAACGTTCGGTTTCATCATACTTGATAGAAACTTTAGACTTTTTCCACTTGTCGGCTTCAGCGTATGACAAGCTGCCTTCCAAAATGTCGTAACATTCTGTCGGCAAGTACTTGTAGTTCTTACCGGTCATTGCCATGTACTCAGCAAACTGTACTTCCGTCATCGGAGTAATGGTAGCAGCTGCTGTCGAAGTAGGAACATTACCTGTCTTCAATGTGGTAATTTCAAACTCAGTATTTTCTCCGGTACGATACAATGTTACATCATGCTCACCGTATTGTTGTAACGAGAGAATGCAATTATATTGTTCCGGAATTAAGTCATCGTAGTTGTCGCATGAGGTTTGCAACATTGACAAACCACCCAAACATACGATACTTGCTATAATAAATGATTTCTTCATAACTTTTTCTGTTTTTAATATTCAGGTGCTTGTACCATTTGTGGGTTCTTGTAAACTTCGTTGTAGAATACAGGGTTGAGATACATTCTGTTTGTCCACACGAACGGATGTGGAAGTTCAGTTGGTGTATAGAATTGTTCCCATGTAGGACTCTTTACACCGGCATTCAAACCTTTGCGTACACCTGCTCCGAAGTACTTAGGTCCTTCTACCCAACGACGAACGTCGAAGAAACGATGACCTTCACCCCACAATTCGATAGAACGTTCACGACGTACCCATTCTGTCAACGACATGTCTTCAGTAATGTTCGCATTAGTCAATTCAGGGATACCGGCACGCTTACGAATTGGATTCAAATACTTCAATGTGTTTTCTACATCGCCCTTAGCGGCATAACATTCTGCCAAGTTCAAGTAAAGTTCAGCCAAACGAATCTGGATAGCCGGATAGCTGTTACCCCAGTCGCCTGTACCAGACTTGTTGAACTCAATTTTCGGGCTCAAGAACTTCTGAGACAAGTAACCTGTAGCCGAGTTATCGCGGTTGAATCCTTCGCTAAATCCATGAGCTTCCGGATTACGCATTTCCAACTTCAAAGGTTCGCCATCGTGAAGTCTGGAAGTGTAGTCGCCACCATCGAAACCAATCCAAGCATAGAAACGTGGTTCACGATTCAAGTGCAAGTTAGCTACCCGAAGAGTTACGCTTTCACCTGCATCGTTGGTATGCGCACGAGTGTAAGCAGATGGTTGGAACCATTCGCTTTCATCGTAAAACTCTTCGTCCATTGTAATAGGAAGACCGTTTTCTGTGTAGAAGTTCTGTACAGAGTTCAAAGTAGGAGATACACCGCTATATCCGTTCCACCATGTACCGTTGTTCAACTTCAAGATACGGTGTGGCAAAGTAGCATAAAGACCGCTATTGTCTTTATTCCAGTTACCCCAAATGATTTCGTGGTTACCTTCGTTTTCTCTTGTTGTTACCAAGTAACGCAACTTCATGATGGTTTCCAAGAATGCTGTACGGTCGGCGATAGCTTCTGCATCGATGGATGCATCGTACTGCATGTCACTCAATTCAGGAACGTAAGGCAATGACAACTGCTGAGTAGTATAATAAGTGTTGTCATCATACAATTCACGTTGACCGGCACCTTCTGCCAATTCCAATGCTTCTTTACAAGCAGTCAAAGCTTTATCCCACTTTCCGGAATCGTAAGTTGAGCTAACCAAATCCAAACCATATCCCGGAGTTTCAAAGTTGGTATTCTTCCAAGATGGGTAAGGGAATTCACCGTTCCACAATGGAGAGGCAGCGTACAGCATCAAACGTGCCTTGATAGACTTAGCGATGACGCTGGTAGCGCGTCCCCATTCGTCTGTCTTTTCGCGATAAGCCGGAAGAACGGCAGCAGCTTCGTCCAACTGATTGGCAATCCAGTCTACACAATAGTCAAAGTGGTAACGACCGTTGTAATCGGAAGCCGGAGTATCCATTGCGATATAAGAATCGGTAATAGGAATTGGGCCGTAGCTACGCAAAGTGATGAAGTGGTAGTAAGCAATCAAGAACTTGGCTTCTGCCTTCCATACATCCAATTCTCCTGCCGGGATCAAAGTCTGATCCATTTTTTCTACTTCTTGCAAGAAAAGCAAGCACTGACCAATAAACTGATAAGTGGTTCCCCAAATCCAGTTCTGGTTATTGGCGGTTACGGTGTTCCAAGCATAGTCGTCCCAGATACCGTCTGAACTCCAACGATAAGGCAAAGTATATTCATCGGTAGAGCTGTTAAATTCATGCAAATAACCGTTGAAGTTCGGATCTACACTCTTGATACCGTTGTAGCAAGAATAGAGGAACCCCAATGTACGTTCGTATGTGCTGGTAGCATCCGGCAAGTTGGGTTGTTCGGGCGGAACCACATCCAAATAGTCGCAAGATGACAACATACAGGAGGCTGTCAGGACAGACAAGCTCCAGTTTCTCATATATTTAACTAATTTCATATACTGTTCTTTTTTGGTTGATTAGAGATTTAATTGGAAACCTACATTCACGGTGCGTTGCAATGGATAGCTGTTCCATCCACTCAATTCCGGATCCCACAAGTCGAACGGGCTGAAAGTAAGCAAGTTGGATGCACTTACATACAAGCGTCCGTAAGGAATACGATAACCGATTTCTACGTTCTTCAAACGCAAGAAGGAACCGTTGCGCATCCAGAAGGTACTGTTTACCTGGTTGTTCTTGATTTCTGTAGTCAACAAACCAAGACGCGGATACTTAGCGTCGAAGTTACCCTTTGCTTCTGAGAAGTAATCTTCTGCGATGTACTTGATAACGTTGCGGTTACCTACGCCGATACCTTCCTGGAACGGATCCATACCGTTGGTCATGATAGTACGCAAAGCCGAACCGTTGAAGAAGATACCAAAGTCGAACTTCTTGTAGTTCACTGTACCACCGAAACCGTACTGGATACGCGGAGTAGAGTTGTACTTAGAAATCATGCACTGGTCTTGGTCGCTGATCATACCATCACCGTTCAAGTCGCGGTACTTGATATCACCCACCATCGGTGTAGAACCTAAGTTCTGAGTAGGCCAGTTGTCGATTTCTTCCTGGCTGGTGAAGAGACCTTCTGCGATGTAACCCTTTGTATAGCTATAAGGCTTATCGATTTCAGTCTGCCATACAGTCGGATAAAGCGGTTCGTCCTTGTAAATCACCTTGTTGGCATTGTAAGTAAAGTTAGCCATCAAGCTGACGTTCAAGTCCTTGTTGATATTTCTGTTGAAGTTCAAGCTGAATTCAACACCTTCGTTGTTCATCTTACCGATGTTAGCCCAAGGCTTAGCGATGTGGTAAGCCAATGATTGCGGCCATGCTTCACGGTTCATGAAGATATCGAAACGACGGTCAAGGAAGTAGTCGAATGTGAATGTCCAGTCCTTGAAGAAAGTGATGTCGAAACCGATGTCCAACTTCTTCACTTTTTCCCAACCCAAGCCACTCATTGCGTAGTAAGCCAACTGCGGACCACCCAATGTACTTGCACCGGTCTGGCCGAAGGTATATTGCAAGTAGTTCAAGCTGTTGTTGGTAATCTTGTCGATGTACAAGTAGTAGCTACCACCGGCCTGAGCCAAGTCATCACTACCTACCAAACCGTAAGAACCTCTCAACTTCAAGTTTTGGATGTACTTGGTCATAGGTTCAAAGAACTTTTCACTACTGATTACCCAACCCAAAGATACGGCAGGGAAGAAGTTGAAGCGGTCTTCCTTCGCCAAACGTTCTGTACCGTTGTAACCGAAGTTGAATTCAGCCAAGTAGCGGTGATCGTAGTCGTAAGTGATACGACCTGAAAGGCCCTGGTTACGGTTAGGAAGTACGTCGCTACGATATTCACGTTGCTTGTAAAGAGCCATTGCAGTAACGCTGTGCTTACCGAATGTACCGGCATAGTTCAAAGCAGCCTGGATTTCGAAAGTCTGGTCATTGTATCTGCTGATGTCACTCTGGCTGATATAGTCAGTACCGTTGGTGTTAAGCAGTTCCAATTCGTAAGCAGTATTAGGATCGTCCAAGTTGTAAGAACCGTTCTTCATACCATAATAATAAGGGCTGATGCTACGGCTGTAAGCAGACTGAGAGAAGTTCTTGAAGTTTACCCATCCGTTGAACTTCAAACCTTTCAAGATGAAATCCAAATCCTGGTCAATCTTCAATACTGTGTTCAATGTATTCTGGTTGGTTTCAGCGAATGTAGTCATCATGTCTGCGTATGGGTTCGGGTAAAGCACTGTACCAGTGATGTACTTGTTACCATACATGATGTGGTCTACACCTTCCTGAGTCGGATAAGTTACCGGGAAAAGGATAGGAGTAGTGGTAAGGATCTTGTTGAAAAGAGAAGCTGTAGAAGCGTTAGGTCCCTTGTTGTTACGGATCTGCGCATTCATGTTCAACTTGATGGTTGTTGTCGGAGTCAGCTTATAGGTAATGTTGTTCTGGAACGTATAGTTCAAGATGTTGATGTTGTTGTTCCAAGAGTAAGCCTTCTGTGTGTTCAACAAACCGTTTTCGTGAGTTACTTCCAAACTCATGTAATACTTCGCTTTAGAACCACCACCGGCTACGTTGATGTTAGCTCTTTGGCGCATAGCCATGTCCTTAAACATCACGTTCTTCCAGTTCACATTCGGATAAGTGATCGGGTTGAAGCCGTTAGCAGTACGTTCGATAGCCACGTCAGAGTAAAGAGCCTGGCCACCACGTGCAATGCTTGCTTCATTGTAAAGACGCATGTATTCAGCACCATCCACAAATTCAGGGAACTTGTCGATGAAGTTGAATGAGTTTTCAGCAGAAACGTTGATCTTAGCCTTGCTGTTGTAATCACCACTCTTGGTAGTAACGATCATTACACCGTTCGCACCACGAGAACCGTAGATAGCTGTAGCCGAAGCATCCTTCAAGATAGAGAAGCTTTCGATGTTTTCAGCCGGAACGTAGTTCAAGTCGTCAGCCGACACTTCCACTTCGTCGAGCAAGATAAGCGGAGTAGCACGACCACCGAAGGTACCGATACCACGAATGTAGAATTCAGAACCAGAACCCGGTTCACCACTGGTTTGCTTTGCAATCACACCGGCGATACGTCCGGCAAATGCGTTAGACAAAGAAGCCGAAGGCACCTTCAAGGCAGAACCCTTTACGTTGGTAATCGCACCGGTGATACTTACCTTCTTCTGCGTACCAGCACCGACAATTACGACTTCTTCCAAGACTTCTGTGTCCGGATCCAAAGTTACGTCGATGTGCTTGGTGTTAGCATCAAACGAAACCTCTTTGGTCTTCAAGCCCAAGTAAGAGATTTCCAAGATACCCTTCTTTGAGCTGAGGTTAATGGTGAATTGACCATCCACATTGGTAATAACCCCGATTGTGGTACCTTTCTGCATAATTGAAGCACCAATAACCGGATAGTTGTCTTCCGATGAAATGACTGTACCTGTAATGGTTCGCACCTGTTTTTGCAAAGTCTCATTGACTCCCAGCTCTGCGAAAACGCGTAGCGGTAGCGTAAGAGACAGCAACAGGAATAAGGCACAAATTTTCATTTTTCCCATACAAATCACTGTTTTTAAGGTTAGTAATAATTAATAATGTTGTTTAAATTGATTCTCTCTTTTGGTGTTGCCAAGTTCTAAACAGACTTAGCGTGTTTCCTCTTTTTAAGATTGACGTGCAAATATACGAAAAATTAACAAACGCAAAGAAGTTTTATCAGAATTTTCTTCACATTCCCCCAAAAACAGAATTAAAGGACATAGATTCCTTTCACGCGGAGAAACGGAACCAATGAAGTACATTCGTGAGGCGTGTTTTGTATCATTTTTTTTCTTCATCCCAACCGGCCAAAAATAACGGGTAGAAAATCGGTAGAAAACTCTTTGGAGAACTGATTCGTTCTCTTTGGAGGACGAGGC
>JAFTSK010000092.1 GCA_017467385.1 Bacteroidaceae bacterium
ATATAAGGAGCCATTGCAGGGTTCCACTTTCTCTTAAGGTGTCCGAAGTGGCAACCGGCTTCCAATAAAGTATCAAAATTTGTTCTTGACATTTCTTTAATTCTTTAAATCGTTTACTTTCTTTTTTGTTTTTCTCAACCAACCATCGGGTAGTCTTGAAAGAATCCCGGCGGTTTAGATACTAAACGCTTATTAACCAGTCCTGAGTAAAACCGGATATTAACGTTTACTGAACTGGAATCTACGACGTGCTTTCGGTTGACCTGGTTTCTTACGTTCTACAGAACGTGGATCACGAGTCATAAAGCCTTCTGCACGAAGAGCCTTCTTGTCTTCAGCATTAATTTTCACCAAAGCACGTGCGATAGCCAAGCGCAAAGCTTGAGACTGGCCAGTGAAGCCACCACCACAAAGGTTTACTTTGATATCATATTTTTCAGCAACTTCCAACTTATTCAATGGTTGCTTTACTACATACTGAAGAATAGTTGATGGAAAGTACTCTGCAAGGTCTCTCTTGTTAATAGTAATCTTTCCTGTACCTTCGCTTACGAATACGCGAGCAATAGCGCGTTTACGTCTGCCTAATGCATTTACTACTTCCATTCTTTATTATTTAAGTGAGTTTATATCAATTGATTTCGGGCATTGAGCTTCATGTTTGTGTTCGCTACCAGCATAAACATATAAGTTCTTCAACAGCTGAGCGCCCAAACGATTCTTAGGAAGCATACCCTTTACTACTTTCTTCAACAATTTTTCTTCACCGTCTACCTTCTTAATCAATTCAGCCGGAGTGATTGAACGTTGACCACCAGGATAGCCTGTGTAGTGCAAGTACACCTTATCATTCCACTTGTTTCCAGTAAACTTCACTTTGTCTGCATTGATAATGATTACATTGTCACCGCAGTCTACATGAGGGGTAAAGCTTGGTTTGTACTTTCCTCTCAACAGTTTCGCAACTTTAGAACCGAGACGGCCTACGACCTGATCGGTTGCATCAACAACAACCCATTCTTTCTGAGCTGTTACCTTGTTTGCAGAAATGGTCTTGTAACTTAAAGTATCCACTCTTAATTCTTTTTTAAATTATTACTACTAAAAAACATTTTTAACTCCCGCACTTAACCGTTCCCGGACAAAGAACCATTAAAGCGCTAAGAATTAATCTTTTATAAACTTTTGACAATAATCGGCTTGCAAAGGTACTGCTTTTCTTTGAACTGGCAAACAAATTGAATATTTTTTTATCTTCTGAAGCATTACCCCATAAAAAAAGGCGGAGAACTCCGCCTTTATATTTGTACATAATCCTATTTATCTTACCAAATCTTTCGGATAAGTAGCCGGCATCTTCACCTTCTTCCAGGTTTCATAATACCAGGAATTGATTTCATTACCTTCCAAGTCTTTCTGAACGAAATACTTAACAATCATCACTTCGCCACCTTTCATGTCAAATTCCAACACATTATCCACACCTACAAGCTGTGGCAAATGCAAGTTTTTTTCAACATGTTCAGTAAAAGCATTCGGAGCCGTTTGTTTGTACGTTCCCGAACCAATAATTATGGCTCCACGATTGGGAATCATTGTCATATTGGTAAACTTTCCATCATCAGAAAGGATTTTGAACGAATTGCTTGGCTTTAATTCACCAGGTATATTCGGATCTCCTGATACATAGAAACACATTTGCCAAATTCCACTCAATTTTGCTGGAGTAAAGTCTGAAGACTGTGCCATTACCTTACCTCCTCCCATCAACAATACCATTGCGACCAGGATAAATAATAAATGCCGTTTCATAGTTTGTATATTTAGTTAACAATTTGCAGAATTATGATAGACAAATATAGAGAAAAAAAACAAAATTTTCTCTTTTTAATTAACTTTTTTACAACATCAAGGCATTTATTTATGAAAAAAGGCGAACAAGCAACCTTGTCCGCCCTTTTTTATATCTATTTACGCTTAAAATTCGGCGTTTCTTGGGGTACGTGGGAATGGGATTACATCGCGAATGTTAGCCATACCTGTTACGAACAACAACAAACGTTCAAAGCCGAGACCGAAACCGGCATGAGGACATGAACCGTACTTACGGGTATCCAAATACCACCACATATCCTTCATCGGGATATTCAATTCCTGGATACGAGCCATCAACTTGTCGTAGTTTTCTTCACGCACGCTACCACCGATGATTTCACCAATCTGCGGGAACAATACGTCAGTACCTTGTACAGTCTTGCCGTCTTCGTTTTGCTTCATATAGAAAGCCTTGATTTCCTTCGGATAATCAGTCATGATCACCGGCTTCTGGAAGTGTTCTTCCACCAAATAACGTTCGTGTTCACTGGCAAGGTCGCAGCCCCAATATACAGGGAATTCAAATTTCTTGCCTTTGGATACGGCTTCTTCCAATATCTTAATACCTTCTGTATATGGCAAACGAACAAATTCTGTGCTAACGACCTTCTGCAAACGTTCAATCAAGCCTTTATCAATCATCTTGTTCAAGAATTCAAGATCGTCCTTACAGTTGTCGAGTGCCCACTGTACACAGAACTTGATAAATTCTTCTTCCAAATCCATCAATTCTGTCAAGTCAGCAAAAGCAACTTCCGGTTCTACCATCCAGAATTCCGCCAAGTGGCGCGGAGTGTTAGAGTTTTCAGCGCGGAAAGTCGGACCAAATGTATAGATAGCTCCCAAAGCAGTAGCTGCCAATTCTCCTTCCAACTGACCGGATACTGTCAAACTTGCCTGTTTACCGAAGAAATCATCATCGTAAATGATAGAACCATTTTCGTCTTTCTTCAAGTCGTACAAATTCTTCGTTGTTACCTGGAACATCTGTCCGGCACCTTCACAGTCTGAAGCTGTAATAATCGGTGTATGGAAATAGAAGAATCCTTTTTGATGAAAGAATTCATGAATAGCTATTGCCATGTTGTGACGAATACGGAATACAGCGCCGAATGTATTGGTACGAGGACGTAGGTGAGCAATCTCGCGCAAGAATTCCATAGAACAGCCCTTCTTCTGCAACGGATAAGTATTGTCGCAAGTACCCAACACTTCAATTTCGCGAGCCTGAATTTCACCGGCCTGACCTGCACCAATTGATTCAACCAATTCACCGTTTACACTCAAGCAAGCACCGGTTGTTATCTGCTTCATCAACTCTTCATCAAAGTTGGCCAAATCTGCAACAACCTGTACATTATTTATTGTAGAACCGTCATTCAAAGCGATAAAACTTACCTGCTTGCTTCCACGTCGGGTACGAACCCAACCTTTAACATTGACCATCGCGCCCCAGTCCTTACGTTGGAGCAGGTCTACGATCTTCGTTCTACGAATCTTTTCCATTTTTCTATCTTCTTATCTTTATTAATTATTCAAATGAACCCATACGAAGCATATTCACTTCCATTTCTGTCAGATAACGCCAATCGCCGCGCTTCAATCCCTTCTTAGTCAAACCGGCAAAGTATACGCGGTCAAGCTTAACCACTTTATAGCCCAATGATTCAAAAATACGACGAACGATACGGTTCTTACCTGAGTGAATTTCAATACCTACTTGCTTCTTGTCTGTTTCTGAAGCATAGCTGATAGCATCTGCATGAATTTCACCATCTTCCAATGTAATTCCTGCCGCAATCTGGTCTAAATCTGCCTTAGTTACATTCTTATCACAATATACATGATAGATTTTCTTCTTCAAGTATTTCGGATGAGTCAACTTAGAAGCCAAATCGCCATCGTTGGTCAACAACAACACACCGGTGGTATTACGGTCAAGACGTCCTACCGGATAAATGCGTTCCTTACAAGCATCCTTCACACAGTCCATCACCGTCTTACGTGCCTGTGGATCGTCAGAAGTCGTTACACAATCTTTGGGCTTGTTCAACAAGATGTAAGTCTTGCGTTCAACTGTTACCGGTTCATCGTGGAACTTCACTTCATCTGTACGCTTAATCTTGGTTCCCAATTCGGTTACAACTTCGCCATTTACGGAAACCACACCTGCTGTAATAAATTCATCGGCTTCACGACGAGAACAAATACCGGCATTGGCCAAGAACTTATTCAAGCGGATAGGTTCGTTTGGATCAGTTAAAATGTCCTTGTATTCAATCTGCTTCTTCATGCTATATTTAGCATTCGGATTGTAATCTGCAGTACGAGGACGATGCGGACGATTCCCTCTCGGTTGCTGTCCTCCTTGAAAACGCGGACGCTGTGGGCGTTCGCCATTACCGGCAAAGTTAGTACGCGGACGGAAAGAACGTTGTTCACCACCCTCTCCGTTGGCATTGAAACGTGGACGCTGTGGACGTTCACCATTGCCGGAAAAGTTTGGACGTGGACGGAAAGAACGCTGTTCACCACCATTGGCGTTGAAGCGAGGGCGACGTTCACCATTGCCTACATAACCTTCCTCACGATTATAGTTGGTACGTGGACGATAAGCACGTTGTTCACCATCTCCATTGGCATTGAAGCGTGGACGCTGTGGGCGTTCGCCATTGTTGTTATAACGATTGTATGATGAAGAACGGTAAGGGCGTTCTACGCCTTCACGATTGCCACTTATACGTGGACGACGCGAACGAGGTTCACCGTCATTGTTATATCTATTATAATTCTTGTAGCCACCATCACGGCCGCTTTCGTTTGCAGAGCCTTCTGCTCTGTAATCATTTTCCATACTCATGTTTTTACCTTATTTATTATTATATAACGCCCTCTCGGGCTTTCTTGTTTACTTTCTTTTTAGATTCCGGTATAATTGTGCGGAGTAATTACTCGCAATTCCTTCTTGACTTCTTCGCTAACCTCCAATGTTTCAATGAATTCCTTGATAGAAGTTTCTGTGATTGCTTGGTTAGTGCGAGTCAATGCTTTCAATGCTTCGTAAGGATGCGGATAAGCTTCGCGACGAAGAATAGTCTGGATGGCTTCGGCCACTACACTCCAACAATTATCCAAATCGGCATAGATTGCCTTTTCGTTCAACAACAGTTTGCGCAATCCCTTCAATGAACTCTGGATAGCGATGACGATATGACCAAACGGCACACCTACGTTACGAAGAACGGTAGAGTCTGTCAAGTCGCGTTGCAAACGAGAAACCGGCAATTTGCTTGACAAATGTTCGAGAATGGCATTGGCCACGCCCAAGTTACCTTCGGCATTTTCAAAGTCGATTGGATTGACCTTATGCGGCATTGCGCTGGAACCTACCTCACCGGCTTTAATCTTCTGCTTGAAATACTCCATTGAGATGTATTGCCAGAAGTCGCGGTTCATGTCAATCATTATGGTGTTAATGCGCTTCATGGCATCGAAGATAGCTCCCAAATTGTCGTAGTTGGAAATCTGAGTGGTGTATTCTTCTCGTTCCAAGCCCAACTTTTCAGCCACAAACTTGTTGCCGAAAGCCTTCCAGTCGTAGGCCGGATAAGCCACATGGTGGGCGTTGTAATTGCCGGTTGCTCCACCAAACTTGGCTGTAATCGGACAAGCCTTCAAGGTAGCCAACTGGCGGTTCAAGCGATAAACGAACACCATCACTTCCTTACCCAAACGAGTCGGAGAAGCCGGCTGGCCATGAGTCTTGGCCAACATCGGAATGTTTGCCCATTCTTCTGCGTATGCGGTAAGTTGGGCAATAAGTTCTTCAACCAACGGATAATATACCTTTTCCAACGCTTCCTTGATAGAAAGAGGAATGGAAGTGTTGTTGATATCTTGTGAAGTCAAGCCAAAATGGATGAATTCCTTGTATTCTTCCAATCCGCCCAACTTGTCGAATTCTTCCTTGATAAAATATTCAACTGCCTTCACATCGTGATTCGTAATGCTTTCGATGTCTTTAATGCGCTGTGCATCAGCTTCTGTAAAGTCCTGATAAATAGCACGAAGCGAATCGAAACGAGACGAATCGAATGATTTCAATTGCGGCAAAGGCAATTCGCATAAAGTAATAAAGTATTCTATTTCTACTTGCACACGATATTTGATAAGTGCAAATTCCGAGAAATAAGAGGCCAAAGCTCCCGCTTTTCCTCTGTAACGGCCGTCAATAGGCGAGATAGCCGTAAGCAAATCGAGCTCCATCATGTATTTATATTTACCTTGATAATTATCAGGCCGCAAAGTTAATGTTTTTTCTTGATTTCACAGCTTCTATTGAAAGAAAAATGATGTTTTTTAGAGATTGAATTGAGAAGCTGTTTTGGATTTTTTCTTTTCACATAGGTGGAGAGTGATTTTCACCTAAGTTGAAAGCCCTCTTCACCTACGTGAAGAGCTTTCTTCATTATCGTGAAGAGATAGATAAAAAAGAACAATCTCTGAAAGAATAAAGTTCCCCACAATAGAGGAACTTTATATTAAACTACTTTTTCGTGCTTGTGCTGTTGTTTGTCGTGTCATTTCAAATATTCCTGATACATCTTTTCGATTTCTTGCATGGGAATGTCCAATGTATTCAACTGATGAAAGAATTCGGGCAGTTCTTCTTTCAGAAAGGCTTCCTTTCGGAAAGAAAGGATACGGCTTCGGGCATCTGAGCCAACAAAGTAGCCCAAGCCACGTTTATTGTAAATAATTTCCAGCCCTTGCAGATAATCGAACGAACGAACCACTGTATTGGCGTTGACCTCCACCGTTGCCGCATACTCTCTGACGGAAGGAATGCGTTCCTCTTCCTTATATTTTCCTTGCAGAATCTCATCGCAAATGCGGTCGGCTATCTGCAAGTAGATGGGTTTGCTTTCCTTGAATTTCATAACAGACGGAATTTAGGTTTAATCACTTGTTGACGAGTAAAGAGCTTGTAGCTCAACCACCAGTTCAGAGCTGTAAAGCAGAAAGTTATCACCGCCATTACCCCTGCGGCAAACTCTTCCGTCAGCCAATCTTCATTCCGTCTTACAAACTCTCCAAACCAAGCAACAATTTCAGCCGGGTTAACCAGAAAAAGTATGCGTCCTAACACGATTCCAACTAAGATAAGAGTTCCAGTAGTTTTGAAAAAGGCATATTTTCTATAATAGCTTCCGCCAAGAATGTAAAGCGAGTGAAGCCAGAGCACACTCCAATATGCCCATATCATCTGGAAGAAGATACTTCTTTCCCTTGTAACAAACTCCCTTGTTGTTTCATCTACACAATATTGATAGGTCTCCTGTTGGAAAGGATTAATCGTTTCCAAAACTTTTCCCCAGGCCTCCGGCCAGACACTAATTTTGAGTCTATCTGGTATTTCGTCAAAGAAGGGCATGAAAGCCCAATGCACAGCTTCGGCCAAGAGAGAAGCCAACAAAGTCATGATCACCACTCCTACCGTAACAGACAAAGCTCGCGAAACGAACTTTTCCAGCGAAGTGGCCGGAAGCATAAGGTAAGAGAAACGAGCTTCTTTGGTCTGCATATTATTCATGATGTAAGTTGCAAAAACAAACATAAAAAACACAAAAACCGCGCCAAAGGAACTGCAATAGTTTCCAATCAGGCGATCTTCCGAATAATAATAGCCAGCATGAGAAGAATTTAAGCCATTCATTTGAGTCAAATAAACCAACAAGTAAGCCAAGAATATTCCTAAGAAGGTATAAAGATTGGTTTTCCAATTTTCCATCCAATCACGCTTCATCACATATCCGAGACGTGTAAAGCTAAAATATCTGTTTGTATCCATATATATAAGGTGTTTGTGTTATTGGTTAAACATCGCTTTCATTCTCACTTTCTCTGTCAACATCGCATTGAACAAAACCTCAAGATTCATCTTCGATTCACCGCCGAAGGTGTTCGGAAGGATGACGCTATTGCCCTGCACCGAAGGCTGTACGTAAAGGGCATCGTCGGTCGGTTCGTTCAGACTTTGTTCAGCGAAATAAAGTTTCTCGCAGATGGTGGACACAGACTCGTCGAGCAATAACTCCGAGCCGTCCATAATCAGCACATGGTCGAGCAGACTATCAATGTCGCGCACCTGATGGGTAGAAATAATGACGGCCTTGTCATCGTTCATGCCCGAAGCAATCACCTTGCGGAATTGACTTTTGGAAGGAATATCCAAGCCGTTGCTCGGTTCGTCCATCATCAGAAGAGAGGTGTTGGCCGCCAAAGCGAAACACATAAACGCCTTCTTCTTCTGCCCCATCGAGAGTTCGCCCAAATGAATATCCTCGTTCATATCGAAAACATTCAAGCAAGTTTTCAGCAGTTCGTTGCTAAAGTTCGGATAAAAAGGAGCATTCAACTTGACATACTGTTTCAGACTTACGTTAGGCAACGAAAACTCTTCCGGCACAAAGAACATGTCCTGCAACGTCAGCGGATAGCGATAAGCCACATCCACTCCCTTGTAAAAGACCTTTCCTTGTTGCGGTCGGAGCAATCCCGCCATGAGATAAAGCAAGGTCGATTTCCCCGTTCCGTTCTTACCTAAGAGGCCGTAGACGGCTCCCTTTTCTACATTCAATGAAAAATTGTCCAAGACTTTCGGCCTTCTTCTTCCGTATCCGAAAGTGAGATTCTTAACTTCAATCATCGTGCTTCTATTTAATTAGTGTATTAGTTTATTAGTACACTGCAAATATAAAGACATTTTCTGAAGAGACAAGGGAAAGGCCACAAATTAACCTTCATTAACAAGCAGACACATCAAGGACAATTACTATTCTCACAAGTGGTGAAAGAGCTTTCACATCACTCTGGGAGAGGACTTCCACCAATCGTGAGAATAGCAATGATGTCGCAAAAGATTCATTGAATTCCTTCCAATGCGGTCTTGGCCGTCTGGTTTTCCGGATCAATCGCCAAAATCTCATTCCAATAATACTTAGAAAGCGGATAGTCTTCCTTTATGAAATAATAATAACCCAAATAGCTCAAACATTCCACCAACACCGGAACAGAAGCGTCGGGCTTCTTTTCCAGAATGGCCAAAGCGGCTTCGTAATGAGGCTTGGCCAAGCCCTGAGTGGTTTCCGGATCAAGCAGGGAGTTGGTTCTCGCCCGCCAGAAACTG
>JAFTSK010000093.1 GCA_017467385.1 Bacteroidaceae bacterium
ATTGACTTCGCTGATAAGAGTGTAACAGAAAATACTCGTGTTTCTTATCCTATCGAACACATCTCTAACCGCGGTGCTCCTATCTCTAAGGGTCCTCACGCACATCAGGTAATCTTCTTTTCTGCTGATGCATTCGGCGTATTGCCTCCTGTATCTATCTTGTCTCCGGAACAGGCTCAGTACTACTTCTTGTCAGGCTTTACTGCTAAGTTGGCTGGTACAGAACGTGGTATCACTGAACCGACTCCGACATTCTCAGCATGTTTCGGTGCTGCATTCTTGAGCTTGCACCCAACTAAGTATGCTGAAGAATTGGTGAAGAAGATGGAAAAGGTAGGTGCTAAGGCTTACTTGGTAAATACTGGTTGGAACGGTACTGGCAAGCGTATCTCTATCAAGGATACTCGTGGTATCATCGACGCTATCTTGGACGGTTCTATCAACAATGCTCCGACTAAGACTATTCCTTTCTTCGATTTCGTGGTTCCAACAGAATTGCCGGGTGTTGATCCTAAGATTCTTGATCCACGCGACACATACGCTGACGCTGCTCAGTGGGAAGAAAAGGCTAAGGACTTGGCTGGTCGCTTCATCAAGAACTTCAGCAAGTTTACAGGTAACGAAGCTGGTAAGGCTTTGGTTGCTGCTGGTCCGAAACTCTAATCGACCAATTATATTCAAAGGGGCGCCCGTTGACGCCCCTTTTTTGTTTAATCACTTTAAAAATATACTGACATGAAAAAGTTTTTGTATGTAGCCTTAATGGCTGTAATGGTAATGATGACTGCTTGCCAACAATCTAAAGAAGATTATATCAAGGAATTCAAGGCTTTCGTTAACGAAGTGTCTGAAGAATGTGCAGACTATACAGAAGATGACTGGAAAGAAGCTGCTGCTGATTTTGAAGCTTTGGTAAAGCAAGCTGAACAATATGAAGACCTGACCGCAGAAGAAACATTGGAATTGGCTGGTATTCAAGCTCAATATGCCGGTTTGCAAGCTAAGAAAGGCATCAATAAAGTAATTGATGGCGTGAAAGATTTGTTTGGTGGCAAGAAAGACAAAGAATAATTTATTGGTATGAAAGCTGTTAGAATCATATTGGGTGCAGTATGTGCTTGCTCTTTGTGGAGCTGTACTGCACCCGTTCAGCAGGAAGCAAAGTCGGCTGATGATAAGAATGAGGTAATCGAAACCATTATGACGCGTCGAAGTGTACGCAAGTACAAACCACAACCGGTTGGTCGGGATACGATGGAAGTTATTTTGGAATGTGGTATCAATGCACCGAATGCCATAAATAAACAAGCTTGGGAAGTACGTGTGGTGGATAATCCGGAATTCATCAATGGAATGACCGAAGTGTTCAAGAAGGTCAATCCGAAAATGGCTGAAGATCCGAATTTCAAGAACATGTTCCGCAATGCACCTACCGTAGCATTCATCGCCAACGACACTACCTTTGCTTTCTCTCCGGTAGATTGTGGCCTGTTGGCTGAAAACATGATGTTGTCAGCTTGGTCAATGGGAATTGGTAGCGTATGCTTGGGTAGTTCGGCTCATTTCATCAATACCACTCCCGAAGCAGCTGAATACCTAAAGCAACTTGGCTTCTCGGAAAACTACAAACCTTTGATTTGTATCGGATTTGGTTATCCGGATGAGGCTCCGGCCGCTAAACCTCGCGACAAAGGCAAGGTGAAGTTTGTTGACTAAATAAAAAAGGTTGCTGAAATCACTCGGCAACCTTTTTTAATTCTTTATTCCTTATTAGCACGCTTACGTTCCAGTTCATCTAAAATCACCTTACGCATACGCATACTCTTGGGAGTAATTTCCACGTATTCGTCGGCTTTGATGTATTCCAATGCTTCTTCCAATGAGAAGACTACCGGCGGAATGATTCGTGCTTTGTCGTCAGAACCGGAGGCACGCATGTTGGTCAGCTTCTTTGACTTGGTTACGTTGATGACCAAATCCTTTTCGTGTACATGTTCGCCTACTACCTGGCCGGCATATACTTCGTCTTGTGGATAGATAAAGAATTTACCTCGGTCTTGCAACTTGTCGATGGCGTAGGCAAAGGCTGTACCACTTTCCATTGCAATCATAGAGCCGTTGCTTCGGCGTTCAATGTCTCCCTTGTACGGTTGATATTCCTTGAAGCGATGCGCCATGATGGCTTCTCCTTGAGAAGCAGTCAATACGTTGGTTCTCAAACCGATGATACCTCTTGAGGGCATGTCGAACTCAATATTTACGCGGTCGCCCTGTGTTTCCATCGAAGTCATTTCTCCACGACGGCGAGTAACCATATCAATCATCTTGCTGCTGAATTCTTCCGGTACGCTGATGGTCAGTTCTTCTATCGGTTCGCACTTCACACCGTCTATTTCTTTGAAGATAACTTGTGGCTGACCTACTTGCAGTTCGTATCCTTCGCGGCGCATGGTTTCAATCAGTACGGAAAGATGAAGCACCCCACGTCCGGATACAATCCATTTACCATCTTCGTTTTCGGTCTTGCGTACCCGAAGAGCCAGGTTCTTGTCCAATTCCTTCATCAAACGGTCGTGGATATGGCGGGAAGTTACATATTTACCTTCCTTACCAAAGAAAGGGGAGTCGTTGATGGTAAAAAGCATACTCATGGTAGGCTCGTCGATGGCAATCGGTGGCAATGGATCCGGATTTTCAAAGTCGCAGATGGTGTCGCCGATTTCAAAGCCTTCCACTCCAATGATGGCGCAGATGTCGCCTGATGAAACAGATTCTACTTTCTTGCGGCCTAATCCTTCAAATGTATTCAGTTCCTTGATTTTCGATTTTACCAATGTGCCGTCTCGCTTGGCAAGGGTGATGTTCATCCCTTCTTTCAACGTACCACGATGTACACGACCTACGGCAATACGACCGGTATAGGCCGAATAGTCAAGGGAAGTAATCAACATCTGTGGAGTTCCTTCCAACTGCTGTGGAGCCGGAATATACTTGATGATTGCATCGAGTAGGGGAGTCAGGCTGTCTGTCGGAGTCTGCCAGTCTTCGCCCATCCAGTTGTTCTTGGCCGAGCCGTAGATGACCGGGAAGTCAAGTTGGTCTTCTGTGGCATTCAGGCTGAACATCAAATCGAATACCATTTCGTACACTTCTTCCGGACGGCAGTTCGGCTTATCTACTTTATTCACAACAACGATAGGTTTCAAGCCGATTTGAAGTGCTTTTTGAAGGACGAAGCGAGTTTGTGGCATGGGACCTTCAAAGGCATCTACCAAAAGGATACACCCATCGGCCATGTTCAAGACACGTTCTACTTCACCGCCAAAGTCGGCATGCCCCGGAGTGTCGATGATATTGATTTTTGTACCATTATAATTGATGGACACATTCTTGGAGAGAATCGTTATCCCTCTTTCTCGTTCCAAGTCGTTGTTATCCAGTACCAATTCACCATTGGTTTGGTCGTTGCGGAACAAATGTCCGGCCAACATCATTTTGTCTACCAGCGTTGTCTTACCATGATCAACGTGGGCAATGATAGCAATGTTTCTGATATCTTGCATACTATACCTATTATTTGGGTGCAAAGGTAGTATTTTTTGCATAAAGGTGGAAAATAAATAAGTAGAAATTGTTTGTGTATGAAAAAGATTCCCTATCTTTGCACCCGCAAATTTAAGTTATATATCAAAAAAAGTTTAAGCGTTATGTATTTAGATGCAGCTAAAAAACAAGAAATCTTTGAAAAGTACGGAAAGTCTAACACTGATACTGGCTCAGCTGAAGCGCAGATTGC
>JAFTSK010000094.1 GCA_017467385.1 Bacteroidaceae bacterium
ACCGACTGGCGGCTGTTGGCTATGGCACGCATGGAAGTGATGGGAGCCATATATTGGTGGCGCAGGTAAGGATACACCGAAGTGAGCAACGGCAACAAGAGAAGGAAACCGAGCGACAGGTAAAGGTCGAACGGAGTGTATCCCATCTTCACATCCATCAGTTACGAAACCGGCACTTGGGTAATCTCGATGATGAGCCAGGCCAACATTAATGACCAACAGGCCAGCAAGAATTTTTCCAACCAGATTTGCATGAACAACGGGCCTCTCTGCAACCCATAAACTTTCTTGATGCCGTATTCCTTCTTACGCTTCATCATATACACCATGTAGAGGTTGATGAAATTCATTACACCAACAAACAAAAGCAACACGGCCACAATGAAGAGGATGCCCAAATAATCCGTACTGCCGAATGTTAAGAATGGTCGAATAGTAGGAGTTATATTATTCGGTTTTTTGAAATAAAGTTCCTTCAAACTGACAAATTCAAAACTTTGCAGAAGAGGTGAATAATTTCCATTTTGTAATTTGAATCTCCGTAATACATTGCTTACTTTGTTCACGGCTCCCAAATCTACACTTGGGAGAACCTGGAGGAACTCTATGCTTCCACTTTCTCCTTCATTGAACAGCAAAATGTCGAAATTTAGGGAAGTCTTACAAAGGGGTTGCTTGATAACCCCACGGACAGTTACACTCTTCTTGTCATTGTAAACAAGCACTTTCCCAATCGCACTTTCGTTTCCGAACATTCGTTGGGCACATGCTTGCGAAAGGATAGCACAATCGGGAGCCGACAAATCCAAAGTTCCTTCCAAAGCTTTGAAGCGGAACAGTTCCAAGAAACGATTGTCGCCAAAAATTGTATTCAGAGTATAAGGCTCTTCATTGTACCGGAAAGGCTCTTCTTTACGCATATTTATGTAAGAGCGTCCCGCGATTTTGCTTTCCGGGATGTATGCCGTATCACATAAAGATGTGTTGGAGAAAGAGAGATTATTATTGATGTTTCGCAACGGAATTATCACCTTTTCCCTGTCCACGCAATGGGTGTCTACCGTAAGTTCGCGATGGATGTAGCGCAGCAGGATGATGCAACAAGCCAAACTGAATGCCATGCCAAACAAATTGATAAGTGCGTACGAACGACTTCTGACTAAGAATCGTACGGCGTATTGTAATGTTTTAATGTGATATATTTTTTATTTCAAAATCAATTCTTCGGCTTCGCCAAAAGTATCGTATCCGGTAACGATGACTTTATCGCCAGGATTCAAGCCCTCGGCAATTTCGTATTGTTGCGGATTCTGACGACCGATGGTAAGTGGCACGCGAACGGCCTTGTCGCCCACTACCTTGTATATCCATTGTCCACCGGTTGCCTGATAGAAGTTGCCCCGTTGTACTACGATGGCATCTTCGGGTTGTCCCAATTCTATCTGTACACGGAAGCTCTTGCCCACACGTACATTTTCGGGCATTTCGCCGGTAAACACCAA
>JAFTSK010000095.1 GCA_017467385.1 Bacteroidaceae bacterium
AATAGCTTTTTCATTATCAAATGTTTTTTCTCGATAACAAAAAAGCGTTCGTTTGGTTCATTATGCCTTTTCTTCCAACCAGTCGTCAATTAGTTTGCGAGCCAAGCTTAACTTCTTGGGGATTTCCGGCAAGTTGTCTTTCGTGAAGAAAGCACCGGCACTCAGTTCTTCGTCCTGCAACTTGATTTCGCCACTTTCATAGTCGGCTGTAAAGCCAATCATTACACCACTCGGATACGGCCAGGGCTGGCTGCCGAAATATTTCAAGTTCTTGATACGCAAGCCCGTTTCTTCCATCACTTCCCGGTGTACACATTCTTCCAACGTTTCTCCAGCTTCTAAGAAACCGGCCACTAAACCGTAAAACGTTCCTCGAAAGTTGCGGGCATGAACCATGAGAATGCTGTCGCCTTTCTGAATACGGACAATGATAGCCGGCGAGATGTGCGGATAAAACTCCTGCCGACATTGAGGGCATTTCTTCCCAATCTCAGAAATCAGTTTGAGAGGAACTCCGCACGTCGGGCAATAGCGGTTGGTCAAATCCCAGTTTAATATTTCAAAAGCTTTTCCGGCCTTGTAGTATTCCTCAAAAGGCAGTTCGTCGTAAGAGGCACGAAGCCCCACCATCCGTCGGCAAGGACTCTCTTCGCCGGAGATGGGAGTATGCAGGGCGTAGGTTTTGCAAGGTATTCCTTGTAAGTCGCCGATAACATGAATCGTACTTCCAACGGGTACTTTTACCGGAGGTTCCTGGCCGGTGGGAATGTGATAGCCATCGGCTTGCTGTTCCATCAAAATCTGGTCTTTATAAAAGACAAACCAAAGGACTTGTTCTTTTTTCATGCTTATTCTCTATTTTTTGTCATTCAGGCAACCGAAGGAAGACGAATTGTTGAGGACTCTGTCCAAAAAATCTCGAGTACATAATGTGTGGGTGTTACCGAGATCCTTCGCTTTGCTCTGGATGCAGAAAGGGGTTAATCCAAAATCATAGTTAGTTGAATACGTTTTCTTTCTCGGTCGATGCTCAGCACCTTTACTTGTACATGCTGATGAATGTTTACCACCGTTGTCGGATCGGATACGAATTGCCGACAAAGTTGTGAGACATGCACCAATCCGTTTTCCTTGATACCCACATCCACAAAGCAACCGAAGTTGGTGATGTTGGTTACGATGCCCGGTAGCACCATTCCTTCCTTCAAGTCGTCGATGGTCTTTACATTCTTGTCAAACTCGAATACTTTGATGGCTTGACGAGGATCTCGCCCAGGCTTCTCCAATTCTTCCATGATGTCGGTCAGGGTGGGGAGACCTATCTGGTCGGTTACATATTTCTTGATGTCTACCTTGCTCCGAATATCCTTGTTCTTAATCAAGTCTTCTACTGTACATTTCATGTCTTTGGCGATATGTTCCACCACCGCATAACTTTCCGGATGTACAGCCGAGTTGTCCAATGGATTCTTGGCTCCCGGAATACGGAGGAAGCCTGCACATTGTTCAAAGGCTTTGGCTCCCATACGAGGAACCTTCATCAGCTCCTTGCGGGAAGTAAATGCACCGTTTTCTGCTCGATAATCCACGATGTTCTGGGCGAGGGTAGGGCCGAGGCCGGAAACGTAAGTCAACAAATGTCGGCTGGCGGTGTTCAGGTTTACCCCCACCGAGTTCACACAACTTTCGACTGTCATGTCGAGGGATTTCTTTAAAGCGGTCTGGTCTACATCGTGCTGATATTGGCCTACTCCAATGCTCTTGGCTTCAATCTTGACCAACTCGGCCAACGGGTCCATGAGGCGGCGGCCGATGGAGACAGCTCCTCGAACCGTAACGTCGTAATCCGGGAATTCTTCGCGGGCAATCTTGGAAGCTGAGTAGATGGAAGCTCCGTCTTCGCTGACTACAAACACTTGCAACTTGCGGTCGTAGCGTTGATTGGTTACAAAAGCTTCGGTTTCACGACTGGCTGTTCCGTTGCCTATGGCGATGGCTTCTATTTGATATTGTTCCACCAACTTAGTCAACTTCCGACTTGACAGAGCCTGTTCACTCTTGGGCGGATGTGGATAAATCGTTTCATTGTGAAGTAAGTTGCCTTGTGCATCCAAGCAAACCACCTTACAACCGGTGCGATAACCCGGATCAATGCCCATGACACGCTTCTGCCCCAATGGAGGAGCCAACAATAATTGGCGTAGGTTTCCGGCAAAGACACGAATGGCTTCCTCATCGGCCTTTTCTTTGCTCAACGCCGCAAACTCCGTCTCAATGCTTGGCTTCAACAAACGTTTGTAAGCATCCCGAACCGCTTCCCGTACATGTTGGCTACATTCGTTGTTGCCACGTACATAGTTCCTTTCCAACCGTTCGGTACATTCCTCATCATCGGGAGAGATGGACACCTTCAGCCAACCTTCGGCTTCACCCCTTCGGATGGCCAACAGGCGGTGTGAGGTGCAACGCTTCAACGGCTCGCTGAAATCAAAATAATCCTTATACTTGGCCGCTTCCTCTTCCTTGCCTTTGACCACTTTGGAAGAGATTATCGCTTGTCGGCTGAACTGATTACGGAGCTGATTGCGTGAACGTTCGTCTTCGCTGACTTGCTCGGCGATGATGTCTTTGGCTCCTTTCAAAGCCTCTTCCTCGTCCTTGACTTCCCCTTTGACAAAGGTACGCACGCGAGTCCTGAGGTTGTTTTCACGTTGCATCAACAGCAGGGCGGCAAGCGGCTCCAATCCTTTTTGGCGAGCTGCTTCTGCCCGAGTCTTCCGCTTCGGTTTGTAAGGAAGGTAAATATCTTCCAATTCGGTAGAATCCCAACAAGCCTCGATACGCTTCTTGAGTTCGGCAGTCAGTTTGCTTTGCTCCTCGATGGTCTTTAGAATGGTTTCCTTCCGTTTGGCCACTTCGCACAGCTTGTCGTAGCGTTCCTTGATTTCTCCGATTTGTACTTCATCCAATCCGCCGGTTGCTTCCTTTCGATAGCGGCTGATGAAGGGTATGGTGGCTCCCCCGTTCAAGAGGGAAAGTGTATTTTCTACTTGACGCACAGCGATGTTGAGAGCTGAGGCAATCATCTTAGGGAATATTTCCATTGTTCTTTTGCTTTTGATAGCACAAAGTTAGCGAATTGCCTCCATAGCACAAAGAAATAGCTTCACTTTATCCAAAAGCTCTTCAGCTATAAAAAAAACTCTTTGAAGGACGAGGCAACGCACCAAAGAGAATTTCCTCGTTCGTCAAAGAGTTTTTTGGAAGAGTATTATATGTAGATAGTTTGTGTGTCTAAAATCCGATTCGTCTATATTCCTTCTTCTCGATTTTTTCGTTTTCGCAATGTCCCAAAAGCTTTTCAAGAGGGTTTTCGGACTTGCCGTACAAAATGTTGTCGATGGTGTAGTGTCTGGCTATGTTCTCAATCTGTCCACCGCTAAAATCATATTTCGAAGCTAATACTCGTGAGTCGGCTTCTCCTAAAGTGGGAATCATTTCGTTCCATATTTTCATACGAACATCTAAAGTAGGCTTGGTAAACTTTATTTTGTATAGGAAACGCCGTTCAAAGGCTGAATCCATGTTCTGGGCAAGATTGGTTGTAGCGATTAAGATTCCATTCAATGTTTCCATCTCCTGAAGGATGATGTTCTGGATGGTATTCTCCATCTTGTCGGCCGCCTTTTCTGCCCCTTCCCGACGTTTGCCAATAATGGCATCGGCTTCGTTGAAAAGTAGGATAGGGGTTATCTCACTTTCGGAAACTTTCTTGCGGTAGGTGTCGAAGATGTTTTTGATGTTCTTTTCGCTTTCGCCCACCCACATGCTTTTTATTTCCGATACATTTACTTGTAGAATATCGCGTCCTGTCTTACGGGCAAGCTGAAGCACTGTCTCTGTTTTGCCTGTGCCTGGTGAACCATAAAACAGACAGTTAAACCCGCAACGGAAGCCGGCTTCCTTCATGCGAGAACGAATGATTTGATAATTCTTCTCATCCAATAATTGGGTAAGATCGACTATTTGTTGCTTGATGGAAGCATCGTAAAACAAGTCTTTTTTGGTTATATTGCCCGACTTTATCATTCCTGAAACGTTTTGTGTCTGATTCAAGGAAGAGAGATTCAATTCCTCAAATAAATCTTTTTTGGCCATGCTGGTCATGCGGTAAGATTCGCGGTTTACGAACCCGTCGTTGTTGTTATATTCTATCATCTTTGCTTCCATCAGCAGACTTTTTCCGGAATTCAACTTGCCTTTTACGATGTTCCAAAGGATTCTATGCTCATTTCCATATATGAAATCCAAGTCATGAAAGCCGATATTGTCATCGTTATTGTTTACAAATAAATGAGAAAACAATATCAATAACAGTTCATCGGATTCATCGAAATTATAGCTTTTCAACTTCTGTACAAACAACAACTGTTTGTTTGAATCCAGCAGATGATTGATTCTCTCGCAAAGTGATTTGTAGGAGAGTTCATTGTCTTCCCGCATGTCAAACAAGTTTTCTAATTCACTAAACAGTTGGCTGCAAGTCAGTCCGGAGCAGTCTTTCGGCACATACTTTTCGTCTTTTCTGAATGCTTCAATGATTTCAAACGGAACTCTGTACGAAATCGAGTTTTTTCTTCTGCTACAAAGTATCAACCCTCTGCGTTCAAGAACATCTATGTCGTTCATGTATCTGATGAGGCGGGTTGTGCTACAACCAATATATTTTCCCATATCGCTTAGGCGGATACATTCGTCGTCGCTGTTGTCTATAAACAACGCCATCATCACACTTTGCTCTTTCGACAATTCCTGTTTGTCCGAAACATACTTGATGTATTTGGCCGACTTCCGATAAAACTCCGTACTCAGTTGGGAGTCCTTGACTTTCTCAACAATATGCTCAATGGCTGTGAGCATGTCCATCTTTCTGGATTTCTTCTGTTCCACTGTATCCATAATCATGCTTTTTAACTTTACGACAAAGTTAAAAGAAACCTCTGCCGTTTTGGGGCAGAGGTTTTAAGAATTTAGTGGACTACATCTAAAACATTCATAATCTTTTCCAGCCATATTGTTGCTCGTTCACAACCACATGCTTTGTAAAGATAAAGACAAGGTAACATCATTAGAAATGATAAACTGAACATGCCTACTACCTTTGCTACATTTTTGTTCCATGTTTTTGTTGCCATAATTACTACATTTGGGTAATACAATGAATTAACTGAAGCAAAGGTAGGCGAGGAGTGTGCCTGTTTGAGACATTGGTTGGCAGAAAATACTTTTTGTTCCTTTATAATTAAAAAGTCATTTTAATTTCATTAGGGTGGTTTTCAATTTCTGTTAAAACCTTATGGAGTTCCTCTTTTATGAGATTTTCAAAAGATTCTCCATTGTTATCTTCTATAGCTTTATATAATTTGATAAAATCCTCCTCATCGTATAACCATTTCCAACCATAAGGATGAGCTGCCCATTCGGTAGTTCTCCATGTTTGGATAGCAAACCTATCATTTTTATTGAATTGGTTACTGATGTCTTTCTCGTCCAATATTCCTATATATATAAATAAATTGGCTGAAGGATACATGGCTTCAAATACAATGTACATATCCCAATCCTTTTCTTTGAAGCCCAAACTAAATAATCTATCTTTTCTATCAGTGGAAATTTTATATTCAAAAGATTTATATTTGTCGAAATTTACAATTCGTTTACAAATACTATTATATGTTTGATAGTGGATTCTTTTTCGCTGAGAATAAGTTCATTGTGAAGAGTAACTAATTGATTTCTGAGTTCTTCTAAGTTTTTCTTTTTTTGATTTAAGCAATAAAGTTTGTTTATAAAATCCTTTTGATTAAGCTTTAATTCATTAATGATAAATTCTTTCAGTTCCATATTCATATCTTCATCTCTTGTTCTTAAATTAAATAATCCTTCCAAATAGTCAATGTAGAGAATGACTGATGCTTGAAGTAGTGTTTCTTTGTACATCAGTTGTGGTAAAACATCTTCTTTTAGCCATGATAGTATATCTTCTCTAAAAGAGATTTTCTGATAGCGACCTTCTTCCTCAAACTTTTTGCGCAATTCTGGCTCTTTATCTTTTAATGCACAATCTCCATTACAATTATCACAACATTTTTCATGTCTATGCCAACTGCAATCATTGGGTTCATAATATCCGGAGGAAGGCAAGAAGATTACATATATTTGTGTATATTCAAACTTTTCTTTATTATGTAAGACCTCAATGTATTTGGCTAACTGATTTTTTTGTAGCCCTGCGTCATGAATCTTATTCTCAACAATGAGAGCATATTTATTCTTTTCGCGAATTGACAAATCAATACGATATTGCTCCGTCTCAATGGTAGGCTTTAAACCTATTTCAATTTGAAAATCGGGGAAGAAACGATTTACGAAGCTTTTTAATATTTTGTATTCTCCATCCACCTGATATCGAAGCATAGCACAAAGAATACGACTGTTTGCATTTTCATTGGCATGCAACTCTTCTATTGGATTTACATGATAAGGGTATTTTTTCTTTACTTCTTTTCTCTTTTTAATATAATTATCTGCCAGAGCTAACAAGAAAGAATATTCAGGTAAATACTCTTGTTTGGCTTTCTCTGCCAACGCAAATATTTTTTCAATAAATTGTAAAGCGTCCTTTATCCTATTTTGTTTTTCTTCTTCCATCGTAGTAGCATTTTTGCAAAAATACGAAAAATAATTCATTCTACAATATCTCTCTCGCAATCCAAGCACAAGCTTCTGCATCAGCCAAAGCGTGATGATGATTTTTCAACTGATATCCACAAGTAGAAGCAACTGTGTGAAGCTGGTGATTGGGCAAACGGTTTCCAAACACCCGACGGGAAGCCTGGTAAGTGCAATGAAACTCGTAGTCGGGATAGTCCATCCTATAACAACGAAAAACAGCCTTCAGACAGCTTTCGTCAAAAGACTTGTTGTGCGCCACTAAGGGAAGTCCTTCGATGAGGGGAACTATCTGCTTCCATACCTCTGGAAAAAGTAGAGCATTGTCGGTGTCTTCTCTCGTAATGCCATGCACCTGCATACACCAATAATTATAATAGTTGGGTTCGGGCTGGATAAGCGAATAGAAAGAGTCTGCAATCTCTCCATCTTTAACGATAACCACCCCCACACTACACACACTGGTTCGTTCTTTGTTGGCTGTCTCAAAATCTATGGCGGCAAAATCTTTCATTGCTTATTCCTCCTTGTATTTATCTTGCATACAGTTTATCTTCTTCGAGAGTTCCTGCCGAAGCCAAATCGGTTCAAGTACCTCTACGCTATCCCCATTCCAAAGTATTTCCTGCTGAAAGTCGAATGTTGGCCGAAGCTGAAACTCGAAGATACTGTAATCGCCGGTCGTGAAAGTTTCCTGTTGCGTGTGATGTAGCGGAAGTGAGCGAAAATAGTTGGACTGTCCGGCAGATACTTTTAGCCTGACTTTCTCCAATGGGGTATTTACGCCTACTATTACTCCATAATATTCATTGAAGAATTCCGATGGACTGAAAGACTTGGGCATCTTGAATGGCTGGTCGTACAAAATTTCCAGGTCAAGTATTCTGTCAAGGGCATAAATCAGTAAGTCGTCATAGTAAGGACTACGGGCGAGCAGATACCATCTTTGCTTAAACAGTTTGACGCAGTACGGCTCCACTTCAAATGTGTTGCTTGCATCCCGCCAATAGCTTTGGTAAGTCATAGAGAGAGTTACGTTACTCTTTATCGCTTCGATTATCGAAGACAGATATTCCTGTCCCGAGGGAATGCTTTCCAACAAGATGCGGTCTTTCAGATGTTGGTTTTCTATCAGCAGATTGCTGACGGATATGGTGCTCAACAACCAGCTACGGATACTTCCCCGCTTGATGTCTTCTGCATTTTGAATATAATAATGGTATCCTCCCTTTCGTTCGCAGTCTATTATCAGCCCGAACATTTCTTCTGCCGCAATACGCCATTTATGGAATGTGCGGAGAGGAAGATCCACTCCTTCACTCAACTCTTTGTTGTCAAGCCACTTTTCGCTAATCTCCTCGAAAGTGATTCGTTTGGCCTTGTAAATGGTTTCAACCAGCCATACATACTTGTTTAATAGATTCTTGGACATACATTCTTCAATTAACGAAGTAAAATTACCCATAAGTTATGTAAAAGCAAGGCACAACTTAAATATTTTGCTTTAAAAACTGAAATTAATGAGAGACGGAGTGAATTTTTTGGATTGTTTTGATGGGCAATTCCGATAAATACTTAACTTTACGCCATAAAACATAAATGAAGAAGAAATGAATAAGATTGTATTGATAACCGGCGCATCCAGCGGAATAGGAGAGGGATGTGCTCGCAAGTTTGCTTCGGGAGGAGCAAAACTGATTCTGAATGCCCGTAGTGTGGATAAGTTGGAAGCATTGGCTAAGGAGCTGAAGGAAAAGTATGGTACGGAAAGCTATGTGCTGCCCTTCGATGTACGTGACCGTAAGGCGGCTTCGGCGGCGTTGGCTTCTTTGCCAGAGGCATGGCAAGGTATTGATGTCTTGATAAACAATGCCGGCTTGGTCATTGGCGTAGACAAGGAACACGAAGGCGATTTGGATGAATGGGATATTGTGATAGATACCAACATCAAGTCGCTTTTGGCGATGACACGTATGGTAGTACCGGGCATGGTGGAACGTGGTCGCGGCCATATCATCAACATTGGTTCGATAGCCGGCGATGCGGCTTATCCGGGCGGTAGTGTGTATTGTGCTACGAAAGC
>JAFTSK010000096.1 GCA_017467385.1 Bacteroidaceae bacterium
TACTAAACTGGCGGGTTCATCCTAACAGAATATTCCTTTTATAGGTCTTTACCCTTCAGTTTCTTCACCTGTACCTTCGTTCGGATCCTTTTCTTCCTCCAGATTGGTACCGCTTCCATACTTGAAGTTATTGGCGATGACTACTCCCGGTAGGTAGTAAGAACCTTCATCGCCGGTAGTCAATGTATTGCTTACACGATCCATCAATATCACACCTGTTGGACCAGTTTTAGTATTCATTCCCGCAGTAAGTATATAAGAATAGAAATCGCCATTGAGTTTCTTGGCTAAATCACCGATACGACCACATTCACCACCTGCATCTATATCAATACCACTTCTTGTCATATATGGAGTACGACTATCTTCATTTGTTTCATCCATCAAATAGCCAGAAAGGCTATTTATAAATACATATTGGTCTTTATATGTATCTCCAATTGCCATGTCAAAAGTACTTTTTACGGCTTCCAATTTTTCTTTATAAGATTCCCACCAATTTGCATAATAGAAGTATGTTACGATGATAGTAGTTCCACTTCCGGCGTTTACTTTAGCATCTTTCTCGACAACACGTGCCCACTCTTGGAACCATATATTAAAAGAGTTGTTTGTTTCATAGGCATAACTTCCTTTTGTATCCTTAGTTATTTTTTCCGTTGTCCAATCTGGATATGTTTGCGATGCAGGATCTTCAGCACGCCAACCTGTAGTTGATGTTGTAAAATAATTTTCAAACACAGGAGCGCCAGTAGCTGCGTTCTTAATATCAGCAGCAAGGGTCCCATCTACCCGATAGCCACGACGCCCCCATTTGTCTTTACCTGTACCACAACCATCAACAACTAATATTGGTTTTGTTCCAACAGCAGTAAGTGCTGCAGAACGTACCTCAGAATCATCTTCATCTAACTGAGTAGGACGAGCAACAATCATAATAGATCCCCTTGCATCTTCCAATGTTAACGTTGGTGAATATAAAACAAATCTAGATTTTCCATTAACAGGAGGATATGCTACATTCAATTCATCAAATAGAACATTCAATGCTCCCATAAACGTACTAGGAACACGATTATCATTTAATCCACTACTAGGCTGATATGTTAAAATCACCATAGCTGTTTCTGATGAATTAGGACCAATAATTCCATCCTCATCATTATCATCATCATCCGTATCAAGAATCATATCGAAAACTTCTTTTACCGTAAGTGCATCATCTGAAGCTTCATATACAGTTGAGCCATTACACAAAACGGAAACACCACCCAAGGTTGTTGAAGCAGAAGAAGGACGTGAACAAGTTATTTCAAATGCACGAATACCTGCTTTCCATTGATCTGCAAAAGAAATTAACTGAGCCTTATAATAATCATCTGATGTCAGATTTGTGAAAGAGTTTGCTGTACCCGGTATAGACAAACGGCTTAAATTTGTTTGTGGATCAAGTTGCGACATCCACTTAGAAGCATCAATCGCAATACCACTTGGAGGTAACATCAAATTCTGATAAATGTTCTTCTTATTCTTTTGAATAGTTATATTTTGCAAAGTTTTGCCTACAAAATCGGCACCTGTTTCCGAGATACTAACCTTTAAGTTTTCCACATCCGCACCGGGAAGCAAGAATACTGTAAAAGTGAAACTACCACCGGCTAATACCTTTGTAGGAGTCAATGTACCATCGGCGGCTTTCTGCCAAGCAGAAATATTAATCACATCTGTTGCATCGTCTGCGTTCGTACATGTAGGATATGTATTAGTCCAATTGCTTAAGTCGGCAGTAAACGAGCCGGCAATACCTTGTCCTTCAACCTTAACTTCTGCAATATTCACAGGAGCAACGCCTGTTGCACCAGTAGGTGGTGTAGCCGTTAATTTCAGTTGTACTTCTACAGCTGTAACAATGGGAACAAATGAAAGTCCTACAGAGCCCTCTATTCTATTTGCTGTACTCTTGGCTACCATATAGGCATAGTCCATATTCGGTTTGGCAACTACGTCGGTAGTCCCGGTAAATTCAATAGGATTTTGCACAATCGGCACAATACCAGTTACGGTTGTTCCATCCATATATACGCCAGTCTCCACCGTCTTGGTTGGATCGTCCGTAAACATCATGGAAGAGGGATACATGGCATAGAAATCATGATAACCGGATTTGTCCTCTTTAATA
>JAFTSK010000097.1 GCA_017467385.1 Bacteroidaceae bacterium
ATAACTACGAACAGCAAAAGAACATTCCTTTCTGACAAAGCATTACAATTATTACAGTTATACAGTTATTTTTTTGTACCATATTCCTTATAAAGAACAAAAAAACTCTATATTAGAGTATAATTATTTATTATATAATATATAGAGTTATAAAATTTCTTTTAAGTGTTTTCATCATTAAAAAGAACTGTATAACTGTAATTTCTGTAATACTTGCCTGAAATTTGAAACTTTTCTCAGTCTTGATAGATATATTCCTTACAATGTTTCATACGCTTCAGCCAACTGCTTCATCGCCTGTTCAATCACACTTCGTGGTGAAGCAATATTCAAACGCATGAATCCAACCCCTTCTTCGCCAAACATAGCACCATCGTTGAGTGCCAAACGAGCTTTCTCTACAAAGAAATCATTCAACTGGTCTTGCGTCATACCCAACTCCCGACAATCCAACCAGACTAAATAGGAGGCTTGCGGGCGGATAACCTTTATCTTCGGTGCATGAGCTTTTAAGAAAGCATCCACATAGTCAATGTTTTCTTGAATGTAAGCCAAACATTGGTCGAGCCACTCCGTACCATGCGAATAAGCCGCTTCCACCGCTAAGAATGCAAAGGCATGACCTAAATCCAATTCGCAAGCATCCATGTACTGACGGAACTTACGACGGAGCTTGCCATTGAAAATCAACACATGAGAGGCAGTCAACCCCGGCATATTGAAAGCCTTACTGGGCGACATAAACGTTACACAATTCATTCGTGCCTTCTCACTAACAAGGGCAAAAGGACGATGAGTACGAGGAGGCAAAGTCAAGTCGGCATGAATTTCATCGGAAAAGACAAGCACTCCTTCTTCATAACAGATTTCGGCTACTGCTTTCAGCTCTTCTTCCTTCCACACTACCCCACCCGGATTATGAGGATTGCAAAGGATAAACAGTTTACAACCTTTTATCTGCTGACGGAAAGCATCCAAATCCATCCGCAACATACCGTCTTCCCATTTCAATGGATTGAGTACTAAAGTACGTCCGTTTCGTTCAGTCAGCCATCGAAAAGGATGATATACCGGCGGCTGAATCATCACTTTATCCCCTTTTTCTGTAAAGGCATTCATCGCCATGCCAATACCCGGCACGATACCCGGAACAAAACCTATCATCTCCTTCTCTACCTCAAGGCCGTAACGCTGCTTGTTCCAACGAATAATAGCTTGGTAATAACTGTCCGGCTTGCAAGTATAGCCCAATACCGGGTTTTCACAACGCTTTCTAATGGCTTCGGTAATGAAAGGAGCTGTCGCAAAATCCATATCAGCCACCCAAAGAGGAATCAAATCGGTTCTTCCCCACATTTCTTTCATGCCGTCATACTTCACAGCATCCGTATGACGACGGTCTATGATTTCATCAAAATTAAAATTCATACGTGTTTTCATTTATAAGATAAGACTTACAAAAGTAACCATTTCAACGAATATCATACACTCCAAAAGAAAAAAAGCGCTGTTCCAATAAAAAAAATCTTCCCAAACATTTGTTTTTATAAGAAATTCATTACTTTTGCAACGTTTTAATAACAAAAAGAAACAAATATAGTATGAAAGCATTGTACGCAACATATTTCTTTTTCTTTTATTACTTTTACTTTAGCACCAAAGTGAAGCGGGAATTTGTATGTGTACATTAATTTGAGAATAAACAAAATGAAATAAACAATGAATCCCGCTTCCAATGAGGCGGGATTTTTATTTAAAGAAGAAACTTACAACGATGAAAAGAATAGCGATACAAGGTGTACCCGGCTCCTTCCACGACATTGCCGCCCACAAGTTCTTTCCGAACGAGGAAATCGAACTGATTTGTTGCGACACGTTTGAAGAAATCTTCGAGCACATGCGACAAGACAGCAATGTCATCGGAATGTTGGCCATCGAGAACACCATTGCCGGAAGCTTGTTGCATAATTACGAACTGCTTAGAGATAGCGGAACGACCATTGTCGGCGAACATAAGTTGCGTATCAAGCACAGTTGTGTATGCTTGCCGGAGGACGACTGGGATACATTGACCGAAGTGAATTCCCATCCGGTGGCGTTGGCTCAATGCCATGCTTTCCTGAAACGCCACCCTCAACTGAAGATTGTAGAAGCCGACGATACAGCCGGTAGTGCGGAAATCATCAAGCGAAACAATTTGAGAGGACATGCTGCCATTTGCTCCAAAGACGCTGCCGAACTGTATGGTATGAAGATATTGGAAGAAGGCGTGGAAACCAACAAACATAACTTCACCCGCTTCTTGGTAGTAGCCGATACCTGGCGTGCCGACGACTTGCGAGACCGAGGAAGAGCCAACAAAGCGACCATCGTCTTTTCACTTCCGCACAACGAAGGAAGCTTGTCGCAAGTGCTGTCCATCTTTTCATTCTACAAAATCAATCTGACCAAGATACAGTCCTTGCCTATCATCGGACGAGAATGGGAGTATTTGTTTTATGTGGATGTTATCTTCCACGACTATCTACGCTTCCGCCAGTCCATTGATGCCGTATCACCATTAACCCGCGAACTTAAAATATTAGGAGAATATGCAGAAGGAGAATCAACCATATAACATACAGCCGGCCGACAGACTGGCAAGTGTCAGCGAATATTACTTCAGCCGCAAGTTGAAGGAAGTGGCTCAAATGAATGCCGAAGGAAAGGATGTCATCAGTTTGGGCATCGGAAGTCCGGACATGCCGCCCTCAGAAGAAACCATCAACGTACTTTGCGAACAAGCCAAGCGTGCCGATGTACATGGCTACCAGCCGACAGTAGGTATCCCCGAACTTCGCAAGGCGATGGCCGATTGGTACAAACGTTGGTACAATGTAGACCTTGATCCGGCTACGGAAATCCAACCGCTTATCGGTTCTAAGGAAGGGATTCTTCATGTTACATTGGCTTTCGTCAATCCGGGCGACCAGGTATTGGTTCCGAATCCGGGATACCCTACCTATACTTCTTTAAACAAGATTTTGGGTAGTGAAATTGTAAACTATACCCTTTGCGAAGACAACAACTGGCAACCCAACTTTGAGGAATTGGAAAAGATGGACCTCAGTCGTGTGAAACTGATGTGGACCAACTACCCCAACATGCCGACCGGTGCAAATGCTACAATGGAACTGTACGAAAAGTTGGTAGACTTTGCACGTCGCCATAACATTGTGATTGTCAACGACAACCCGTACAGCCTCATCCTGAACAGAAAGCCACTGAGTATTCTCAATGTGCCGGGTGCCAAAGATTGTTGTATCGAATTCAACTCAATGAGCAAGAGCCACAACATGCCGGGTTGGCGTGTGGGAATGATTGCCACCAACGCCCAATTCATCCAGTGGATTCTGAAAATCAAGAGCAATATTGATTCCGGTACTTTCCGACCGATGCAGTTGGCCGCCGCACAAGCCTACAACAACAGCGTGGAATGGCATGAAGAAGCCAACATCGCCGTATATAGCCGCCGTCGTCGGTTGGCTGAAGAAATCATGCAAACATTGGGTTGCACATTCGACAGCAACCAAGTGGGTATGTTCCTTTGGGGACGCATCCCCGACTCTTACAATGATGTGGAAGAACTGACCGAGAAAGTGTTGCACGAAGCTCGTGTATTCATTACTCCGGGATTCATCTTCGGTAGCAACGGTAAACGGTATATCCGCATTTCGCTTTGTGCCAAAGAAGAGAAATTGGCCGAAGCATTGGAAAGAGTAAAAAGCATAATGTAATAGTCCCCCTCTTGAGAGGGGGATAAAAAAGAATAAACAACGATTAAAAATATAAACTATGGAATTAGAATTACAACCCTTAGCATTACCGGGAATTCCAGAAGAACGCCCGATAGTTATCGCCGGCCCATGTAGCGCCGAAACAGAAGAACAAGTAATGAAGACTGCCACCGCATTGGCTCAGAAAGGTATCAAGATATTCCGCGCAGGTATTTGGAAACCACGTACCAAGCCAGGTGGTTTTGAAGGTGTAGGTGCAGAAGGTTTGCCCTGGATGCAACGTGTGAAGGCCGAAACCGGCATGTTGGTTTCGACAGAAGTAGCAACAGCCAAGCATGTGGAAGAAGCTTTGAAAGCCAACATCGACATTCTTTGGATTGGTGCGCGTACTACTGCCAACCCATTTGCCATGCAAGAAATTGCCGATGCTTTGAGAGGCGTAGACGTACCTGTATTGGTTAAGAATCCGGTAAACCCAGACCTTGAATTGTGGATTGGTGCTTTGCAACGTATCAACGGTGCCGGTCTGAAGCGTTTGGGCGCTATCCATCGTGGTTTCTCTTCGTTCGACAAGAAGATTTATCGTAACCTTCCACAATGGCACATTCCTATTGAGTTGCGTCGTCGTATTCCTGAATTGCCGATTTTCTGCGATCCAAGCCACATCGGTGGTAAACGCGAACTCGTGGCTCCGCTTTGCCAACAAGCTATGGACTTGGGCTTCGACGGTATCATCGCCGAATCTCACTGCAACCCGGATGCTGCTTGGAGTGATGCTTCTCAACAAGTTACTCCGGACATCTTGAACTACATTCTGAACTTGTTGGTTATCCGTAAGGAAAAACACACCACCGAAAGTTTGGGCGAACTCCGTTCACAAATTGACGAATGCGACAATGCACTCATCGAAATGTTGTCTAAGCGTATGCGTGTATGTCGTGAAATCGGTACGTTCAAAAAAGAACACAACATGACCATTCTTCAGACAGGACGTTACAATGAAATCCTCGACAAGCGCGGTGCACAAGGTGCCCTTTGCGGTATGGATGCTGAATTCATCAAGAAAGTGTTTGAAGCTATCCACGAAGAAAGTGTTCGTCAGCAGATGGAGATTATTAATAAGTAATCGATTCTCCCCCTCTTGAGAGGGGGAAGGGGGTGTGTTAAAGATTTCACAGTAATACGTGTCTCACACACCCCTTGCCCCTCTCAAGAGGGGAATCGAATAACAGAATAAAGAAGTAATCTATGAGAATACTAATATTAGGAGCCGGTAAAATGGGTTCCTTTTTCACCGACGTATTGAGCTTCAAGCACGAAACGGCCGTATTCGATGTGAATCCGCAAAAGCTACGCTTCATGTACAACTGCTACCGTTTTACGGATGTAAAGGAAATAGCTGAGTTCAAGCCGGAATTAGTCATCAATGCCGCTACGGTGAAATATACATTGGACGCATTCAATCAGGTATTGCCGGTGCTTCCGAAAGACTGTATCATCAGCGACATTGCTTCCGTCAAGACCGGTCTGAAGGAGTTTTATGAAGCAAGCGGATTCCGCTTTGTTTCTACTCACCCGATGTTCGGCCCGACTTTTGCCAACCTTGACAAGTTGAGTACGGAAAATGCCATCATCATTAGCGAAGGCGACCATCTGGGCAAGATTTTCTTCAAGGACTTGTATCAGGGATTGGGGTTGAACATCTTTGAATACACCTTCGACGAGCATGACGAGACAGTAGCTTACTCCCTCTCCATCCCGTTTGTTTCGACCTTTGTCTTTGCGGCGGTCATGAAACATCAGGATGCACCAGGTACGACCTTCAAGCGACACATGGCCATTGCTAAAGGTGTATTGAACGAGGACGACTATCTGTTGCAAGAAATTCTGTTCAACCCTCGCACACCGGCTCAAGTGGAAGGTATCCGCACTGAATTGAACGAATTATTGGATATCATCAGCAAGAAAGATGCCGATGCCATGAAGACTTATCTGACCAAGATACGACAGAAGATTAAATGACAAAGAGGCTCCCCAAAAAACTCTTTGAAGAAACGATTAAAGCTCTTTGACGTTAACACTCGTGCGTCAAAGAGTTTTTTATTGAAGATTTAGAACCATTCCATCAATCCGCGAAGATAAGCTGTAAGTTCACCGGCCATCTTCTCATGTTG
This sequence comes from Bacteroidaceae bacterium, assembly GCA_017467385.1. Lineage (GTDB taxonomy): Bacteria > Bacteroidota > Bacteroidia > Bacteroidales > Bacteroidaceae > Phocaeicola. The sequence goes on from JAFTSK010000097.1 coordinate 5,951, forward strand.
CCACATACTGGGATGTCCGCAAGCTCCCATGCCCAAATCACCGGTCTGCCAAGACATATCGAAACGGAAGACATTCTTGTCGCCGGAAATACGAGCATCACGAACCACTTCGTCCATCGCATATTGCAAATGTTCCAAACGAGTTCCTACCAACATGGAGCCACTTATGAACACCACTTTAGCCCTCGGATAATTGGTACGTATCTGTTTATAGAAATTACGATAGGCGTTCAAGAGGAAATTACGGTCATACTCTCCGTTGCCCACATCGTTCATGCCCAAATTCACACAAACAACATCCGGGATATAACGCAAGAAGTTCCAAGTCTCGGTATTGTCTCCCCACAAAGTCTGGTTATATACAACGGACATATTATCGTTGCTACCACTCTTCGGGCCGCCATGATTCCGATACACTCCTACTCCACTGCATGCCACCACCAATGCTTGGGCATCCAATGCTTGGGCAGTACGAGCCGCATAGCTATAATAATAGTTCTCTGTCTCGGCCATGTAGGGATCTTTTTCGTTCATGCTTTCAATGCCCAAGCCACAAGTCATCGAATCGCCAATAAACTCGATTTTTCTTTTCGGCAAAAAGGGAGGATTCAACAGATTTCGTCCATTATCCAAGATAAAGCCCCAGAACTCCGGATGACGACGGAACCCTTCTACCACATAGGTAAGTCGAACTTCATGAGCCTCATCCGGCAAAGCGACCGCCAATGTAACAATCGAATCATTCGGAGAGTTGAAACCTACCTTAAACGGTTTGCATCCATCTATCTGAGCCATAAAATAGCCACTCATCGGTTTGGCAACCATCTTTAAGGAAGTGCCTTCAAAACGGGCATTTATCTGTACACCGGGATAAGTAAAGCAAGGAGCCAACGGATTCTTGAAGCTAATCCGACCTACATATTGGATTTTCTTATCCGTCGGTTTAACAAACGTACCGTCGGGAGTGATGGTACGAGCCATACTCGCTACATTAACCACTAAAAACAAAAGGAGAAAGATACCTCTAAATATCATTGAAATACTTTTCATAATTCAGTCTATTAAGTTTTCAGCTTCAAAAATAATAAAATTCTTTGTCATCACACAATTTATTTAACTTTTCGTTCCAATTTAGCTGTTTATTTGAAGGAAGTAGCAGAAGAATAGGCGCAAATCTCAGTCAAAAAAGACAGAAAGAGGATGTGTCGAAATGCATATCTATCTCTTCACGATAATGAAGAAAGCTCTTCACGTAGGTGAAGAGGGCTTTCAACTTAGGTGAAAATCACTCTCCACCCACGTGGAAAAGAAAAAATCCAAAACAGGAAAATAAAAAGAGGGTGTGTGAACCACATACAGATGGTAACATTTTTACATAAGGGATTCCTGATACACCCTCCTTTCTATAAATACCTATATGTTGGGATAGGTTTATCTAAGAATTTTAATTACCTTTGCTCCCGATAAAAGAACTTAACGTTCCCCTCGTTCAAGAAGGGAACCGGAATAAAAATATTTTATTTTATGAAGAAAGAGAAACAACATTCATGGACAAGGCATGTAATGCTCTTGTTCTTTTTTGCGTGCTTAGGATGCCTGTTTCCGATAAAAGCACAAAATCGGAAGAAAGTAACCATCAGAGGGAATATGTACGAAATGGAGAACCGCAAGCAAACTCCTCTCGGCTATGCCACCTTGTTCTTTCCCGATTATGGAATAGGAACAACCAGCGATGAGAAAGGTAAATACGTCATCGAGAATGTACCTACCGGCAAAGCCCGTTTGCAAGTGCAATATGTGGGCAAGTTGCCTATTGATACATTAGTCAATGTAAACCGAGACATGACGCTGAACTTTACCTTGCAAAACGAAGACTTCAAGCTGAAGGAAGTGATTGTAACCGCCACCAACAACCATGCCGGAAGGTCAACCGCATCAAACATCTCCCGTCAGGCAATGGACCACATGCAGGCCACCAGTTTGAATGACTTGTTGGCTTTAATGCCGGGTGGAGTTTCGCAGAACCAGCAACTGAACAATTCACAACAAATCAACATCCGTCAGATTGCAAGCAACAGCAGTAACGAAGAAGCCTTGAATGCTCTCGGTACAGCCATCATTCGCGATGGTGCTCCAATCTCCAACAACTCAAACCTTTCAGCCCTCAACCCTACTGTTTCGGGTGGAGCAGCGTCTATGAGTGGAGGAGCTTCTCCAACCGGTGGTGTAGATGCACGAAGCATTTCGACCGAAAACATCGAATCGGTGGAAATCATTCGTGGTATTCCTTCGGTAGAATATGGCGACCTTACTTCAGGAGCTGTCATTATCAACACCAAAGCCGGACGTGAGCCGCTACGTGTGAAGGCAAAAGCCAATCCGAATGTATATCAGGTGTCTATGGGTACAGGTTATGAACTCGGCAAAGACAAAGGGGCGTTGAACGTAAGTGCCGACTATGCTTACAACACCAACGATCCGAAAGCCACTTATCAACACTATCAACGAGCCACCGGTAAGTTGATGTACTCAAACACTTTCTTCCGTAACAAGTTGAGAAGCAACACCAGCCTTGACTTCTTCTACGGGAAAGACACTCGTGAGAAGAATCCGGACGATGAAAGCACACAAACCACCTCGGAAGGTCGGGATGTTGGTTTCCGTCTGAACAGCAACGGTACATGGAGCATCAACAAAGGTTGGTTGCAAAACATCCGCTATGTGCTTTCGGGAAGTTATACCGACAAGCAAAGTTTTTATGAAACAGCTTACGGCTCGGCAGCAGCTCCCTATTCCATGACGACAACCGACGGAGCTGTATTGAGTAACTTTGCCGGTAAGCATATTTACGATGCAGAAGGCAATCAGTTGACCAACTTCGGAAGTGAAGATGCCAATCATTATGCGGTATATCTACCCAGTTCATACATTGGCCATTATGAGATAGACAGTCGTGAAATCAATGCGTTTGCTAAGTTGACTGCCACCTTATTTAAACAAAGCGAAAACGTAAACAATCGTATTCTTTTGGGAGCAGATTACAAGACCGATGGAAATGTAGGCGATGGAAAGACA
>JAFTSK010000008.1 GCA_017467385.1 Bacteroidaceae bacterium
AACCAGTCGAACAATAGCAATGTGAAGCAAAACTTTCGTTCGTTCAGGGCGATGGCCGTCTTTCGGAAGACCACGATTTGTAGAACAAAACGGAGTATCCACAACAATGCGGCGATGCCTAAGGTTATCCAATCTTGTGAGAGAATGCCGTACACGATACAAAGGATAACCACTCCCCAAAACAGTAGTCTGGAGCAGGTCTCGAATCCCATCAGATAGCGGCTATATCCCTTAAACTGGCGACTGGTCATGGTGTAGCTCAGCTTTTCTTCTTTCCAGCTTTTCTTGTAATGGGGTGAGACGATGTGCAGAAGACTTTCAGGAGAAACTTCTACCTGGGTATTCTTTCCGTTGGCGGTCTGATTCACGAACAAGTCGTCTTCGCCCCGTTGGAGATTCAGGTGTGAGGTAAATCCTTTTTGTTGGTAGTACAAGGATTTCCGGTAGGCAAGGTTACGCCCACAACCCATGTAAGGGTGTCCGTTGATAGCCATACCCAAGAATCTCATGGAGTTCAGCAGAGTGTCGAAAGTAATCTTCCGATTGAACCATCCTTTGGTCTTTTCATAGTTGCTGTATCCCAAAACGATGTCTGTTCCGGGAGTGAAGTTGGCGGCCATGCTTCTCAGCCATTGGTTGCTTGTCGGACGGCAATCAGGTTCGGTAAAGACCAACCATTTGTGGCGGCTTGCCTTGATTCCCATTGTAATCCCCAATTTCTTATGGCTGATGTAGCGAGCCGAATCAGGAATGAAAGTATGATAAAGGTGCGGATATTTGTCTTGGAGACGTTTCAGAACATCTTCGCTTTCATCCTTGTCCGATCGGTCGTAGATAACAATAACTTCATAATCCGGATAGTCCTGTTCCAAAATGGCTGGAAGGTTGCGTTGCAAATTCGAAGCCGCGTCTTTGGCCACAATGATGACCGAAAGGGGAGGAGTGTCCGTTTCTGTTTGGGGCTTCTTGCTATGACGATACAGTTGGCTGTACAATCCCCAATGATAAGCGGATTGTATGAGAAAGAGAATGCCGGCAGAAGCCGGCAAAAGGGTATGTAAAGGTATCAATTCCATAAATGATTATACTAATTCATCCGAGATATAGCCTTTCGGTAGTTCGCGGCAATTGTATTGCGAAGCCATGATTTCGCCGTATGCTCCCGCCGAACGCAAGGCAAACAAATCGCCTCGATGTGCCTTGTTCAAGTCTACTGCCTTCAGGAAGACATCCGATGATTCGCAGATAGGCCCTACTACATCATAGGTTTCTTCCGGTTCGTCTGAGGTAATGTTCTCTATACGGTGGTAAGCTTGGTACAATGCCGGCCGAATCAAATCCGTCATACCTGCATCCAATATGGCAAATTGCTTGTTGGTTCCTTGCTTCACATAAGTAACCTTGCTGATAAGGCTTCCGCATTGTCCTACAACCGCCCGTCCTAATTCAAAATGCAATGTCTGATTGGGATAGAGCTTCAAGAATTTGTGGTAAGTGGCAAAGTAATCGGCAAAGTTAGGAATGGGTAGATGGTTCGGATGTCCGTAGTCGATTCCCAATCCGCCTCCTACATTGATATGCTCGCAAATAAGCTGGTGTTTGGCCAACTTTTCCTGAAGTTCGTTTACCCGGTTGCACAAAGCGGCAAAGTCTCCCATATCCAGAATCTGGGAACCGATGTGAAAATGTAGTCCGATGAACTTCACGTTGTTCATGGATTGAGCCATTTCGATGACTGTATCCATGTCCTCCATGCTGATACCAAACTTGTTTTCTGCCAAACCGGTTGTAATGTTGGCGTGTGTATGGGCACCTACATTCGGATTGATACGGAAAGCCACTTGAGCCACTTTGCCTTTAGCGGCCGCCAGTTCGTTGATGACTTCCAACTCCGGCACAGATTCTACATTGAAGCAGAAGATGTCATGGTCAAGGCTATAGTTGATTTCCTTGTCGGTCTTGCCCACACCGGCATATACGATTTTTTCGCTTGGGAAGCCGGCGTTGATAGCCGCATGTACTTCACCACCACTCACGCAATCAGCACCCAATCCGCTTTCACGAATGATGTTCAGGACTTTCGGATTGGCGTTTGCCTTTACGGCGTAGTGAACGCGGAAATTACCGTATTTGCCTGTCTCCTTGTTGATGGCGGCCAACGTATCGCGAAGCACTTTCGTGTCATAATAGTAGAACGGGGTTTCCAGTTCTCTGAACTTTGCTATAGGGAATGTTCCTTTAATCATAAGGGTATATTTATAGGTTCACCACAAAGTAACACTGAATTGCACGGAGTTTTTACTATTTTCATGTTAAACTCTGTGCGACTCCGTGTACTCTGTGGTGAATATTTATCAATGATTGAACAAATGATCACTCAACGATTGCAAAGCACGCTTCTTGTCGTCCTTGCTTACCAAGAATGAAATGTTGTAATCGCTACCACCGAACGAAATCATACGCACAGGGATTTCACGCATGGCGTCGAGAGCCTTTGCTTCAAAGCCTACATTTTCCCAACGCAAGTCGCCTACCACGCAGATGATACACATGTCGTGGTCTACATGAACTGTTCCGTATTTCTTCAGGTCGTTCAAGATTTCGTTTAAATGCTTGGTGTTGTCAATAGAAACGGATACACCGACCTCAGAAGTACAAATCATGTCGATGGAAGTCTGATAGCTTTCAAAGATTTCAAACACCTTGCGCAAGAAACCATAAGCCAACAACATGCGGCCTGACTTGATTTGGATGGCTGTAATGTTGTCCTTAGCGGCTACTGCCTTGATCTTGCTTGATTCTGTGTCGTTGGAAATCAAAGTGCCGGGAGCGGTTGGCTCCATTGTGTTGAGCAGACGCACCGGAATGTTGGCATACTTAGCCGGCTGGATACAAGTCGGGTGAAGAATCTTTGCTCCGAAATAAGCCAACTCAGCGGCTTCTTCAAAATGTAGCTGGCGAACGGGAGAAGTCTTGTCTACAATACGAGGATCATTGTCGTGCATACCATCAATGTCTGTCCAAATCTGGATTTCAGAAGCGTTGACGGCGGCTCCAATCAAAGAAGCACTGTAATCACTTCCTCCGCGTTGCAAGTTGTCTATTTCGCCATAAGCATTGCGGCAGATGTATCCTTGTGTGATGTAGATGTCTGCGTCCGGGTGCATTTCCAGCTGGGCAGCCAACTTGTTCTTGATATATACAAGGTCGGGTTCGGCATTCTTGTCTGTACGCATAAAATCCAATGCGGGAAGCAGAACAACATTTACGCCTTGTTCCAACAAGTAGTTGGTAACCATATTGGTCGAAATCAACTCGCCTTGAGCCAAGATGACTTTTTCTTCAAACAACGTGAAAATATCCTTTGTGAAAGCACGAATGCCGTTGAAGATGTCCTTGACAAGAGCCAAAGTCTTTTTCTTGTATTCTTCAGTGGAATAAAGTTCGTTGATGTGACGTTTGTATTTGGCTTCCAACGTATTGATAACTTCGTTGGCACCATCAGGGTTCTTTTTATACAGATAGTCGGAGATTTCAACCAATGAGTTGGTTGTACCCGACATAGCCGAAAGAACAACAATCTTCTTTTCCCCATCATTAATTAATTTGGCAACTTCCTTCATCCGTTGAGGCGAACCTACCGAAGTTCCTCCAAACTTTAAAACTTTCATCTTTTCCTATTTATTAAATGGTTTGTAATCTTGATAATCAACTTGCAAAGATACGAAAAACTCGTCAGCAATCTGTTGTTTGTCAGCAAAATTCGTTGATTTCTGCCGAAATATCCTTTATCTGATGATTCTCGAACTTATAAACGCTTCCCGGATATTCCGTCAACAGATTCAGGTTGTGTGTAATCATGATGATGGCCGAACCTGCTTGGCAGATATTCCGAAGCAATTCTACAATGCTCCGACTCGTTTCCACATCCAAGTTGCCCGTAGGTTCGTCGGCCAAAATCAGGCTTGGTTTGTTGAGAATGGCTCTGGCAATGACGATACGTTGTTGTTCGCCTCCCGAGAGTTCGTTGGGCATCTTGTAACCCTTGCCGGACATACCCACTTCCTCCAACACTTCTTCGATACGTGTGTTGATTTCCACCTTGTCCTTCCAACCGGTTGCCCGAAGAACAAATTCCAAGTTGGCATGAACACTCCGGTCGGTCAATAATTGGAAATCCTGGAAGACGATTCCCAACTTCCGGCGGAGTTCGGGGATATGTTTCTGCTTGATGGTGAGCATGTTGTAACCCAACACTTCGGCTTCTCCCGAGTCAATCTCCAGCTCGCCGTAAAGCGTCTTGAGCAAAGAAGTCTTGCCCGAGCCGACTTTGCCGATGAGGTAGACAAACTCGCCTTCGTTCAACTCTAAGTTTACGTCTTGCAAAAGCTCCAATCCCTGTACGCTGATGTTGACGTTCTTGTATCGGATAAGTGGTTCACTCATAAGGAATCAATGCTTTTTCCAGTTGACGTTATGACGTTCTTTCAGCTCTCGTGCCAAGTCTTCGATTCGATAACCTTTCGAGGTAAGCAGCACGATGAGGTGGTAGAGCAGGTCGGCACTTTCGTAAATCAGACGTTCGTCTGTGCCGTTGCAAGCCTCGATGACGGCTTCTACGGCTTCTTCGCCCACTTTCTGAGCCATCTTGTTGACACCCGACTGGAAGAGGCTGGTGGTGTATGAGCCTTCCGGCATCTCTTCGTGTCGCTTGTCGATAAAGTCCTGAAGCACTTTCAGAAACATGATGTCCTGCGAATTTTTTTCGCCCCAGCAAGTGTCCGTTCCTGTGTGGCAGACAGGGCCAACCGGATCGGCCATAATCAGCAAAGTGTCGTTGTCGCAATCGGCCTTGATTGAAACAACATTCAGAAAGTTTCCGCTTTCTTCGCCCTTTGTCCAAAGGCGGTTTTTGGTGCGGCTGAAGAAAGTAACCTTACCCGTTTCTACGGTTTTCTGATAGGCTTCTTCGTTCATGAAGCCGAGCATCAACACTTTCTGTGTATAATTGTCTTGGATGATGGCCGGAATGAGGCCGCCCATCTTTTCAAAATCTAATTTCATTGTATAATTTCTTTTTTGTTTCTTTTCTAAGCTCAAGAGGAATTTTGAAAGGCTCTTGAGGTTTTGGGCAAAAGATGATGAGCTTTTTGGAAAAGCTCATCGTCTTACGTTGATTCCCTGGCCGCAAAGATAATGCTTTAATTCGGGAATCTTGATTTCTCCGAAGTGAAAAACGCTGGCGGCTAAGGCGGCATCGGCTTTTCCTTCGATAAAAGTGTCGCGGAAATGCTCCATAGCTCCGGCTCCCCCCGAGGCGATGACAGGAATTGTCAGGCTTTCCGAGAGGGTGGCGAGGGCTTCGTTGGCATAGCCGGTCTTCACACCGTCATGATCCATGCTGGTGAACAGGATTTCGCCGGCTCCTCGTTCGTTGGCTTCCTTTGCCCAGTCGAACAGATATTTTTCCGTTTCCACCCGACCTCCGTTCAGATAGCATTTCCAACCTTGCGGAGTTTGTTTGGCATCGATGGCCACCACGCAGACTTGCGAGCCGAAATGCTTGGCGATTTCGTCTATCAATGAAGGGTTCTTGATGGCCGAAGAGTTGATGGAAACCTTGTCGGCTCCTGCTCCCAACAAGCGGTCGACATCCTTCAGTTCATGGATTCCTCCGCCAACGGTAAACGGAATACTGATGTTGGCGGCCACTCTCTTTACTAAATCAGTAAAGGTTTTTCGCCCTTCGTGGCTGGCTGTGATGTCAAGGAAAACCAATTCGTCGGCTCCTTGCTCACTATACATTCGTCCTAACTCGACAGGATCTCCCGCTTGTCGGAGGTTGATGAAATTCGTGCCTTTTACGGTTTGTCCGTCTTTGATGTCAAGGCAAGGTATGATTCTTTTCGCTAACATAATTCTTTACATAAAACGGTTCAAGTCCTTCATGGTGATACGTCCTTCGTACAAAGCCTTGCCGAACACAACGGCCGGAATTCGCGCCTTGCTCAAGTCGATGAGGTCTTGCAAGCAACTCACTCCACCGCTGGCGATGAGGTGCATTTCGGGGAATTGCTCCATGATTTGTTTATATAGCTCGATGGAAGGACCTTGCAACATGCCATCCCGGCTGATGTCTGTGCAAAGCACTTTCCGAACTCCCTCTTGGGTGTAGTCGGTCAGGAAAGGCATCAACTCCTGCTGACTTTCTTCTTTCCAGCCGTTTACAGAAATACGATTGTCCTTGACGTCAGCTCCTAAAATAATCTTCTCCGGGCCGAACAGATGTAACCATTTCTTGAAAAGTTCGGGCTTCTTGACGGCCACACTTCCGAGGGTAACCATCTGTGCTCCATTCTCAAAGGCGATGAGCAAATCCTCATCGGACTTGATGCCTCCGCCGAAGTCAATGATGAGTGAAGTGCGGCTTGCAATCATGTCAAGCACCCGATAGTTGACGATATGTTGCGATTTGGCTCCGTCCAAATCCACCACATGCAGACGGCGGATGCCGTTCGCTTCAAACTCTTTGGCTACTTCCAACGGATTTTCGTTGTAAACTTTCTGTGTATTGTAATCGCCTTGCGACAAACGGACGCATTTTCCGTCGATGATGTCGATGGCAGGAATCAGTTCAATCATGTTTCTTCTCCTTATTATATATTATAGCTCGATAAAGTTTCTCAAAATACGTTCGCCCACCGCCCCGCTTTTTTCCGGATGAAATTGCGTGGCATAGAAATTATCCTTGTGCAGAGCCGAGCTGTAGGGGAGGATATAGTCGGTTGTTGCGGCGGTAAATTCGTTCAGCGGCACATAAAAACTATGTACGAAATACACGAATTCCTCTTTGTCGAACCCCTTGAACAAGTCGCTTCGGGTGTTTGTCAATGTATTCCAACCCATGTGCGGCACCTTGTCCTCATGTCTGCTCGGTTGGAATTTCTTGACATCAATGTCGAAAATCCCCAAACAATCCGCATTGCCTTCCTCTGAATGGCGGCACATCAGCTGCATTCCCAAGCAAATGCCCAAGACCGGTTGCTTCAAGTCTTTGATAAGCACATCTAATTTTTGCTCACGAAGATAATTCATGGTTGTTTCCGCTTCGCCCACTCCCGGAAAGATGACCTTGTCGGCCATTTTCAGCATTTCCTTGTCCGATGTAATGACCGCTTCCACCCCCAAGCGTTTCAAGGCATAATCTACCGAGTAGATATTGCCGGCATTGTATTTTACGATAGCTATATTCATCAGTTTATTCTTTGAGCATGCAAAAATAACGAAATATAAGAGATGAAAGGCATTTTCTGACAAGAAGTTTTAGAAAAAGGAGTAAAAAGTATCAATGATTCATCAAAATCGGTGTATTTTCTATTCCTGAAATCTCATTTCTTTAAATGTTATAAGAAAAAAACTTCCTAAAAGTTTGCTGATTCAAAAAATATGTCTACCTTTGCAACCGCAATCAGCAAACAAATGGTGTGGTAGTTCAGCTGGTTAGAATACCTGCCTGTCACGCAGGGGGTCGCGGGTTCGAGTCCCGTCCATACCGCAGAAGCTTTGAAATCTCGGTTTCAAGGCTTTTTAAGAGCTCCTTCGGAAGAAGGATTTAGGTTTGATTCGCTAGCTCAGCAGGTAGAGCACAACACTTTTAATGTTGGGGTCTTGGGTTCGAGCCCCAAGCGGATCACTGAAAGAAGGGACTTGAAAAGGTTCCTTTCTTTTTCTAATATTCTTATCGCCTTTGATTATCAAAAGGTTGCAAATCACTATCAGGTATTCACATTGAGTGTGGC
>JAFTSK010000098.1 GCA_017467385.1 Bacteroidaceae bacterium
CACTTCGATTCTAAGAAGGAAATGATTTGGGTTGGTGGTGGTGCCGGTATGGCTCCGTTGCGTGCTCAGATTATGCACATGACCAAGACTTTGAAGACTACAGACCGTGAAATGCACTACTTCTACGGTGCCCGTGCATTGAACGAAGTATTCTACTTGGAAGACTTCTTGGGTATTGAAAAGGAATTCCCTAACTTCCACTTCCACTTGGCTCTTGACCGTCCTGACCCAGCAGCTGATGCAGCAGGCGTTAAGTACACAGCCGGGTTCGTTCACCAAGTAATGTTGAATACTTACTTGAAGGATCACGAAGCTCCGGAAGATATCGAATACTACATGTGTGGTCCTGGCCCGATGTCGAAGGCAGTCGTTGGCATGTTGACAGACCTCGGCGTAGAAGAATCTTCTATCATGTACGATAACTTTGGTGGTTAATTTTGTTACTCAAAAGAAAGACAAAAGAAGCCAAAGAATGATAAAGAAAGTCACTGTTTTTCAGTGGCTTTCTTGTTTTATATAGACTTTAGGAATCATCTGATACTTGCATTAAGTTGTATTAGATTTGCATTTATTTTGTTACTCATTTGTTACTCACATAGAATCTTTGTATATTTGCCAACGGTAACAAATCTTAGTAACAATGAAAAAGCAGCTATCCAAAAAAGCAACCGAACCTATCAGGCTTCGGACTAAACAGCTATCCAATGGAAGTTTATCTTTGTATCTCGACATCTACCGGAACGGGAAAAGGGAGTATGAATTTCTAAAGCTCTATCTCATTCCGGAAAAAACTCCATTTGATAAGGTACAAAATGCCGAAACACTCAAAACGGCCAATGCAATCAAAGCTCAAAGGATTATAGCCCTACAGAACGAAGAACACGGTTTCATAGTTCCGAGCAAAGCTAAAATCAATTTTATTGATTATATGAAGTCCCAATCCCAATATTATGATGAGAAAGGGGGGAAAGCCTATGCAGCATCTGTAAGAAATTCAATCTATCATTTGAAAAAGTATCGAGGGGAAGCAATATTATTAAGCCAAGTGGATAAGGCTTATTTATTGGGTTACATTGATTTTCTTAATTCAACTGGAGGTAGATATAACAAAAGACTTTCCGAAGCCGCTAAAGCTTTATATTTTGATGTGGTAGTTATTGCCTTGAACAAAGCCGTAAAAGATGAATTGATTGCAGTAAACCCGGCACATAAGATTAACTATAAGGATCGACCGCAAGCAGGCGAAGCAACAAAAGTATATTTAACTTTGGATGAGGTAAAAGCGTTAGCCTCAACTGAATGTAAATACCCTCAATTAAAGAAAGCATTTTTATTCGCTTGCTTTTGTGGATTGAGATATAGCGACATTAAAAACCTTGTATGGGGGCAAATACATCAAATCAGCGATGAGGCTTACCAGGTGGAAATTAAGCAACAGAAAACGGGGGAACCATTGTACCTTCCACTTTCAGACAATGCCCGGCAATGGCTATCGGAAAAAGAATCAGCCAAAGATGAAGACTTTGTTTTTTCTTTACCTCACGTTTGTACGGTAGAAAAATATTTGCCGATTTGGGCAAAAGATGCCGGGATTACCAACAAGCATATAACATTCCACGTTTCCAGGCATACCAACGCAACATTGATGCTTTCTTATGGAGCCGACATTTACACCGTTAGCAAGTTGTTAGGACATACAAGCGTAAAAACAACACAAATCTACGCTAAGGTAGTGGATGAGAACAAGCGTAAGGCTGTGAACCTTATTCCTAACATCTAATCAATGAGTATGGAAGCAATGAAAGAAAAGCAGCTTGTCAAGGTGTTTAATGAAACCCAAAGGAACTATAACACTTTGGTCGAATGCTATGGGCGGCATCCGGCTTTGTTGTGCCATTTCCAAGAACAACTAAAATCTATAATAGAATTGTATGATGAAATTGAATCAAACCATTCATCATTGAGTCAAAGATTGAC
>JAFTSK010000099.1 GCA_017467385.1 Bacteroidaceae bacterium
TCACTCTTTCCCCACCGTTGAAGATGGTCCATGACATCGATGGAGCAATACTCCATGTCGCACTGTTTCTTTTCGTGAAATCCCGCATATCGTGTGAAGCATAGCCCAACGAACCGTTTAGGAAGAAACTTGGTAGCCAATCGGTTTTAGCCGCCCCCAACAAAGCGGCTTGAGCATTGACTTGTCGTTCCGCCGCCCTCACATCCGGCCGTCGAAGCAATAACTGACCGGGAACACCTACTCCAACCGGTTCCATATAGTCTGGCAATGGCTGATACCCTGCAAGAGCTTCTTTCACATCCTGTGGATACATGCCTAACAACACCGCCAAAGCGTTCATGTATTGGATAATGCCAGCCTCAACCGTTGGGATGGAAGCCAACGTACTATAATAAACGGATTTGGCTTGTGAGACATCAAGCTTGGAAACCAGACCTGTGTTGTAGCGTACTTCAGTTATCTTTACCACCGCTTCTTGCGAAGCCGAATTACGCTGAAGTACATCCAATTCCTGTTGTGCTTCCCGCAAGTTGAAATAAGCAGAAGCTACTTCCGCACAAAGGCTGACCATCGTAGCATTGTACTCTTCCTTACTTGCCGCAAAATTCTCTTTCTCTGCCTTCACTCGCTGGCGAATGGAACCAAAGACATCCACTTGCCAACTCATGTTTACGGACGCATCGTAATATCCGTTCCTGCTTTGCGGTGTTCCTGTACCCGTATTGCCACTTGTCTGTTGACGGCTCCACCCTGCTTCCAACGATAAATCGGGATAATATCCGCTTCGGGCTATCCGAAGATTGGCCTTCGCCATATCCATGCGATTCATCGCAGTCAGCACATTAGGGTTCTGTTCCATTGCCCTGTTTATCAGCGAATCGAGAGTTCTATCCTCAAAGGCTTTCCACCATTGGTCGTCTATCGGCAACACTTGCTGAAAAAGTGTATCCTTCTCTTGCCACCCATCGGGTAACGGGCGAACCAATAGTTTCTCTGCTTGTTGTGCCTTCATTGCGAAAGGCAAACATAGCAATACATAAAAAACCAAACGTATTCTTGTCATCGTTCCATTACTTTTAATGCCAAGTAATAACAGACAAGAATACGTTTGGTTGATAAGTTTTCGTTTATTTAGCTTACTTTTCCGTCAGTTTCTGTAAATCCAATCCCGTAGGACTTTGAAATACTTTCAAGCCGAATCGCTGAAGCACCGCTAACAAATGGTCGAACACTTCGGCCTGCAAATGTTCATAACGAAGCCAAGCGGTGTTGGCCGAGAAGAAATAAAGTTCGATAGGCATTCCCTGAGCCGTAGGTTGTAACTGGCGAACCGTCATAATCATTTCTTGGTTCACCTTTGGATGATGATGCAAATAATAATCCATGTAATGACGGAAGATATAGAGATTTACTTCTTCCTTTCCCGTTGCTTCAAATCCTTGCATCCAGGGTTGTTGTTTGAAGTGATCCAACTCTTCTTCCGTACAGAAACGAACCGAATTCATGTCGATATTGATGGAACGCTTTACCCTTCGGCCGCCAATGTCGAACATGCCTCGCCAGTTTTGGAAAGAATCGTTTACCAATGCGTATGGTGGTACGGTAACAATGGTTTTATCCCAGTTTCGTACCTTTACGGTTGTTAATGTAACTTCTATCACATCCCCATCGGCTCCATACTTGGGCATGGTTATCCAATCGCCCGGACGGAGCATATCATTAGCTGTAAGCTGTACCCCTGCCACCAATCCTTTAATCGTATCTTGGAATACCAACATCAAGATGGCAGCTCCGGCTCCCAAGCCTGTAAGAATGGCTAACGGACTTTTGTCGAGCAACGTACTGATGATAACAATCGCACCGATACAGATAACCACAAGCTTCAGCATCTGATAGAATCCTTTCAACGAATGGTCTTTCAGTTTTTCATGCTCGCTGGAAATCGTATAAAACGATGTAATGACAGCACAGACAAACCGCATGACCACAATGGTAATGTATATCGAACAAAGCTTCAGAATGAAAGCCAAGAGTTCCGAATCATTGGAAGGGAAAGCAAACGGAATCAATACATAAAAGACAATAGGAGGAATCAGATGACACGCATTGTCCAAAACATGATCATTCAAGAGATAGTCATCCCAAGTTACTTGCGTCTTGGTAGTTACTTTCCGTATGGTGGGAATAATCAGGCTCCGACAAACTTTGTCAAACAAATACACTATCAGCAGAATCGCCAACACCACTAAAACGCGCTGTATCCAAAGCGCATAGTTCTCGGCCACTCCCATCTGTTGTAGCCACCCTATCAGTTCATTATTGATTGTTTCCATATTTTCTTCGTTTTTGAACGTTCAAAGATAATTCTTTCTTTTCGTTTTCTCAAATCAACTTCAGATTTTTGGCTATCCGACAAGCCTCTACTGAATTGGTTGCCTGAAGCTTCATTAAGATGTTCTGCCGATGCCGGTTTACTGTATTGATACTGATAAAGAGTTCCGTTGCAATTTCCTTACTCATGTATCCACGTTCTATCAGGCGAAGAATCTCGCACTCCCGATTCGACAAAAGATGTTCACACGAATAGGCTTCGGGAAGCAGTGTTTCTCCCGTCAAGGAATTGACAATGAGATGTTCCGAAATATCCGAAGTAGAGATATTATACAGACAGAGTGCCAAGCGAGCACAACCGTTTCCATCGTATGCCAGGTAGAACATCCGATGCAATACCTTTATATATATGCCATCGGAATCCTTCATTCGAAGATGGCTATGCAGGTAATAATCGGAACGCATTTCGGGAGGAACAGACATCACAAAATGATAGAAACGGAGTTCTTCCAGATGTTTTGCTTCCAAGTCATCGGGATGAATACAAGAAAATATTTCTTTCTCCCAAATGGAGTTGATATTTTGACATCTCCCCTTGCTTCCGATACCCAACCGTTCGGACAAACCACCATGACAAACAAAGCTTGTATCTGTTTTCATGTTACTCAATACGGCAATGGCATTTTCTATCTGTGCATAACGAACAGCAGTCAGCCGATAATCATCATCCCTACCTAAATCCTCGGCAAACGGCTGTTTCAATAGTTTTTTCTCCAGTTCATCATTAATATGCATAGTTCTTTTGGTTATAAATCAGTATTGCATGAAGTGTTCCATATCACTACTTTTGCAAAAATAAAACTTTAAAATCAGATAACCGAATGAAAAAGCAAGTATTAGGTATTCTTTTAAGCATGGTAGCCATCAATGGAATGGCACAATCGTTGGAAAAGATGAACTGGTTCAACGAACCGGAACAATGGAAGATTGAAAACAAGACATTGAGCATGTCGGTTACTCCGCAAAGCGACTATTGGCGTATTTCTCATTATGGGTTTACGGTAGACGATGCACCTTTTTATTATGCCACCTACGGCGGAGAATTTGAAGCGAAGGTAAAAATCACCGGAGACTACAAAGCTCGTTTCGACCAAGCCGGTTTGATGCTTCGTATTGACCATGAGAACTACATCAAAGCAGGTATTGAATATGTGGACGGCAAGTACAATCTCAGCACCGTAGTGACTCACAAGACCAGCGACTGGAGTGTCATTACCCTTGACAAGCCTGTACCATTTATTTGGATTAAAGCCGTCCGCCGACTGGATGCCATCGAAATCTTCTACTCATTCGATGACAAGACTTACACCATGATGCGCAATGCCTGGATGCAGGACAATACACCGATACAAGTAGGACTCATGGCGGCCTGTCCCGACGGGCAAGGTTTCGATGTGAAGTTCGAACATTTCAAGGTGAAGCACTTGCCTGACCAGCGGAGATTGGAGTGGTTGAAGAAGAATCAGGAGTAAAGAAACGATTAAAATTCACCGGCGGTTGAGTTTACGGCTGGTGAGTTTTATTCTCTCTGATACATCTTGGAAGATTACTATACACAAAAATAAGGACGACTTTTTGTGGATACATCACACTTTTAAGGACGACTTTTTGCAGTTGGATACATTTTATGTACGAATCTTTAATCCAAAAGCCTTTCAACTTTCGTAAAGAACAATTCCGGTTTACATGGTATCCGATTCTCCATGTCGCCCTATCGTAAGCAGGATTGGATGAGCAACATTCCTCTTTATGCAGTTTGTCCGTTTTTTGCTTCTACGTTTCAAACGGACTGACTGAGAAAGAATTATGCTGAAAGCGGCTCCCTCTGAAGTGTCCCTACTTTCAGCATAATCTCATATTCCAAGTTCACTATTGAGCATTAGTGAATATAAATATCTGTTTTTATACATTCTTTTTTGTTCTTCTTTTCAATATTTGCTATTTTTGTGCAGAATATATTAAAAGAAATCATTATGAGAAGATTTGTTATTTGTGTTTTACTTGCTACGCTATGTAATCTTTCTTATGCTCAAAAAGATGTAACAACCTTTTTAGGCATTCCTATTGATGGATATAAAGCAGAAATGCAGAAGAAGTTAATAGAAAAGGGCTTTACTTATGACAGTCAAAATGATTGTTTGGAAGGAGAGTTTAACGGTGCAAGTGTAGGAGTTTATATAGCAACAAATAACAATAAAGTTTGGCGAATTATGCTTGCTGATAGACATTATCTTGATGTAACAGATATAAAAATTAGATTTAACAAACTATGCAGTCAATTTTCCAATAATAAAAAATACAAAGCAGCAAACTTTATGGATTTTACCATACCTTCTGACGAGGATATAAGTTATGAAATGTTGGTTAATAAAAAAAGATATGAAGCTGTGTTTTATCAAGAGCCAAAGGAAGAACTAGTTGACACTCTTGCTTTACAACAAAAAGTAAAAGAAGCTGTTTTAGAAAAGTTTACAAAGGAGCAAATTGAAAATCCAACAGAAGAAGAAAAACATGACATTCAAGTTGCAGCAGGAGCAGCAGCGATAATGTATTCTTGGGAGTTAATGGAGAAAAAATCCGTATGGTTTATGATAAGCGAAATGTATGGTAAGTATTATATTACAATGTTTTATGACAATGAATATAATAAGGCCAATGGCGAAGATTTGTAAAATGTAAAATATAGGAACGATGGAAGAACTGACAATTAAATGTGGAAAAGTTTCTGATAATTTTGAAACTTTAAAATCAATGTGCATAGGTAAATCAGAAGAACTTAAAAAACAACTTGATTTATCAAACCAATCTGTAACGGTTGCTTTTTGGACAGAGGATTTTCCCGAATTGATTTGTGTAGGCAACTTTAAAAAGGATGAAAAAGGGGAAACTATTTATGATTTAGATTTTTCCCAATCCACGTTGTAAAATTATCTTTAATAGAAACAAAACAGATGGCTTTAACATAAACCATCTGTTTTTGCTTTTTAGATAATTACATCAAAACTCTAGTAAATCATAACACCGTAATATTTCTTCTCTGCGAAGCCCCAAATACCTTTTTGCAATGCTGATATTGGAATGATTGAAGAAGAATCAGGAATAAGAATTTGTTTTGAAATGTATGTTTATTAGTGCATGATTTGTTTTATCTGAACAATACGCGCGCGTATAGGCTATACATATATCATACTTCACGAACCCTTCACCCTATTCACCTCGTCTGATAAAGTGAATGATTTACCCCCCATTTCATCGGGGCGGTGAAGGGGGTGAAGGGGTTGGAGAGAGTGTTGTATGTATAAGAAGGATACGAAGCATTTCGCCAATACCCATTGATCATTCATGGTTTAGTCAAGGGCTTTTTAAAAAAGTTCTTCAGCTTTTACAAATACATCAAGACAAAATAAAAATCTTCTTTGAAGGAAAAGTGTTAACGTCAAAGAGAATTTGTTCGTTCTTCAAAGAGAATTTCAGGAGTGGTTTGGAGGTAATCAGGGAGTCTTCACTTCAGAATTTGATGTATAACTTGGAGGAAGAAAAAACGCTTGCAGTCTCATGAGGCAACGAGACTGCAAATCATTCATCATTTTCTGGTATGTATCCGAATTGAAAACAACACCTAATGCCTGTTCCATTGACATACCTTTGTTATGTTCCAACAATATCATACCAACTCTCCTCCTTTTCTTCTACAATAGTCAGTCATATCATCAATTACGGAAGTAAAGGACTGAGTATGTACATAATCATAATGACGATCAATAAAATCAATTGCTTTAAAGCGGCTCAAATAACCGAAAGCCTGTTTCATGGACAATCCATATTTTCGGCCGAACTCCAAGATGAAAATAGTCGTCCACTCCATTTTTTCATTCATGTCGTATTCCATAATCAAACATTCTTAGGTTTCTGCAAATATAACGAACTATTTGGCTCAAAGCTATATTTTTGCAAACTTTTTAATATCTACCTGTTTCTCCTTACAATTCTCATTAAACGATCCTAACAGTACAAAACAAACACCAACCCAAAACACAAATTGCTCAAGATAAAGAAAAATGTGCATTTTTATCTATTTATTCTTTCATTCCTTAAATTGTTTGACTAAATTTGCGACCTAAACTGTTTGTAACAACAGATTATAACTAATACCAAATATATTAATATTATGAGTTTAAAGATTGTAGTATTGGCGAAGCAAGTGCCCGACACTCGCAATGTGGGCAAGGACGCCATGAATGCCGACGGTACGATTAACCGTGCGGCACTTCCGGCTATTTTCAACCCGGAAGACTTGAATGCCTTAGAACAGGCACTCAGACTGAAAGAAGCTCATCCGGGTTCTACAGTAACTATCCTTACTATGGGACCGGGACGTGCTGCCGAAATTATTCGTGAAGGACTTTATAGAGGTGCAGACAACGGATATTTGTTGACCGACCGCGCATTTGCAGGTGCGGATACTTTAGCAACTTCGTATGCATTGGCTACTGCCATCAAGAAGATTGGCGATTATGACTTGGTGGTTTGTGGTCGTCAGGCTATTGATGGGGACACAGCCCAAGTTGGCCCTCAGGTAGCAGAAAAGTTGGGTTTGACTCAGATTACTTATACTGAAGAGGTATTGAAAGTAGACGAAGAAGCCCGTCGTATCACTGTAAAGCGCCATATCGATGGTGGTGTAGAAACAGTAGAAGGACCATTGCCTATCGTATTGACTGTAAACGGTAGTGCTGCTCCTTGCCGTCCTCGCAATGCGAAGTTGGTAATGAAGTACAAACGTGCTATGGGTGCCCAAGAAAAGGCAGTTATCACAAAAGAAGGTGCAGAATTGCCATACGCTGACCAGTACGAAGCAAAGCCTTACCTGAACATCGTAGAATGGAGTGTAGCCGATGTAGATGGCGACACCAAGCAATGCGGTCTATCAGGTTCTCCTACCAAAGTAAAGAAGATTGAAAATATCATCTTCCAAGCGAAGGAAAGCAAGACTTTGACAGGAAGCGACCAGGATGTAGAAGATTTGATTGTTGAACTGTTGGCTAACCACACTATCGGATAAAGAATTATGAATAACGTATTTGTATACCTTGAACTTGAAGGCGCGAATGTAGCCGATGTAAGTCTCGAACTTTTGACCAAAGGCCGTAAGTTAGCTACTCAGTTGGGTTGCCAGTTGGAAGCCATTGCTGCCGGTACAGGCCTTGCAGGAATTGAAAAACAAGTATTGCCTTTCGGTGTCGACAAACTTCA
>JAFTSK010000100.1 GCA_017467385.1 Bacteroidaceae bacterium
AAAAATCACAGCTATGTTAAAACGACTAAAAACAGTCAGTATGATGCTGTTCTTGATGGGAGCCTCAACAGGAGCAGCTTACGCAGCTTCCCCAGCGGGAGTTGACGACGTGAAGATCACACAGCAGAGTGAAACCGCCACAGGTGTCGTGAAAGACGCTTTGGGCGAAACCGTTATCGGTGCTTCTGTTGTTGTAAAGGGTACTACCAATGGTACAATTACCGACTTTGATGGTAATTTCTCTATTCCTGGTGTGAAGAAAGGGGACATCATTCAAATTTCTTTCGTGGGTTATCAGACTTTGGAAGTTGCTTGGAACGGTACTCCGCTTAATATTACTTTGAAGGATGATACTCAGCAATTGGCAGAAGTAGTGGTAACAGCTCTCGGTATGAAGCGTGAGACAAAAGCTTTGGGTTACGCTGTTACAGAACTTAAAAGTGACGAATTGAATGCAAGTGTTGTAAATCCAGTTGCTGCTTTGCAAGGTAAGGTTGCCGGTGTGGAAATTGCTCAATCAGACGGTGGTATCTTTGGTTCTGCTAAGATTCAGATTCGTGGTAATTCTACTTTGGGTTCTAATAACCAGCCAATCTACGTTGTGGATGGTGTGATTTTGGATAATTCAACTCAAGGACGTGATGTCGAAGGTGAAACTACCGACGCTATCGACTATGGTAATGAATTGAAAAACTTGAATCCAGATGATTTTGAATCTGTATCTGTATTGAAAGGTGCTGCGGCAACTGCACTTTACGGTTCTCGTGGTTTGAACGGTGCTGTTGTTATTACCACTAAAGGTGGAGGTAAGACTAAAGGTTTTGGTATAGATATTACCCAGACTTTAGGTATTGACCGTATGTTTGGTGCTCCTGATATTCAAACTGAATATGGTCCAGGTGCCCGTCCAGGACGTATCTATACTTCTCCAGATGGAAATATTTGGAATACAGCATTTAAGCTCAACAGTGCAGGTGAACCTACTTTGATTGGTGCCAGCACTTTGGGTTGGGGACCTAAATATGATAGCTCTATTTTGATTGAAGACTATGATGGAAGAAAAATTCCATATACTCCGATTAAAGATAATATTTTGGATATGTATCAGTTAGGTTTCAATACCAATACCAACGTAGCTGTACGCGGCGGTAATGAAACAACTTCATTCTATGCTTCAACTTCATATAAGAAAGTAAATTCAACTACACCGGAAAACACGTTCGAACGTTATTCCTTGTTGTTGAAAGGTAGCCATAAGATTAGCGATCGTGTAGATGTAGCTGCATCTGTAAGTTTTGCTAATTCAAAACCTCGTAATGCACAGCGTGGTGTCGGCGAATATTTTTATCGCCAAACTGGTATAACTCCGCTGTTTGACGTAGACTATTATCGTAACAAATATCTGAGTGAAGACGGGGGTATTGCCAGATCTGGTGATAAATATGCCAACGTCCCCAGTGCAAGTAAGAGCTACTGGTTCCAGACTGATTACTATGACTATGTAAGAAAGGAAACTGTTATCCGTCCTACTTTGGAAGTGAATGTAAGAATTGCCGATTGGGTTCGTTTCAAGGCTGAAGGAAACATGAACTATGTTTACATTAAGGAAGAAAATAAACAATGGGGATCTGGTATAGCATTTGAAGGTGGTAGTTATTCATTGGCTCAAACTACAAAAGAACAGGTTACTTTTGCCGGAACATTTACATTCAATAAGGATATCAAAGACTTTACAGTCGGTGGCTTCTTACGTGGTGAATATTACAACACTTCTGAACAATATTTGAGTGTAGCAACCAAAGACGGTTTGATTGTGCCAGGCCAATTCTTTATTGCAAACTCAAAGGGAACACCAAGTTATACAAACAATAATGCTACTGCAAAGGGTGAAATCAGAGGGACTAAACGTATGCTTTCTGCTGTTGCTGCATTCAATGCTTCTTGGAAAAACCAGTTGTTCTTGGACGTAACCGGACGTAATGACTGGTCTTCATCATTGGTTTATGCAAATGGTACAGGTAATCACTCTTACTTCTACCCATCTGTATCCGGTTCATGGATCATCAGCGAAACATTCCGCAAAGATCTTCCGGAATGGATTACATTCGCCAAACTTCGTGCTTCATGGGCACAGGTCGGTAATGATACTGGTGCTTATACAGTGAACTCAGGTTATACTGTAAGCTCAATGCAAACAGGTAGTGGTAATGTTTATATGAACTCATTCTCAAATGAGGCTATCGCAACAGATTTGAAGCCGGAACGCAAAAACTCATGGGAAATCGGTGTTGATTTGCGTTTCTTGAGCAACAGAATCCATTTGGATGCAACCTATTATAAAGAAAATACCACAGACCAGATCATGAGTATTTCTACTCCTTCTATTTCTGGTGTAAGTTATAAGTTGATTAACGCTGGTGACATCCAGAACAGCGGTATTGAAATAGCTTTGAATACTACTCCGATCCAAACTAAGGACTGGGAATGGAACTTGGATTTCACATTTACAAAGAATGAAAATAAGATTATCGACTTGCATCCGGATGCTTCCGAATATATTGGTCTACAAGGTGCAACAGGTTGGGGGGATATTCGAATCCAGTCTGTAGCCAAGATTGGCGGTCCTTACGGTATGTTGATTTCAGATATTACTCCTAAGAGAGACAAGCAAGGTAATATAATCTTAAAATGGTCGGAATCTGATAGAACAGCATACGCTGACAGAAGCTATACAAATGAAGTGATTGGTGATATCAATCCTGATTTCTTGGGCTCCATGTCTACAGGTTTGAAGTGGAAAGATTTATCTCTTAGAGTAGCATTGGATATGCGTTGGGGTGGTAAGATTGCATCTTACGCAAACCGTTATGGTACAGCATACGGATGGACAGAGGAATCTTTAAAATATCGTGATGAGGCTCATGGCGGTATGACTTGGACAAGCCAATACTTGAACAGTGACGGAACTCCATCCAGCAGTTTTGGACATACTTACCATGATGGTATGATTCCTGAAGGTGTATTCGCAGAAGGTACTATGGTTACCGGTGTAGACGGTCAAAAGCACGATGTAGGTGGTATGTCTTATATGGATGCATACAAAGCAGGTATTCTTGAACCAATGCATGCAGCAGGATATTATAACTATGCAAACCAGTGGAGTACAGGTGTTGTAAACGATATGTGGGTTCATGACCTGAAGTATATCGCTTTGCGTGAAATCTCATTGGGTTACAATTTTCCGAACAAGATTGCAAGCAAGATTGGTGCTAAGAGATTGGGCGTAACACTCTCTGCACGTAACTTAGGCTATTTGTATAATTCATTGCCTAATAACTTAAATCCGGAAAGTGTTCGTGGTAACAAGAGTGGTGAATTCCGTTCACGTACATTCGATCCACTATGTGCAAGCTATACAATGACAATAAATGTAGGTTTCTAATCATTTAAATGAAGAATATTATGAAATATAAATATTTTGTGGCAGGTCTTTTGCTTTCAGCTTCAGCGTTTATGGGAAGTTGTAAGGATGAATTTGCCGACATCAATACCAATCCGACAGTCGTTAGCAAGGCTGATCCCCGTTACTTGTTTACACAAGCATTATCCAATTTTGATGGCCATGACTACTTTGAATGGTTCTATGACTTTACCAATATGCAAAAGTGGGCACAAACAACAGTATCATCAGGAGGTAACGACAACCTGATGACAACAATGACCAATGCCGGTTCTTTGGGATCTCGTGTATATCCGGTAATGAATATTGTAAACGAGTTGAAATATCTCATCAACACCGATCTTTCTGGTGAAGAACAAGCTAAATATACCTATTTGAAGGCGATTTGTGATCCTCTAATGATTTATTTGGCTATGCTTGACAGTGATATGTATGGTTCAATGGCATATACAGAAGCTTATCAAGCACGTTATGGTGGTACATTGACTCCTAAATACGATACTCAGGAAGAGCTGTTCGAACTTTGGGAAACTCAATTGAAAGAAGCTGTTGAAACATTAGCTAATGAAGTAACGTTGGACGGTAAAGTTGTTTCTCAGCAATCATTGGTTAATCAAGATTTGATTTATAAAGGCGATTACACCAAATGGTTGAAATTCGCAAATTCCCTTCGCCTGAAGTTGGCCGCACGTTTGATCAATGAAGATTTGGATCGTGCATTGAATATCGTAAAAGAAGTCTCAAAATATCCGGTTATGGATAGTTTGGAAGATGACTTCTTCTACAACAAGAGTATTGACGACCGCCATTTCGCAGGTGGTAACTCAATGAATCGTGTTGCAGGTTCTATGCAATTAATCAATTTCTTAGTTGATAATTTGGACCCACGTGTACGGTTCTTCTTTGAAAAGAATGATTATAACTCAGTTGTTGTACAAGCATTCTTGGATAAAGACCAGACAATGGCCTCATTTATCGAGGATAAGATAGAAGTAGAAGTGGATGAAAACGGAAAGAAAGTTTTCAAAGGATGGAAAGCTCCAGGAGAACCCTGGGTACGTTATATCGGTATGCCTACTGTGGTTGATGCTAATTCAAACGAAAAGTATCCAGAATATATTGATTACTATCAAGGACTTGATGGTAACTTATGGAAAGTTTCGGATTTGGAAGGTAATGGTGAAACGACCTATGCTCCATATTCTTGCTTCAACCAATACATGTTTGATAAAAAGGAGATTATAGACTATCCGGTAGCACCAGGTGCACCTAAGGTACAGATTACTGACTATTATGCTTGGTATGGTCTTTATTTGTCAACAGCCGAAGTAAACTTGTATTTAGCTGAATTTAAGTTGTTGGCACAAGGAAAAGATATAGGTTTCTCTAATAGTGCTGAATCTTATTTAAAGAAAGGTACTGAATATTCAGTAAGAGCTTATGATAAATTGGCAAATTTGAATAAAATCCCTTACTATCATCAGACATTTGAACAAGACAAATTTGACAAGTCTATTAAGTTGGAAGAAGCAGAAGTTACAAACCTGTTGACTAATCCGACTTTGGTATTGGATGGCACATTAGTTGAAAACTTAGAAAAGGTTTATTTGCAGCAATATATTCATTTTGTATTCTCACCGGCAGACCAATTCGTTATGATGCGTCGTTCTGGTTGTCCGATGATCGGAAGTGAATTATATCCTATGGAAGAATTATATCCAGGAGTAGCTTCATATCCTATCCCTCGTCGTTTCCAGATAACAGAGCCTGCAATTGACGACAAGATGGGTGATATCAAGAAAGCAGCTTATGCGGAACAAGGTTATTCATACGGTCCTAATCCTTCCACTTTAAATACAGAACGCGTTTGGTATGATAAGAAAGCACCTCAATTTGGAGAAGGTCCGAAATTGTAATCGTTGCTGTTAATTTTCAAATAAGTAGGCGGAAAGTAAAGTAGTTTCCGCCTACTTTGTTATTAATGAAAACGTAGAAAACAATTGTTTTCTACGTTTTTTATTGTACTTTTGTAAAGTTCAAATCCTAAACATGCAAATATGGAACAACAGAGAATATACCCGGTAGGAATACAAGACTTTGAAAAATTGCGTAAAGAAGGCTGTATATATGTAGACAAGACGGACTTGATATATAGTCTATCTCGAAAATATTATGTGTTCTTGAGTCGTCCTCGCCGTTTCGGGAAGTCCTTGTTATCAAGTACCCTGAAATATTATTTTCAGGGAAGAAAGGATTTGTTTCAAGGATTGGCTATTGAGCAGTTAGAGAAAGACTGGGTACAATATCCGGTTTTGCATTTTGATTTGAGTACGGCAAAGAATCGGGATTTGGAAGGAATCAAAAGTGAGCTTGATTCTCAATTGGTTCCTTACGAAAGAAAGTACAATGTAGTTCCCCAGGCAGAGAAACTGCCAGGACAACGTTTGACACAACTGATAAGAGCCCTTCATTTACAAACCGGCCAAAAAACAGTTGTTATTATCGACGAATACGATGCCCCTATGCTCGATGTGCTTCATGACAACGAGAAAATGAACAAGGTGCGTACTATGATGCAGGAGTTCTATGCTCCATTGAAAGCCTGCGATGCCGATTTACGGTTTGTATTCATTACCGGTATTACCAAATTCTCCCAACTCAGCATCTTTAGTGTCATCAATAACCTGACCAATGTGAGTATGCTTCCCGAATATTCAGCCATTTGCGGTATCACAGAAGAAGAG
>JAFTSK010000101.1 GCA_017467385.1 Bacteroidaceae bacterium
ATTGAAAATTGAAAATGAATTTAAGGAATTGGATAAAGAGAATTGAAAATCAAAAACACTCTTTGAATGGAATAATTTTTGGAAATAATATACATGTTAACACACATTTGTAGGGGCAGACCGATGTGTCTGCCTTTGTAAGCGTTATCGGGCAAACACATCGGTTTGCCCCTACAGTTGGTGTCAACAAATATATCATTCCCTAATTTTTAATTTTCAATTATTTATAAATTGGTCCATAATTCTGACAAGCACGATAGTCAGCACCTTCCTTATCCATGCCGAATGCATTCCAAGCGGCCGGGCGGAAGATGTTTTCTTCCGGAACATTGTGCATACATACTGGAATACGGAGCATAGAAGCCAATGTAATCAAGTCGGCACCAATGTGTCCGTAGCTGATAGCACCGTGATTAGCACCCCAGTTGTTCATAACGGAATAAACATCCTTGAACGGAGCCTTTGTTTCATCCAGACGAGGAACAAACCAAGTTGTTGGCCATGTTGGATCTGTACGCATGTTCAATACTTCGTGAATTTCAGGATCAACATCAGCAGTCCATCCTTCGGCAATCTGAAGCACAGGACCTAAGCCTTTGATAAGGTTCAAGCGGCTCATGGTTACAGGCATACCACCCTTTGACAAGAAGTTAGAAGAGAAACCACCACCTCGGAAGTAGTCGCGGTCAGCCGGCATCCAGTGAGTATTCTTCAAGCAACCTTCTACGTCGGCTTCGGTCATTTCCCAACAAGGTTTCATGCAAGGTTCGCCGGCAGCATTGGTGCTGGCACCTGTTGCATCCAATGTAGTAGCTCCCGAGTTAATCAAGTGAATCATACCACCTGAAGCCAAACCGGTAAGTTCCTTGCCGGTAACACGCTTAACGGCTTCCGGACTCCAATAAGTACGAACGTCTGAGAACATCTGTCCGCAACCGGTCAACAATTTGCCGAACAACATGGCTACAGCGTTGCAAGCATCGTTTTCAGTAGCTACTACAAATGCTTCACGAATACCGTTCCAGTCGAAAGTACTACACATCAACGCTTCGGTAAAGTCGCCATTTGGTTTCCAGTCTGTCCATTGGCGTTGTCCCTGGAATCCGGCTGCAATGGCATTGTGGCCGATAGCTTCTTCTTTGAATCCCATTTCGAGCAACTTCGGATTGCCTTTCATCAAGTCGCGTACAATCAATGTCATCTTTACAATAAATTCCCAGTCGGCATCCTTTTGGTCGCGAGTCTTTTGGCGTTCCGGACGATTCTTGTCCCAACCTTCGTTTACTTTGCAATATTTTTCGGTCCAGGCCATTGCCTTTTCATATTCTTCGTGGTCATAAATACCTTCATCCATGCGGCGGAGGATTTCCACTTCGTCCACGCTTTCGCAACGCATACCGAGGTATTCCTGGAAGAAATCCTGGTCAACGATACTGCCTGCGATACCCATACACTGGCTACCTACCGACAAGTAACTTTCGCTACGCATGGTAGCTATGGCAAGAGCCGCACGTGCCCAACGGAGAATCTTTTCGGCTACATCGGCCGGGATGGTATTGTCTGCCAAATCTTGTACATCGTGTCCGTAGATACCGAATGCCGGTAATCCTTTTTGAGCATGACCAGCCAAAACAGCGGCCAAATAAACGGCTCCCGGACGTTCGGTGCCGTTGAAACCCCAAACAGCCTTCGGCCAATGCGGATGCATATCCATTGTTTCCGAGCCATAACACCAGCAGGAAGTTACAGAGATGGTAGCTCCTACACCTTCCCGTTCAAATTTGGCTTGACAAGCGGCTGTTTCGCCTACACGACCAATTGTACCGTCTGCAATCACACATTCTACCGGAGTACCATCGGCATGTTTTACATTAGCAGAAATCAATTCGGCAACGGCTTTTGCCAAGCTCATGGTCTTTTCTTCAAGACTTTCGCGAACGCCACCTTGACGTCCGTCAATCGTGGGACGAATCCCTATTTTCGGATATTTGCTCATGGTATATTGTAATTAAAGGTTTAACAATAAGTTATATCTATACAAAGTAAGACAATTTCTTTTGATAAATCATTCGGGAAGAGCATGTTGTTCAACATAAGGGTTTTTAGATAATCTATCATAATGTCATCCTTCGCTATACTGCGTCCACTCTGAATGACAAACAAGGATGAATAAAAGATGTAAAAACGTAGGGAGATTCCCAATGCTTTTTCCTATCTTTGCAGATTGGAAGACAGAATAATAACTTTTAAATACGATAACATTATGAGCAAAA
Organism: Bacteroidaceae bacterium; assembly: GCA_017467385.1. Lineage (GTDB taxonomy): Bacteria > Bacteroidota > Bacteroidia > Bacteroidales > Bacteroidaceae > Phocaeicola. The sequence continues at coordinate 2,274 of JAFTSK010000101.1, forward strand.
AAGCCCTTTTAATGATTCTTGACGGCTGGGGTATCGGCGATCAAGGAAAAGATGACGTGATTTTCAATACTCCAACTCCGTATTGGGACAGTTTGTTGGCTAACTATCCACATTCTCAGTTGCAGGCAAGTGGTGAAAACGTTGGTTTGCCTGACGGTCAGATGGGTAACTCGGAAGTAGGACACTTGAATATCGGTGCAGGTCGCATTGTTTATCAGGATTTGGTAAAGATTAATCGCGCTTGTGCAGATAATAGCATCATGCAGAACAAAGAAGTGGTTTCTGCTTTCTCATACGCTAAGGAAAACGGAAAGAACATTCACTTTATGGGATTGACTTCCAACGGTGGTGTACACAGTTCTTTCGACCATTTGTTCAAGCTTTGCGACATCGCTAAGGAATATGGTGTGGGCGAACGTACTTTCATTCACTGCTTCATGGATGGTCGTGATACAGATCCAAAGAGTGGTAAAGGCTTCATCGAACAACTGACAGCACATTGCGCACAGAGTGCAGGTACTATCGCTTCTATCGTTGGCCGTTTCTATGCAATGGATCGTGACAAACGTTGGGAACGTGTAAAGGAAGCTTACGACTTGTTGGTAGAAGGTAAGGGTAAGAATGCAACCGATATGGTACAAGCTATGCAGGAAAGCTACGATGAAGGTGTAACCGACGAATTTATCAAGCCTATCCATAATGTAACTGTTGATGGAACCATTAAGGAAGGCGACGTAGTTATCTTCTTTAACTACCGTAACGACCGTGCTAAGGAATTGACCATTGTATTGACTCAGCAGGATATGCCGGAACAAGGAATGCACACCATCCCGGGCTTGCAGTATTATTGCATGACTCCGTATGATGCATCGTTCAAGGGTGTTCACATTTTGTTCGATAAGGAAAATGTACAGAATACATTGGGTGAATACTTGGCTGCTAACGGTAAGACTCAGCTTCACATCGCTGAAACAGAAAAGTATGCACATGTTACTTTCTTCTTCAACGGTGGTCGCGAAACTCCGTATGATGCAGAAGACCGTATCCTCGTTCCTTCTCCAAAGGTAGCTACTTACGACTTGAAGCCGGAAATGAGTGCTTACGAAGTGAAAGACAAATTGGTAGAAGCAATCAATACACAAAAGTATGATTTTATCGTAGTAAACTACGCCAACGGCGATATGGTTGGTCATACTGGTATTTACGAAGCCATCGAAAAGGCTGTCGTTGCTATCGACAACTGTGTGAAAGATACAGTTGAGGCTGCAAAAGCTAATGATTACGAAGTGATTATCATTGCCGATCATGGTAATGCTGACCATGCTTTGAATGAAGATGGCTCTGTCAATACTGCTCACTCATTGAATCCGGTTCCGTTTGTTTACGTTACAACAAACAAAGACGCAAAGGTAGAAAACGGCGTGTTGGCTGATGTTGCTCCTTCTATTCTTCATATTCTTGGTATGCCTCAGCCGGCTGACATGACGGGTAAGGACTTGATTTTTAATTGAAAATTGAGAATTGAAAATTAAAAATTAATGTGTAAGGATAATATTATCCGTGAAAAATCGTATGCGTTTGCTATTCGTATAGTGAACGCATACAAATTTTTGGCTGAGGGTAAGAGGGAATTTGTTCTCTCAAAATAATTGTTGCGTAGTGGTACGGCGGTAGGAGCTTTAGTTGCAGAAGCAGTACATGCACAAAGTGGAGCTGATTTTTTGAATAAAATGAATATTGCTTTGAAAGAAGCGAATGAAACTGAATATTGGTTGTCTTTATTAAAAGATACAAACTATATTGAGATGAATCAATATGAATCCATTGATAAAGACTGTAAAGAATTAGTAGCTCTTCTTGTTAGTATCGTCAAATCAATGAAAAATACGTTGAATAAATAATTTTCAATTTTTAATTCTCAATTTTCAATATAATAAAGATGATTCAAATTGATGATGTAGTAGTATCGCTGGATGTCTTTCGCGAAAAGTTTCTATGCGACTTGGGAGCCTGTAAGGGCGAATGTTGCATAGAAGGAGATGCAGGTGCTCCGGTAGAACTTGAGGAAGTAGCAAAGTTAGAAGAAGTACTTCCTGTGATTTGGAACGACTTGGCTCCCGAAGCAAAAGCCATTATTGACAAACAGGGAGTAGTCTATACTGATGAGGAAGGCGATTTGGTTACGTCTATCGTGAACGGTAAGGATTGTGTTTTTACTTGTTACGATGAAAAGGGCAGTTGCTTTTGTGCCATTGAAAAGGCCTATCGGGCAGGCAAAGTGGATTTCTGCAAGCCTGTGTCTTGTGCTTTGTACCCCATTCGAGTGGGGGATTACGGCCCTTACAAAGCGGTAAATTACCATCGTTGGAATGTATGTAAAGCGGCCGTTTTGTTGGGAAAGAAAGAGAATCTTCCAGTGTATAAGTTCTTGAAAGAGCCGTTGATTCGTAAGTTTGGCGAGGAATGGTATGCCGAATTGGAAATTGCCGCAGAAGAATTGAAGAACCGAGGACTGATATAAATTTAACAAGTGGATGTGTATTTGACATCCACTTGTTTATAAAATAGCTCTTATTCTGCAATCTTAAATACCACAGAGGAATATTTCTCTAACTTAATAGAAAGTTCCTCACC
>JAFTSK010000102.1 GCA_017467385.1 Bacteroidaceae bacterium
CAAGTCATTGAACGAGGCGATGAAGTTGGGGAACAGTTCCAGGAACGACTTGTCGAAGTTGTGATAGAAATCCTTGCGCTCGTCCTTGATGAACTGCTCCGACTTGATGGCCTTGAACAAATCGTCGATGCGGGACGCCATCGCCAGCTTCGCCAACGAACGGCGGTAGGCTTCCAGCTTGTCCAGATAGGCCACGCAAAGCTCCAGATAGTGAGCGATATAGGCTTCCTTAATCTTTCCGGTCTGCGCCAGCTCGCTGTTGACCAAACGGAGCTGCTCGTTGGTCTCGCTCAAGTGGTGACGCATCAACGAGAGTTTCTTGTTCCACCGGTACAGCCAGACCACGCCCACTATCAGTGCCAAGGACAGGAAAGAGGCAAAGAAAAGCAATCCGTAGCGGATGGTCCGTCCGCGCTCCTCCTTCAGCTTGTACGCCTTGTCCACAATGGGAAAGAACTCCGTCACCTCGCTGAAACGCAAGCGGGCATTGCACGCCACGGCATCGTCCATGGAGCAGGTGAGATACTTGTAGGCACGGTCCACATCGCCTTTATCATACAGCAGGTAGGCCAATTTCTGCAACGAGGCATATTCGCGCGTACCGAACTTCAAGTCGGCAATGGCGGTCAGCGCCAGGCGGTGCATCTGATTCTCCACATCTCCCTTCAATCCGTATGCTTCGGCCAAGGTGTAATTGATGAAAGCCTGACGACGCAAACTCGTCCCGTCTCCCGAGAGTCGGTTCAGTACCTCGATCGCCTTGTCTGTCTCTCCTTCCATCATCATTTTTTCCGCCGCCACGATGCCGTGGTCGTCCACCGAGAGAAAGGGTGTCAGCATGATAGAATCGCGATAGATATGCGCCTTTTCTTCATAAATCTTCTTCAAATCCGCATGAACCAGATAGTCGGCAAACCATCCGTAGTTGGCACGCATCGTACGGTAGTAATAACCCAATAGTTCCGGGCTCAATGCATCGGGTGTCACTTGAGACAACAACTGTTCTGCCCACGAATACATGCCCATCACCCCCATCACTTCCGCTCGGTTGATAATAAGTTCCTGTTCCAACAATGGGTCATTGAGCAAAGACAACAATTCCTGTTTCTGCTCCACGTATGCCAAAGCCGAGTCCGCTTGATAATGCAAATAGCCAGTAAAGAGTTTATCACATAACTCGTATTTCCTTCGCGCATCTTTAACATTCTTCAAGCGCATACGAAGTTCGGACAATTCATTTTCTTTTGGAAGCGTATAAGCATCCTTCCGGTCGATAACTGCATCCAACTCTTTCAACAACGGTTCCAAGTCCCGATATTCTGCCCACAAAGCCATAGGAAAACATAGGCAGACCAACAATACGTTTAATATTTTAGTTCTCATAGCTTTTAGATTGGTTGCTGCAAAGATAAGAAAGTTATGAAAAAGAAGAAAACAAAGTCATATCTTTTTAATTATCGTTTATATTTTTAGTTATATCCAATACATACAACCCCCTATTTATCAAATATTTGAGTTTTTAATTCATTTATATTTTGATTCTATAAGGGAAATTGGACATTTTATCCACATAATTTTGCGACAGTTAGGAAACCGTATTTAATCATTAAACAATCATATCATGAAAAAAGTATTTTTCTTTATGGCACTATTTGCATTTCTCGGGTTGCATTCCGCAAAGGCAACCGTTGTCAAGAAAGTAGCGCCTACTTTTTGGTGGGCAGGAATGAAAAATCCTGAGCTCCAAATCTTGTTGTATGGAGACAACATCGCTTCGAACGAAGTAAGCATTTCCGCACAAGGTGTAGAACTCCGCGACATAGTTAAACAGGACAATCCTAATTACCTATTACTCTATGTAGACTTGGCGGAAGCTACTCCACAAACATTTAACATTACTCTCAAAAAAGGGAAGAAAACAACCAATGTTCCCTACGAATTGAAACAGCGTCGTCCAGGTTCATCGGAAGTAAAAGGTTTTGATGCCAGCGATGTACTTTATTTAATTATGCCCGACCGATTCGCCAATGGTAATCCTAACAATGACATCGTACCAGGCATGCTGGAAAACAAAGTGGATCGTAAGGAACAATATGGCCGCCATGGAGGTGACTTGAAGGGTATCGAAGACCATTTGGATTACTTGGAAGACCTCGGTGTAACTGCCATTTGGCTAAATCCAACTCAGGAAAACGATATGCCGGAGGGTTCTTACCACGGCTATGCCATTACCGATTATTTCCAAGTGGACCGTCGTTATGGTACCAACGAAGATTTCCTCCGTATGGTAAACAAGGCGCACGAAAAAGGTTTGAAGGTAGTCATGGACATGATTTTCAATCACTGCGGTAGTCACAACTTCCTCTTCAGTGACAAGCCATCGAAGGATTGGTTCAACTTCAAGTCAGAATATGTAGGCACCTCTTATAAGACAGCTAGTGTACAGGATGTTCATGCATCCGAATATGAATATAAGATTGCTGTAGATGGTTGGTTTACCCAAGCTATGCCAGACTTGAATCAACGCAATCGCCACGTGGCACGTTTCTTGATTCAAAGCAGTATCTGGTGGATTGAATATGCAGGCATCAATGGTATCCGTCAGGATACACACCCGTATGCCGATTACGACTTCATGTCCCGTTGGTGCAAGGAAGTAAACGATGAATACCCTTACTTCAACATCGTAGGTGAAACTTGGTTGAACAGCAACGTACTCGTTTCATTCTGGCAGAAAGACAGCAAGTTGGCTGCTCCACGCAACTCCAACTTGAAGACAGTCATGGACTTCCCATTGATGGAACACATGAACAAGGCATTTGACGAAGAAACCAGCGATTGGTCGGGTGGTCTTTATCGTTTATACGATTATTTGACTCAAGACTTGGTCTATGCAGACCCGATGAACTTATTGACCTTCCTCGACAACCATGATACTTCCCGTTTCACAACCAACGATGAAAAGGCGCAAAATCTCACTCGCTTCAAGCAAGCCATCACATTCTTGTTGACCACCAGAGGTATCCCTCAGATTTATTATGGTACAGAAATATTGATGACTGGCGACAAGGGCGAAGGTGATGGTATGCTCCGCAAAGACTTCCCGGGTGGATGGCCAGGTGATGCACGCAACTGTTTCGAAGCTGCCGGACGTACTGCACAAGAACAGGAAGCCTTCGAATTCATCAAGAAGGTACTGAATTGGCGTAAAGGCAATGATGTCATTGGAAAGGGGACATTGAAGCACTTCTCTATCAATCAAGGCGTTTATGTATACGAACGTAAGTATAACGGGAAATCGGTAGTAGTCATCATGAATGGAAATGACAGAGAACAGACCATTGGTTTGGCTCCATACGCAGAAGTACTTCCGAAAACTCAAGCCAAGGACATGCTTACCGGAAAGACCGTTTCGCTCGGTAAAGAATTGACTCTAGGCAACCGTGAAATGTTTGTTCTTGAGTTCTAAAACATTTATTTCACTTATATTTTTAAAGGCACTAAAAAGAAGCATTAGAACTGATTTACAACAACATAGCTATTAAAATAGGCACTTTGGGATTTATATTTTCATTCTTAAATGAACGTTGAATCCCAATTGCCATTAAATTTGTAATATCGGAACGAATCATCGTTTCTTCAATGAAATGAAAACAATTTAATACCTGAATATCAATGAATATTAGAAAAAGCTTGACATTTATCGCATTGGCGCTTTGTACTCTCATTGCCAATGCACAACAAAAACTGGCATCACCAGACGGCAATTTTGAAATGAACTTTTCACTC
>JAFTSK010000009.1 GCA_017467385.1 Bacteroidaceae bacterium
AATTTTCTCTGTCTTTTAGTTCCATAAGTTCCATAAGTTCCTTAACAGAATAGGCATTTTCACCAATAATTTCTACCATAGGTGATACTTGTCGGGTACTTGTCGGGTACTTGTCGGGTACTTGTCGGGTACTTGTCGGGTTGTTAATGGAAGCATACCTGAAAATCAACCTCATGGAGTTTCCTGAAACCTTAAACTCTGGTTTCGGCAGATTGACTTTTTCGCACTCTTCCATAATAAGGTTGATACCTCGCCCCCAACTTTCCAAAACTTTACGCTTGTATAGCACATTGGCAATAAGCGGATTTTGTGGCTGGGATTCATGTTCTGATAACAACTTGTCTAAATTCCAGCCTTTTGGCAATGTTCCCGGATTTTCAATCTCCACACGGTCATCGTAGATGGCAATGCCAACAGAACCACCGGGTTCCCTGTAACACCTATGTACCAGTGAGTTTATAACACCCTCCCTTATAGCCTTATAAGGCACGGTCAGTTGCTCTTCTCTTTCAAAGCCTTCAATCTTTCCTGATAATGAAAGATGCTTGAAGATAAATGCCATTGCTGCATCAAACAACAGGAAAATATTTCCTTGTATTCGCTGGCTGTCGATAAATTCCGTTTTGTCAGTTCCCCTAAAACGAGCCAAACGCAATAGGCATTGGGGAAATCCGAATGTGTCAGGGTTGGCAAACAGTACCATTGCGGCATTGTTGAGAACACCATTACTCATAAGACCGAACTTTTCAAGAATGTTCGGAATGTCATTACCTGTATTCTCCGGCAAGCGTCCTGCATTGATACCGAGACGGACGGTTTTCAAAATCTCATTCTCATCAAGGTCTTTCAAAGACAAATCCTTATCCTCGAATTTCTCCCAACGGTATTTGTGCCCGTCACGAGCCATCAGCAAGTCATTATACACCGCTTGTGGCATAGTAGTGGTAACACTCTCTATGCGATGATAAGGACAGCCTTTATAGGTGAAAGGTCTTTCGTATCTTGCTTCCTCTACATGTAATGTTATTACCCACTTATCAGATTCCGGTAGTGGAACATAGCCTATTTGAACTTCTGCTTGTGGCTCAATGCGGTTGATAGCATTGGCTATATCCCTTTTGGTTGTATCGGCGACCTCTTGTCCCAATATCTTTCCACTGTCATGTACTCCAAAAAGAACCGTACCTCCCTCGCCATTGAGAAAAGCACATATCGTTTCCATTCCACGTTCCAACTGCCCCGTAGATTTTTTGAACTCAACCGTTTTGCCTTCACCGGTTATAAGTTCCTTTACCTTATCCAATGTATCTATCTTCATTCTTATAAGTGATAATGACACTGCAAAGGTACTCAATTTTAGGCTATATAAGAATTTTTACGTCACAATTATCTTTCAAACAGAAAGATATGTTGGAATAACACAAAAGCGGAGTTGCATTTGCCACTCCGCTTGAAATACATTCCTATACGATTTCAAAGATGTATCCATTTTTGATTTCATACCCCCAACAGGATTCATAGATGTAAGCAATTTTATTCAAGAGTTCTTCTTTTGCACTAAAAGGTACTTGCATAACACCAACATTTGGATCAAATAGATAGAATCTGTCGGGACTATTTTCTACTTTATGTCTTATTGCTCCTATCGCGTGTCCTCCTACACATTTGCCTCCTTTATAAAGGTAGATACAAATAAGAATCATAGGAGTATGCCCTAAAGTTATATTTGCAAGAGTAGGAATATCATCTGATTCTTTAAACGGAACATCTGTGTTATATTTTAATCCCAAAAATGTAATGCTATCAATAATAGCCTGTTTCCCTCCGGCAAAATTTTGGTAAGCACGCTGATTATTCGCTATTTGCTTAATCGTTGATGGTATTTTCATCTCTTGCCAGATAACATTTGGAGCTTTTGTTGCGTTTGCTCTTTTGTAAAGGAGCATCCAAGTTAACACTAAATGCAAGCATATCCCACCCTGTACGTCATTATTTGCAAGTTCAGGTAAATAGTTACCTTGTGCAGTACCATCATTTGCATTTTCAAAATATGGTAAAAGTTCTTTAAGTAATTCTTTATCCATAATAAATACAATTTAATTTATTTTTCCTACTCTCTTTACTATTCGGATTTTCGGATTCTCCGTAGCACCTCACTGTGATGTTGCCGTGAAGATGCTTGAATGATTTACTACTGAATTTTTCGGGCACAGAAACCTACTGCTCCGAGAAATCTGCCTTCCTGACCGTGCAAAGCACATATTGCAAAGCCAGGACTTGCTTCATACTTGAAATAGCCTTGACCGTTTGTCACAGTGCCATAATTGAAGGTCCTGCCTTTGTCTGTGGTGAATGAGAGTGATTTCATCACTACTTCCTTACCGTATTTTTCGTAGTTGCCTTCAACCTTGATA
>JAFTSK010000103.1 GCA_017467385.1 Bacteroidaceae bacterium
ACATTGTTGCCAATCATGGCTTTCTTTCCGGTAATTTGACAAATCTTCGACATTGCTATCTTATTTTTATAGTTTTATTCAATACGTATTTCAAACGGAGTGCAAAATAACAACTTTTATTTTTAATATACAAGAAAATCGGCAAATAATTATTGTTTATAGCTCATTTTCTTTGTTTTGCAGCATTTTTTGGAGTAATTCCAATGCTTTTTGAGTCGCATTTTCAATATTTTTGTTGCGACCTTCATCTCCTTCGAGCTTCTCTGTCATGATTTCTTCTTTTACGGCAACTGCAATCCACATTGTACCCACCGGCTTATCGGGAGTGCCACCTGTAGGACCTGCAATACCTGATGTAGCAACTGCACAATCAGAATTCATCGATTTCATCGCACCTTTTACCATTTCAATCACTGTTTCTTCGCTGACAGCTCCCTTAGAAGCCAGAATTTCCGGATTTACACCTAAGATATTTTCCTTCACTTCATCGGAATAGGCCACTATCCCACCTTTATAAAAACGTGAACTTCCCGGAATGGCAGTAATCATTGCTGCGATATTACCAGCTGTACAGCTTTCGGCTGTAGCAAGTGTCAAACCTTCTTTCCAGAAGATATCACTCAAAACTTTGCTTAAAAACTTACTTTGTAGTAACATACTGATTTATGTTTTTGATTATTAAATACTTATTCTTGAATACGCCGGTTTGTCAATACTGCAAAAATCTTTGTCTTGATATTTATAATATCCAGTAATGGCAATCATGGCCGCATTATCCGTTGTATAACTAAACTTGGGAATATAGATTTTCCACCCGAATCTTTTTGCATGATCGTGAAACGCATTACGCAGTCCCGTATTGGCTGACACTCCTCCTGCAACTGCCACTTCCTTTATCTTTAACGCTTTCGCTACCTTTCGCAACTTATCCATCAAGATTTCAACAACGGTCGCTTCGAGTGAAGCAGCCAAATCTTCCTTGTGATTCTCGATGAAATCGGGATCTTCTTGTATCCAATCGCGCAAAGAATACAAAAAAGACGTTTTCAAACCACTAAAGCTGTAGTTATAATCTGGAATGTGAGGCTTACTAAAAGTAAAAGCTTTCGGATTTCCCTGTCGAGCCAGTTTGTCAATGATGGGACCTCCCGGATAGCCAAGTCCCATTACTTTAGAACATTTATCAATGGCTTCGCCGGCAGCATCATCAATGGTTTGCCCTAAAACTTCCATGTCGTTATAGGCTTTAACTAAGATGATTTGTGAGTTTCCTCCCGACACTAACAAGCATAAAAAAGGGAATTTCGGCTGATCTGTATCTTCATCCGATTCTTTAACGAAGTGAGCTAACACATGGGCTTGCAGATGATTAACATCTATCATTGGGATGTTAAGCGAACGGGCAAAGCCCTTAGCAAAAGATACTCCGACAAGCAAAGAACCCATTAAACCCGGACCTCTGGTGAAGGCTACAGCACTCAATTGTTCCTTAGTAACCCCTGCTCTCTTCAACGCTTCATGTACTACCGGAACTATGTTCTGTTGGTGGGCTCTTGAAGCCAATTCAGGCACAACCCCACCGTATGCATCGTGTACAGCCTGACTTGCCACCACATTCGACAGTAACACTCCGTTGCGAATAACGGCAGCTGATGTGTCATCGCAAGACGACTCTATACCTAATATTATTGTATCCATATCTCTATACCTTATTATATATTAATACGTAAGGATTTCCAATCCGTTTTCAGTCATCACAAAAGTATGTTCCCATTGAGCAGAAGGAAGTTCGTCTTCGGTTACGACTGTCCAATCGTCTTCTTCATCAACAAACACTTCGTAGGTACCCATATTAATCATCGGCTCTATGGTAAAGGTCATACCCGGTACAAGCAGCATTCCTGTCCCTTTCTTTCCGAAATGCTCTACGTCGGGTTCTTCGTGAAATTCCAATCCTACTCCATGACCACACAAATCTCTGACCACCGAAAAGCCATTCTTCTTGGCATGTTTTTCCACTGCATTGCCGATGTCTCCTACAAATCCGAACGGTTTTGCAGCAGCCATACCTATTTCCAAACATTCTTTGGCTACATCGACCAACTTTTTCTTTTCCGGAGTGGTCTCACCTATAATAAACATACGGGAAGCATCGGCATAATAACCGTTCAAGATTGTTGTACAATCCACATTGATGATGTCGCCCTCTTCCAAAATCTCGTATTCATTTGGAATACCATGACATACCACCTCATTGACAGAGGTACAACAACTCTTCGGAAATCCTTCATATCCCAAGCAGGCCGGAATAGCTCCATGATCGCGAGTATATTCATACACTAACTTGTCTATCTCCAACGTACTCATGCCGGCACGAATTTCTTTGGCCACTAAATCAAGCACCCCCGTATTGATGATGCCACTTCTACGGATTCCTTCAATTTGTTCGGGAGTCTTAATCAAGTTCCGAGTAGGCACTAAATGCCCTTTTGCTTGAAATGCAAGCACTTTTTTATCTAACTCTGTTGGCTCCACTCCTTTGGGAACTCTCCAGTTTATCTTGTTTCTTCTCATGGTTTTCGCCTTTTCGCTTAAACAACCGACAAAGTTAGTGGAAATATTTGTAATTGTAAGATTTATGAAGCATAAAAAACGATTTCTCTTTCAAACAAACGAGAAAGCACGTTGTTGTTATTCCAGTCAAATCTATAAAACGAACTGTATGAACAAGCATCAAATAGGATTGAACGCCGGCATTGTCTGGCATTTATTGAACAACAATAACCGTTGGAGTTATTGCGAATTGAAACAAGCCTCCGGACTTTCCGATAGAGAACTGAATGCCGCTATCGGTTGGTTAGCCAGAGAAAACAAGATTGATTTCGATTGTGAACGGGAAGATGAAGACTGCTTTTTCCTAAGCGTAAACGTATTCATCGGATAGAATCATTCAATCCGATGAATGGTTACGTCTTTGAAATCCTGAAGGTACGACAACAAAGTACCTTCATCATTGCTTTTCTTCGACTTGATGACCATTGTTACATGGTAAGTAGTAACATCGGCTACGGTTCTTTCATCCATCTGAAAAGAAACGACCAAGAAGTTTTTGGAATTGAATTTCTTGGAAAGACGGTTGAGAGTTTCTTTGTTGTCTGTGGAAAATTCGACTACGGAACTTTTCATTCCTACACTCTTGAACAAGAAACTCAAGACTTCCAAGCCGATAAGAGTTAGAAAGGTAGCGGCAATCCCCACCTTGTACATGCCGGCTCCGATAGCAAGGCCAATAGCAGATGTAGCCCATATACCGGCGGCAGTAGTCAGTCCTCTGACTATCTGTTTGTGCAAAATAATGGTTCCCGCCCCGATAAAGCCAATACCTGAAACCACTTGGGCGGCAATACGGCTGGGATCCAACCCAATCCCCGGTTTTCCTAACAATTCATTGAATCCGTATTGGGAAACAATCATCAACAACGCACTTCCTAATGCCACCAAAAAGTGAGTTCTGTATCCGGCTTCCTTTGCCCGATATTCTCTGTCAAGGCCAACAAGCGCCCCCAAGACACCGGCAATGAACAGTCGTAAAATGAATTCCGCTGTCATATCTTATCCTCCTAATTATTCTTCCTCGTCTGTTAATTCGGTGAAATCCAACATTTTTCTACTTTCCTCGGCAGGTAATGCTTCCACTTGCCGGAGTTTTCGTTCGATGGCACGAGTACGTTTACCCATCACCTCTTCCAATTGGTCTCCCGCATTCTGCAAGTTCTTCTGCACTTTCTCCAACATGCCTCCAAACTTGCCGAACTCGGTCTTTACAGCTCCTAACACATTCCAAACCTCACTTGTTCGTTTCTGAATGGCAAGGGTACGGAAGCCCATTTGCAAACTGTTAAGAATGGCTCCCAATGTAGTAGGCCCTGTAACCACAATCTTATAATCTTTCTGTAAAGACTCTACCAAAACAGTCCGTCGGATGACCTCTGCGTATATATTCTCAAACGGCAAGAACATGATGGCAAAGTCCGTCGTAAACGGTGGTTCGATGTACTTGTCATGAATATCTTTCGCCATCCGCTTGATGGTGTTTTCCATTTGTTTGGAGGTACTGTCTATCAAAATGGTATCTCCATCTTCGTAGGCATCAATATATTGTTCATACACATCTTTGGGGAATTTGGCATCAATAGGCAAGTACACCGTATCTTTTCCGTTGTCTTTTCCCGGTAACTTGATGGCAAACTCCACAAATTCCGTTGCGTTCTTCCGCGTCTTGACGTTGGCTTCGTATTGTTCCGGGCTGAGCATCTGCTCCAACAAGGCTGCCAACTGGACTTCTCCAAATGTGCCTCGCGTCTTGACATTGCCCAACACTTTCTTCAATCCACCGACATCCTCGGCCAAGTTCTTCATCTCGCCTAATCCTTTCTGTACGTTCTCCAATTGCGAACGAACCAGTTCAAAAGATTGCCCAATACGTTCGTTCAGCGTCTTCTGCAATTTTTCTTCCACCATCAGGCGCATTTCGTCTAATCGTTTCTCGGTAGACCTGACCAGAACATCCTGCTGGCGGTTCATCGCTTCAAACTTTTCACGCTGCATTTCGTTGGTGGTCATCAGGTTGCGGTGCAAAGTCGTCTGCATTTGTTGGGTAGAAAGATTCAATGCCTGGTTCAATTCTGTACGAAGCTCTCGCATGTTCTTAGCCAGTTCTTCTCGGTTTTCTTTCATTTCCTGTCGAAACAGCGACTCTAACCGTTCGGTTTGCTTACGATTGTTCTTCAACAAGGCAACAAACAGATTGGCCGCTAACAAAACAAGAATAATAGTCAGTAAAATCAGTTCCATAATGTTGTTATTTTCTACAAAAATAAGGAAAATCTTCCAGATTGTCTTATCTTTGAGGCGAAATTAACCGATTGACTCTATGAAATATAAATTATTAGTATTAGACCTTGACGGTACCTTGACCAACAACAAGAAAGAAATAACCGAGCATACCCTTCGTACTTTAATCGAGGCACAGGAACGTGGCGTAAAAATCGTATTGGCTTCAGGCCGACCAACTTACGGCATTGCTCCGATAGCCGAGAAACTGGAACTGAAGAAATATGGCGGTTATATCCTCTCCTACAATGGCGGAGAAATAACCAACTGGCAGACGGGAGAACTGATGTACGAGAACGTACTGGAAGCGGATGTGCTACCTTATCTATATCAATGTGCGAAAGAAAATAATTTTGCCATTGTTACTTACAAGGACAAATATGTCTTGACCGAGCATCCCGATGATGAATATGTCTTGAAGGAAGCTCTCTTAAATGTAATGGAAACGAAGAAGGTAGACCATTTCTTGGATGCCATTGACTTCCCGGTAGCCAAGTGTCTGATTGTGGGTGAAGCTACCCGACTGGCTGTTTTGGAGAAAGAGATGTATGAAGTTCTGAAAGACCGAATGGGTGTGTATCGTTCAGAACCTTATTTCCTTGAACTGGTGCCTAAGGGGATTGACAAAGCACAGTCTTTGGCCGTATTGTTGGAAAAGATAGGAGCCGTCAAAGAAGAAATGATAGCCGTCGGCGACGGATTCAATGATTTGTCGATGATTAAGTTTGCCGGTTTGGGGGTAGCTATGGCCAATGCTCAGGAAGTGGTTCGCCAGTCGGCCGACTATATCACGCTTTCCAACGAAGAAGACGGAGTGGCTGCTGTGGTCGAGAAATTTATGCTTTAAAAAGAACTCCGAAGTGAAGCCTATTAACTAATCTTGTTTTATTAAAGCAAAACAAGCATGACAGCAATGACAGGAATTCGCAACCTTCCTGTCATTATATTTTGTTATCTTTCAACGATTTAGAAACGGAATTGCAGGAGTGGCAGATGTTTCCTAAAATATCAGTTTAAACGGTCAAACAAACATAAAAAAAACTCTTTGGTGAATTGATCTTTTCTCTTTGGTGTTAACACTTTTGTTTCAAAGAGTTTTTTTCGTGTTTGTTTGAACTGTTTTCTCCGATGTGAATTACTAACACACTCCTTGCCTATTCAAGAAGAAAAATTCAGTTCTTCAAAAATTAAATATTCAATTAAAAAAAATCCTAACTATCCTTGTTTTTCCGAATTAATGTGTAAATTAGGACGTTTTTTCGGAATAAAGAAGTATTTATATGGACATGACCGTATTTCAAGTAGAATCCAACAAAGTGCTTCCCAAGCAAGGAAGTTTGTTGATTTCTGCTCCTTTCCTAAGAGACTATCACTTTGCCCGTTCGGTGGTTTTGGTGGTAGATCACAACGAAGAGGGCAGTATGGGGATTGTCGTAAACAAGAACTTCAACAATCTGATGACTTTAAACGAATTGGTTCCGTCTTTGGCTTCGCTTCCACCTATACCTTTATATAAAGGCGGACCGGTCAGTCGGGAAACGCTTTTCTATCTTCATACCCTCTCTTTCTTGAAAGGAGCCTTTCCTATGGGTAATGGTCTTTACTTGAATGGAGACTTTGATGCTATGCAGAAATACATTCTCGATGGTGGCCCCACACAAGGAGTGGTTCGCTTCTTCTGTGGATATGCCGGTTGGCAACGAGGACAACTACAAGAGGAAATAGAAAGTAATACTTGGTTGGTAAACAACCATCATAAGGTCGATTTGCTGAATATGTATCTTCGGGATTTGTGGCAGGAAGCTTTGACCGATTTGGGAGGTAAATATGCCATTTGGGCTCGATATCCCCGCTTCCCCTCTATGAATTGATATATTAATTATCAATCAGTTGAAGTAACACCACATCTCGAAAAGTTTTGCCAGCACGCATCCAATCCTTCAGAAAAGCACATTCGGCAAAGCCACAGCGTTTGAATAGCCGACGGCTTGCCTCGTTCGTTACATCCACATGAGCATACAGTTGGTGAATACCCAAAAAACGAAAAGCATGGTCGATAAGCAGGTTCAACGCCAACTGCCCTACTCCTTTATTACGGTGGCGTTCTGCAATCACAATTCCTACCTCTGCCCGACTATGGAAAGGCTCAAAATTAAACAAATCGACGATGCCGACAACCTCTCCCTCGGGCGATTCCAACATCAACCGGAGCTGTCCGTCGGTATAAATGTCATTTCGATTCGTCTCAATGTATTGCTTCAGATGGAAACGTGAATAAGGGCCGGTGGCATTTCCCACTTCCCACAAGGTTGGCGTGTTCTCGAACTGAAGCATACACTCCAAGTCCTCCGGTTCAGGAGCACGCAACACATATCCGTCTTTCTGAAGCAAATCCATCATCCTTATCCGTTGATTTCGTCCGGCAAATCGAGTTCGTTCTTGATACGGCTTTCTGATGGTACACAGAAAAGAGTCGCAATCAATGCCATTACACTACAAAAAAGTCCGGTAGTATTCAATGTCAGATAGTAAAACTGTAAGTTTAGAATGGCCGGAACAAAAAGCAGACAAAGACGAATGTCTGCCCAGATACGATAACTTTTCAAGGCCTGTTGTAATGGTAATTCCTTGATACGTTTTACTAAATTCAAATTAAAGATACGAAGTGCAAAAGGAATCATACCGATAGTCAGCAGGATACCCACACTCTGAAGTATGTAATCTAATTGTGCATTTCCTGCATATAGTCCTTCAGGAAAAGCCCCGATTTCAAATAGAAACGCCATAAAAAGTGGCAATGCCCAAATTCCTATAAAGCCACCTATTTGTTGGCGGAATATTCGTCTTATTTGTTCTTTCATAACCTTTACATATTTCCGGTAAATAATGTTCTGTTCACAATCGAACGACCAAGTGTAACCTCGTCCGTATATTGAAGTTCATCCCCTATCGAAATACCTCGGGCAATGACACTCATCTTTACATTATACGGTGCAAGCTTGCGGAAGATGAAGAAGTTGGTCGTATCCCCTTCCATCGTCGAACTCAAG
>JAFTSK010000104.1 GCA_017467385.1 Bacteroidaceae bacterium
TGGAACAGCCGACGACAATGTACATCTTCGCAATGCCTCGGAATACAGCGAAGCATTGGTACAAGCGGAGAAACAGTTTGATATGCACGTTTACACGAACCGCAACCACAGCATTCGCGGCGGAAAAACCCGTCTGCATCTATTGAAGCGAGTAACGGATTTCTTCATTGAGAATTTGAACAAGTAATTTAAGTTTCGTATGTGATAAAGGGCTTTCACCCTTAGACTATTAGCGATTAAGTAAGGTGTCAGGATTACTGTTTTTGAATTAGAATATATCAACGGGGAGAATGTTTTGTGGAACATTCTCCCCGTTGATATATTCTAACGCTAAAAGCAACAATAAAGGAATTTCATTCCCAATTACAATGCTGTTACTTTTCCCATAAAAAGGATATTCCCTGTACTCTTCTCTTTAATAAGAAATGCAAACGGACGATTCATAAAGAAATCAATCGTTTTTGCTGGTTCGGAATCTCCAAACATACCTGTACCGACACTAACAGCAGCTGCTTCAGTACCTTTTTCATCCACTTTTATATATGTCGCTTGCTTCAAAAGATTAAGATACATAGGAATAGAAGACAGACGAGAGAAATCTGCTTTTCCTTCATCAAAAATATCTGAAACTCCCAGGCTTCTCATCACTTGAATTAAATCCGTCTCGTAATTCATTTCAAAACGCGGAAAACGAACATTTAATTCCTTTTTTGACATTTCTATCTCCGTCCAATAATCTACGGTAAATTCCTGTAAGGTTTCTTCTAATGTTTTATCTTCATGAGGAAGCAATACAATCATACTAAAAGCTTCATTGCCATAAGGGAACTCAGCCATAGCAAATGTTTTATTGTCGCAATAATAGAAGTCTTCTGTTTGTTTCATCATTTTGACCAAATGCTGTTGGCCGTCCATACAATAGAATGTTTCATTCTCTGTTGCAGATTCACTAAATTTTTCTTTCCACGTACCCTTAAAATAAAGTGTATTCAAGAAACAAACTTTTACACCTTCCGGCATATCATCCAAAATTTCCGGAATTGTATTTTCTGTCTGTTTGGCACACCAACTGTTAATGTTTTCCAATGCATTTGGTAATGAGAAATCCAATGTAGAGATTTGTGCGTCATATACATCTTTGTTAGTGTTAATAAATGAGCCATACATATCTATCTCCTTGTCTGCCCAAATGGAATTCGCCACACACAATTTGGTGGTATTATCTAAATAAGGTAATTCCACATTTAACTTTCGATTATATTCGTTCATTTCTTCCAACGAGAAATCACTCAATCCCAAAACATTCTGCAATTCAGTCAATGTATTTCCATCCGTTCCGTTGGCAATCATACTTAAAGCAACAGATGCGCTGAATGGAGAAACCATCCAATTAGGCTTTTCTGTTTCCAATTCATTCATCTTATTGAAAAGAGCAAAGGCAAACTTTACATTTTCCGTAGCCATTTGTGTTTCCGAACGCGAAAGAACAATATCCTTTCTATCGTTTGGAGTAACAGAAGCGTCATTGTCATCGCTACATGCCATAAGTGACATAAACAATAACATCATAAAAGGTAATAGAATCTTCTTCATACTCAATTGTGTTAAAGTGTTATTTTAAATGCTATTACAAATATAGCAACTAAATATTACAAATGAAGTCAACATACAATAAAAATAAAGTTAAATTCAGTCAACCCACTTTACCAATAAGGCGAAAAACGGCCAACCAAATCCGTTAACATACAGCCGTTTATTCCATTCACAACACCTTGAAGCATCATTCAAAGATTGTGAATGGTGATTCAAGGTCTTTAAATATCCATTCACAGTATTATAAATGAAATATGCGATAGGGGAAACGCATGAAATAATAAAATCCCAACAGCTTATAAATAAAAAGGAGAAATGTTAAACCTTTTGCCCGACTGTTTTGTTATAGTAGAAAAGATAGAGTGAAAAGTATGAAAAGATCAGAATCCATCTCCCAGCCAAAGAATATGCACATTGTAAGAATAGCTCCGGTGTGCAATGGAAAGATTTATGTCATTCCACATCCGTCCACTAACGGAAAAAACAATCGAATGGATATTCCTATCGAAGAATATGCTTCGCAGGAACCCTCCAAGTCGGGAAAAACAGCCCAAAAGATTAAGGGAAAGTATCAGCTGCACATCTGTTCAGAGATGCAACCCCGGTTCAGCGTGAAGTATCATTCCGTTTCCGAACAGAAAGAAACAGTTTACCTATACATTCTTCCATTAAAGGAAGAAAGCGAAATCAGCTTCCAGGGGGGTAAGTTCATCACAGCCGATGAGATTAGGAACAACGGTGAAAGGTTCGGCCTCAACCTGCAACAAGAATGTGAGTTGCTTGACATGGCCGCCGAGCTTTGGAAAGGCTTTTACTTATAAATCAAGAAGATACAAGGAATCTTCGACAAGTCGGGAAGTTTGCCTTGCCATTCCTTGACGGTTTTTGTCTTGATGTATTCTCCCTCGCAAGTAATGTTGGCGGCAATACAGAGTTTGGTTTGCGGACGGCAATTCCTCAGAATGTCTTCCGCCATCTTGTTGTTGCGGTAGGGCGTTTCGATGAATAGCTGTGTCTGGTCTTCGGCATAGATACGTTGCTCCAACGCCTTGATGCGCTTGGCACGTTCGTGCGGTTCGATAGGCAGATAGCCATGAAAAGCAAAGCTTTGTCCGTTGAATCCCGAACCCATGACCGAAAGAATGATGGAAGAAGGGCCAACCAACGGTATGACTTTCAAGTTCTTCCGTTGGGCAATGGCCACCACATCAGCTCCCGGATCGGCAACGGCCGGACAACCGGCCTCCGAGATTACTCCCATTGACTCGCCAGCCTGCAACGGCTTCAAATAACCGGAAATTGCTTCGGGTGAAGTATGCTTGTTGAGTGGGTAAAACGTCAGTTCGTCGATGTTGATACTGCGTTCCACCTTCTTCAAGAAACGTCGGGCCGAGCGCACATCCTCCACAATGAAATGCTTGATGCCGAGAATGATTTCCTTGTTATGAACCGGCAATACCTTTTCGATGGTCGTATCGCCGAGAGTTACGGGAATAAGATAGAGAGCTGTTTCCATAGTTTTACATCAGTTTATCATTCTGAGCAAAGCGAAGAATCTCGGTAACATAAAGTGAGTGCTACCGAGATTCTTCACTACACTTCGTTCCGTTCAGAATGACAATTTAAAGATTATCCGTAAATGATATTACCGTTTTCGTCCTTGTACTCATCCAAGCCCTTTTCGTAAGTGGCCATTGCACGAAGACTCATACCTACGCTGGAGAAACCACCGTCGTGGTAGAGGTTCTGCATAGTAACCTTGCGAGTCAAGTCGGAGAACATTACGATACAATAGTCGGCACATTCTTCGGCAGAAGCATTGCCCAATGGCGACATACGGTTGGCAAAGTCGAACAACTTGTCCATACCTTTCACACCGGAACCGGCTGTTGTCATGGTTGGCGATTGAGAGATGGTGTTTACACGTACATGGTGTTCACGACCATAGATGTAACCAAAGCTACGGGCGATAGATTCCAACAAAGCCTTAGCATCTGCCATGTCGTTGTAACCGTAGAAAGTACGCTGGGCAGCTACATAGCTCAATGCCAAGATAGAACCGTAATCGGCAATGGCATTCAACTTCTTTGCAGCCTGAATCATCTTATGGAAAGACACAGCCGAGATGTCCAATGTCTTTTCCAACATATCATAATCGAGGTCATCGTAAGTACGACGCTTGCGTACATTCGGCGACATACCGATAGAGTGCAAAACGAAATCAATTTGTCCGCCCAACACTTCCATCGAACGCTTGAACACGTTTTCCAAATCGGCCACATTGGTAGCATCTGCAGCAATGACCTCACAGTTCAGTTTCTGAGCCAATGCATTCACTTCTCCCATGCGAACGGCTACCGGAGTATTGGACAATGTAATAACTGCACCATTTTCTACTGCCTTTTCTGCTACTTTCCATGCAATGGACTGTTCATTCAATGCACCGAAAATGATGCCTCTTTTTCCTTTCAACAAATTATAATTCATACTAATATCTATTTGATTTGGCCGCAAAGGTACAAATAATAAATGAAACAGCCCTCAAAATTGCACACTTTTGAATGATTTATGCAATTTTGAAGGCTTTTATGCCTATCGGATAGTAACCATTGTTGCTCCAAAGCCGTATTCTCGGAAGGAAGCATCCTGACTTTGATAGGTCTTATATTTATATTTCAACTCTTGCAACAAGGCCTTGCGAAGCACTCCGTCGCCCTTTCCATGAATAAAGACAATCTTCTGTCCTTTCTTGTTCTTGTATTCGTCCAATGTCTTGCGGAAGACTTCCAACTGATAATTCAAGATTTCGCCGTTACTCATGCCGGCCGTTGTTTCCAACAATTCGTGTGCATGAAGGTCTACTTCTATTATCCCGTTGTCTTTCGGCTTTCTCGCTTCCGGTTTGCGAGCCGGTTGCATGTCTTCCCGTTTCTTGGTCAACAAAGCTTCCTTGATGTCCTCTCCTTTTAGGAATGTCTGACGAGCCGGTACATCATCTTTTACAATATCGTAAATCAGAGACGGTTCTTCAAAGAAATCACTTTCGCGGAAGGTATGGAGCTTATAGAACTTAACTGTATCGACTCGCAGTTCCACCGATACGGCCGGTTTCAGCATAAAGCTCTTGTCATCTTTGAAAGCCAACAACTGTACTGCCACATGCTCCAGTTCATTCAAGATACTCTTCTCGAACTCTTCGATAAAGTATTTGCTGTTGGGAGCCACCGTACCCTGTGAACGTACTCGCCAGTTATGTCCTTCGGCAGTCAGGTAAGTATAGACCACCGTATAGTTGCTATCGTTTATCAAGTAAGCATCGAAGGCTGTGGTCGAAATGGCTTTGATGTCCTGCGGTACGAAACCCAACATCACGTTCAGCACATCTCCCCCTTTCCTTTCCGGTTGGCGATAAGTAATCGGACGTTCTTCTTCTTTCGGCTTTTGTTCCGGTTTCGGAGCCGCCGGTTTCCGTTTGATGTTATAATCATCGGTTTCTATTACCACACATTCCCGCATGAGCATCGGAATATCGAAACCATCTTCATCCTGTACCAAAACAATGTCTTTTCCTTGAAATCCCGTTACAATTCCGCCTCCCACTTCACTCAGGAAACGGACTTTATCTCCTATTTTCATACGCTTTTCTTTTTAAGTTTACGCAAATATAGATAATTTTGCACAGACTTTGACAAGAAAAGAAATGGAACATACCAAACATATAAAAATAAGTGAGTTCAATTATCCGTTGCCCGATGAACGGATTGCCAAGTTTCCGTTGAGTGAACGCGACCAGTCGAAGCTGTTAGTGTATCGTCAGGGCGAAGTAAGTGAAGACCGTTTTACCTCTCTCCCCTCCTATTTGGAACCGGGCGAAATGATGGTATTCAACAATACGAAAGTTATTCAGGCTCGTCTGCACTTCCGCAAGGAGACGGGGGCATTGATTGAGGTGTTCTGCTTGGAGCCAATTTCCCCGAACGACTATGTCCTCTCCTTCCAGCAAACCCGGAAATGTAGTTGGCTGTGCATGGTGGGCAACCTGAAGAAATGGAAAGAAGGTACACTAAAGCGAGCCATCGACATCAAAGGCAAAGAAATTATCCTGACTGCCACCCGAGGCGAATGTAGAGGTACCAGCCATTGGATTGATTTTGAATGGAACGACGATTCGCTGACCTTCGCTGATGTATTGGAAGCTGTAGGTGAGCTTCCCATTCCGCCTTACTTGAACCGAGAAACGCAAGAAAGCGACAAACGGACTTACCAGACGGTATATTCTAAAATCAAGGGTTCAGTAGCGGCTCCTACGGCCGGTCTCCACTTTACGGAGAAGGTATTGAAAGCCCTCGACGAACGGGGAATCGACCGCGAAGAGTTGACGCTTCATGTGGGGGCAGGTACATTCAAGCCAGTCAAAAGTGAGGAAATCGAAGGACATGAGATGCACACCGAGTATATCTCGGTCAACCGCCGCACCATCGAAAAGCTCATCGCACACAATGGAAAGACCGTTGCGGTAGGTACAACCTCTGTCCGCACATTGGAAAGCTTATATTATATAGGTGTCATCATCAGCCAACATCCGGAAGCCAACCAGGACGAACTGCACGTAAAGCAATGGATGCCTTACGAGCCTCATCCGCAACTCACTCCGGTAGAGGCATTGCAATGTATCCTCGACTACCTTGACCAACACAGCATGGAAGCGTTGCATACCAGCACACAAATCATCATCGCCCCCGGCTATGAATACAAGATTGTGAAAAAGATTGTAACCAACTTCCACCAGCCGCAAAGTACCCTGTTACTACTCGTTTCGGCCTTCGTCAAAGGCGACTGGAAGAAGATATACGATTATGCACTCAGTCATGATTTCCGTTTTTTGAGCTATGGAGACTCATCACTTTTGATACCGTAAAGTTCTTAAGGAATAAAATCCAGACGTTTTCTTATTAATAGCCCAAAACTTTCATTATCTTTGCTGAGTAAAAATGCGTACATACGCAAAAATTCTCAGCAAGATATGATAATAAAACGTGATTTATACCTAAATAAACTGATAAGGAGTAGGCATAACGGAATGATAAAAGTTATAACCGGTATCAGACGTTGTGGAAAATCTTATCTTCTGTTCAACCTATTTGCCGACTATCTTAAGTCGCAAGGAATAGACGATGAACATATTGTCAAAATTGATTTGGAAGATCGCCGTAATAAGAGATTAAGGAACCCCGATGCATTGCTTGAATATATAGATATTCATATCAATAAAGAGGGGATGCACTATGTGATGCTCGACGAAGTACAATGGGTAGACGAGTTTGAGGACGTACTCAACAGTTATCTAAAAATCTCCAATGTTGATATATATGTTACAGGCAGTAATTCCAAATTCTTATCGAATGATGTGATAACCGAATTCCGAGGACGTGGCGATGAAATCAAGATAGCCCCACTCTCTTTTAGCGAATTCTTTTCGGTTTTTGAAGGAACGCGTGAAGAAGCATTGGAAGAATATCTTACATTTGGCGGACTTCCTAAGGTTGTAACAATGCAGAACAATGAAGAAAGAATGAAGTATCTGCATACCCTATTCAAAAAAACATATTTGACAGACATTTTAGATAGGTACAAAATCAAAAATGAAGCTGAGTTGGAAGAACTTATCAACATTATGGCCTCTTCCATTGGTGGGCTTATCAACCCAACCAAAATGGCCAACACATTCAAAAGTGTAAAAAATGTTTCTTTATCCGCCAATACCATAAGTTCCTACCTCGGTATCTTACAAGATGTTTTTATACTTGAAAAGTCCATGCGCTACGATATTAAGGGGAAGAAATATATCGAAACTCCGGCTAAATATTACTTTTCTGATTTGGGATTACGCAATGCCCGTCTAAATTTCCGACAGTATGAAGTTACCCATTTAATGGAAAACCTCATATATAATGAGCTTCGTATTCGCGGACAATTAGTCGATGTAGGCGTAGTTGTACTGAATACTAAAAACGAAGAAGGTAAAAGCCAACGAAAGCAATTAGAGGTGGACTTTGTATGCAATGAAGGTAGTAAGCGATGCTATATTCAGTCTGCTTTACGATTACCAACCATCGAAAAGCGCGAACAAGAATTGCGTTCTTTAATGAATATTACAGATAATTTCCAGAAATTCGTCATTACAGAAGAACCCATTAAGCGCTATCAGAACGAGAATGGCGTGGTTTTCATGAACATTTACGAGTTCCTTCTTAATGAAAATAGTCTAAAAGTTTAACAAAGAGCAAGAGCTATGAAGAAAGATAACAGCGAAGAAATGTTCCCGATTGTAGACGAACAGGGAAACATCATTAGTGCGGCCACTCGCGGCGAATGTCATAACGGGAGTAAGTTACTTCATCCGGTGGTACATTTGCATGTATTCAACAGCCGAGGTGAGATTTATTTGCAGAAGCGGCCGGAATGGAAAGATATTCAGCCGGGCAAATGGGATACAGCCGTAGGCGGACATGTGGATTTGGGTGAGAGTGTGGAGATGGCTTTGAAGCGGGAGGTATCAGAAGAATTAGGCATTACAGACTTTACCCCCGAGCTACTTTCAACCTACGTTTTTGAGTCCGATCGTGAAAAGGAATTGGTCTTTGCCCACAAAACGGTGTACGACGGAGAAATTACGCCCAGCGAAGAATTAGACGGCGGTCGTTTCTGGCCGCTGGAAGAGGTTCGCACTCATATTGGCAAAGGTGTCTTCACTCCTAATTTTGAAAGCGAGTTTCAGAAGCTTGGATTTTAAAAATTCAACTTCAAGCATTATCATTAAATAAAAAATGCTCCCTCTGTACATCAACAAAGGGAGCATTTCTATATCTAAGCAAACGGATTATTTCTTTGCTTTCAAAACTTTAGCGATCTGAGCATCAAGCTTAGCAGCAGCCTTAGCATACTTTTTCTGAGCACTTACCTTAGCCTTGCCTTCTGCATTCTTGGCATTGTCGTAAAGTGTCCAAAGATTCAACTTAGCAGTTGCTTCCTTCTGAGCAGCAGTATAAGCATTAGCAGCAGCTTCTACTTCAGCTTCCTTAGTCGGTTCAGCGTATGCATGCTTGTAACCCTTCACGTCATTCCAGTGTCCGCGAGTAAAGTCTGGGAATGTAACGGCAGCACAATTGTTATCCATTGAGATAGCACCGAGTTCTGCCAATGCACACCATTCAGCCATATCGTAAACGTCCATATCAAGTGGCAAACCATTTTGCAAACAGTAAACCAAACGAGCATCCATGATATAGTCCATACCACCATGTCCCATTTCACGACCTTTTTCACCGAACTTGGTCAAGATAGGATGATAGTATTTCTTTGTCAAAGCATCTTTTTGTTCCTTGTTCAAGAAACCATGAGCATTGATGTTGTCCATCTTTGGAGCACCAGTACCCTGGAGTGCATCACCCGGGATAGCAAATTCAGGAGTCGGATACTTGGTAGCATAGCCCTTAGTACCTGTCAACTTAAACAAACGGTTGTATGGCTGAGGAGTCATTACGTTATGTTGGATTTCAACCACCTTACCGTTGGCTGTACGCATAAGTGTAGTAGTATGGTCGCCATTACGGAATTCTTTTACTTCCTTGCCTGTATTCTTTTCCACCCAATTCTTACCGGCAAAGCTTTCTGTATCCATAGCAATCAACGTAGTGAAGCGGTCGCCACGATGGATATCCATACATTGTGCAACAGGGCCAAGACCGTGAGTAGCATACACGTCGCCACGATTTTCCATGTTGTACTTCATACGCCAATGGAGATTGTCTTTATCGTTATCGCTTGGATCTTTCCAGTATGCTTTCCAGAAATCGCTAAGTTCGTGGATGTAAGCACCTTCAGCACGAATGATTTCACCAAATACGCCATCCTGTGCCATTGCCAAAGCGTTCATTTCATAATAGTCGTAGCAACAGTTTTCAAGAATGAAGCAGTGAAGACGAGTCTTTTCTGACAAATCAATCAAATCCCAGCATTGTTGGAGATTCATAGCCGATGGAACTTCGATAGCAGTGTGCTTACCGTTTTCCATTGCACATTTGGCAACAGGGAAGTGGTGGTTCCAGTCAGTAGCTACATAAACAAGGTCAATATCCGGACGCTTGCAAAGTTCTTCATATCCCTTTTCGCCAGAATAGATAGCAGCCGGAGCCAAACCTGCATCACGAAGGAACTTCTGAGAAGCTTCTGCACGATTTTCTTCATAGTCGCAAAGTGCAACGATTTCTACACCTGGGATGTGGCAGAAACGCATTACTGCCCAGGGGCCACGCATACCAAGACCAACAAAGCCAACACGTACTGTCTGGATAGGAGCAGCAGTCAAACCAAGTACATGTTCCTGGCCGGCAGGACGTTCCGGAGAGTCAATCACGATTGTACCCTTGTCCCAATGCCATTTTGTAGTAGACGACAACGACTGTGCCTTTACAGTCTGAAGTCCCATCGCCAATACCGCACATAAAGCAACGGCAAAAATTCTGTTCAATGTTTTCATTTTATCTGTAATTTAGGTTCATAGTTCATTTAAAGCACAAAATTAAGCATTTTCTACAAAATTCAAAAATTCCTCTTCCTATTATCAACACTTATTAACAAATAAGCCTCAAAACCTCTTTAAGTTAGTGAAAACCAAAGAGGATTTGAGGCCTTATATAGAAAAGCTTGTGTGTTGTTGCTACATACGACAAGACACGCCTGCCCGTTTGCAATCAATCAGGGTTAATACAAACCATATCAGAAATAGAACAGACAACAGCGCATGGGTATAAGAAAATACCAACACCGTAAAAGCGATTACAGCATGAAGGATACGCAGTGCCTGAGAGGGAGAAATTCTTTCTTCTATACATGAAGACATCGCCTCAGCCAACGTTTCAGCCCAACCATTGATACAAAGTTTTATTCTTTCTTTGAAAGAGATACGGATTGACATTTCTTTTTTCATAATCGTTTGTTTTTTAATTATGGAACAAAGAAACGTCCGTTTTTTGACAGAGTACGTCAAACTTTCATTTTCTCTGTTATTTTTTTCATCTTTTTCGCTAAAAAGT
The DNA here is from genome assembly GCA_017467385.1 of Bacteroidaceae bacterium. GTDB lineage: Bacteria > Bacteroidota > Bacteroidia > Bacteroidales > Bacteroidaceae > Phocaeicola. The sequence goes on from JAFTSK010000104.1 coordinate 10,689, forward strand.
CTTCAAACTCGGGAGAATCCACGATTTCAATATCCTCATACAATCCCAAGACAAAACGCGCTACTCCCTCATACCGACAAACGTCCGTAGTAAATATCCAATGAGACTCGTCTTCTTTCTCTATGTATTTCTCCGCTAAAGGGAACTCCTCGATTAAGAGATTGGCCGCCGCCATACCCAAACGGAGTGTAATTGGCAAACGTTGGCCGCTACTGTTGTGAAACACGTCGATAAACCCTTCCTGGTGTTCTGCTTCCGCCTGCCATTCTTGCGACAAGACCTCTACCTTCGTAATACGGGAAACCTTGAAAAGCTTGTTTTTCTGACTGGCAAGCTCATAACACCAGATTTCGTTGTTATTGGCCGTAAAAGCGAAAGGTTCTACCAATCTGTCTTTTACCACATGACTATTAGACGATTTGTATTGTTGGAAAATCACTTGTTTCTTTTCCTTGATGGCTTCATACAGGAAATGCACATTGTCGGCAATACCATTACGAACCACGATTTCAGAAAGTATATCGTAATCGTACACCTTGTACAATTTCTGCTTCAGGTTCTGTTTCAATGAAGTATTACCGTCTACGCTTTCAATGGCACGTTTCAGGATATAAGCCTCTTCTTCCGTAAAATGCACCAAGCTTGTAATATCCTTAAAATAAGGAGAAGATTTATCAAGTGAGTAATACTTGCCTTTCTTGCGCACCACAAATCCGGCCATTTTGAACGCCTCCACATAACGATAGACATTACGGGTACTCATATCCAACCGCTCGCCCAACTCCTCTAACGTATAATTGCGGTTTTGAGTAAGCAACATCATCAACCGTAGCTGACGTTCAAACTTGTGTAATTCCATAGGTATTCAATTTAGCACACAAAAATAAACAAAAAGGTGAATGTACCCAAGTACACTCACCTTTCTTTTATTGATTGTATGGTTTAGACATTACATCATACCACCCATGCCACCCATACCCGGGGCACCCATCGGCATTTCAGGCTTGTCTTCCTTCTTTTCTACGATTACACATTCAGTAGTCAAGAACATACCGGCGATAGAAGCTGCATTTTCCAATGCCACACGCGTTACCTTAGCCGGATCTACTACACCTGCTGCATGAAGGTTTTCATAAACATCGGTACGAGCATTGTAACCGAAGTCGCCTTTGCCTTCACGAACCTTCTGTACCACTACAGCACCTTCCTTGCCGGCGTTAGCTACAATCTGGCGAAGCGGTTCTTCGATGGCACGCTTGATGATTTCAATACCGGTTGTTTCGTCAGCATTATCACCCTTCAAGCCTTCCAAAGCGTCGATAGCACGGATGTAAGTTACACCACCACCAGGAACGATACCTTCTTCGATTGCCGCACGAGTAGCACACAAAGCATCGTCTACGCGGTCTTTCTTTTCCTTCATTTCCACTTCTGAAGCAGCACCTACATAAAGTACAGCTACACCACCAGACAACTTAGCCAAACGTTCCTGCAACTTTTCCTTGTCGTAGTCAGAAGTTGTATTCTTGATTTCCGACTTGATTTGGTTGATACGGTCTTGAATCAGTTGCTTTTCGCCGGCACCGTTTACGATAGTAGTATTGTCCTTTGATACAGTAATCTTATCACAAGTACCCAACATTTCAATGGTAGCCTGTTCCAACTTCAAGCCCTTTTCTTCGCTTACGACAACAGCACCGGTCAAGATAGCAATGTCTTCCAACAACGCCTTGCGACGGTCGCCGAAGCCTGGAGCCTTCACAGCACAAATCTTCAACTGAGAACGGAGACGGTTTACAACCAATGTAGTCAACGCTTCGCTTTCTACATCTTCTGCAATCACCAACAAAGGACGTCCACTCTGAACAGCCGGTTCAAGGATAGGCAAGAAATCCTTCAAGTTAGTAATCTTCTTATCGTAAATCAAGATGTACGGGTGTTCCATCACACATTCCATCTTTTCAGTGTCGGTTACAAAGTAAGCAGACAAGTAACCACGATCGAACTGCATACCTTCTACTACACCAATAGTAGTGTCAGTACCCTTTGCTTCTTCGATAGTGATAACACCATCCTTAGATACCTTACGCATAGCGTCTGCAATCAACTTACCAATTACCGGATCATTGTTGGCAGAAACGGTTGCTACTTGTTCAATCTTGTCGTAGTTGTCGCCTACAGTTTCAGCCTGAGCTTTGATAGATTCTACCACCTTAGCCACTGCTTTGTCGATACCACGCTTCAAATCCATCGGGTTAGCACCGGCAGTTACGTTCTTCAAACCTACGCCAACGATAGACTGTGCCAATACAGTAGCAGTAGTAGTACCATCACCAGCATCATCACCAGTCTTAGAAGCTACCGACTTCACCAACTGAGCACCAGTATTCTGGTATGGATCAGCAAGTTCCACTTCCTTAGCTACGGTTACACCGTCTTTAGTAATGTGCGGTGCGCCAAACTTCTTTTCAATAATCACGTTACGACCTTTCGGACCAAGTGTTACCTTTACAGCGTTAGCCAATTCGTCCACGCCTTTCTTTAACTGGTCGCGTGCATCAATATTGAATAATATTTCTTTAGCCATAATTCTTTCTCCTTATTAAATTATTCTACAACAGCGAGTACGTCGTTCTGACGCATCATCAAATACTTCTTGCCTTCAAATTCGAGTTCTGTTCCGGCATATTTGCCATACAATACAGTATCGCCTACTTTCAGAATCATTTCTTCATCTTTAGTACCGTTACCGGTTGCTACAACTTCACCCTTCAAAGGTTTTTCTTTTGCTGTATCGGGAATGATGATACCGCCGATTGTTTTTTCTTCAGCTGGTGCCGGAAGAATCAGCACTCTGTCAGCCAATGGTCTAATGTTCATAGTTATTTTGTTTTTATTGTTATTTCTTTCTTGTTTCCCTTAATAGGGAAGCAATTATCTTATAGCGAAAAGTGTGCCAAGAAGTTTTTCATGACTTTTTGGCAGTCATCCATGACAAAAACCTATTCTTTGTCCTATTCAATGTCATTTTCTGCCGCCATGCTTGTTTCGGATACTTGCCATATAACGATGGTGCTGTTCGGGAGTTAGTTTGTCTGCCATAAATTACTTATTCAGATCTTTCAATTTCTTTATTTCTTTGTCGAAATCACTCTCCAACAAATCCATTTCCCGCTTACGATAAATTTCAAACTCCTTTTCTGCTTTCTCTATCGCTTGCTTATGCGAAACATGTCCTTTACCTATCAGGACCTTGCGTTTAAGACTGATTATTTGGTTATCCAAAGCCTCAATCCAGTCCTTCATCGTCATCGTATTCATCTCCAAAGCTTGAAACTCTGCAAAATCAAGGAAACCAGACACCAAAAGATTCAACCGTTGCAATTCTATTTCCGTCAGATAATTCTTGGCAATCTTCACGTCATCCCTCGTCACATAATTCCCTTTAAAATTTGTCATCCCTACGAATGGTTTCTCATTGTCCACCCGATGATAGATTACCTCTGCAGCCGTATTCTCATGAACCGCATAATGTAATTTGTTCTGAACCGTAGCAAAAAACGCCTTCGTCATTTCATCACGTGGATCATAATCAGTAGCTGTTGCATAGATATCCGTTACCTGCTGATAGAAATTCCGTTCACTACTACGGATGTCCCTAATGCGTTGAAGTAATTCACGGAAATAACGGTTTCCTCCCTGCTTCAAACGTTCGTCATCTATCGCAAAACCTTTTTGGATATACTCATGCAAACGTTGGGTAGCCCATCTACGGAAACGAGTGGCTACTTGCGATTGGACACGATACCCTAATGCGATAATCATATCAAGGTTATAGTGTATGATATTACGCTGCACCCTACGATTGCCTTCTTGTCGAACTGTCAAGAATTCCTTGACAGTTCGTTCTGCAACCAATTCTTTATCTTTAAATATATTATCTATATGCAGACTTATATTCTGTTTAGTGGTATCATAAATTTCCGCTAACTGATTCTGCGTAAGCCATACATCCTCGTCAGCAAACCGTACAGACACACGAGTTATCTCATTGTCATCTTGATAAAGTATGATTTTATTTTCTTCTTTCATTTTAATTGTTCTTTAGATACAAAAACAATGTTTCTTTGGCTATTAACCTAACACCTTCAACACCTCTACATCCGCAGGAAGCCACTCCACACTCTCCCACTCCGATTTCTCCAACCAACGTGCAGACTGATGTTCCATGAGCACCGGAACATCTTGGGCGATGCTGCACCAGAAACAATGCATGGTGAGGTGAAAAGCCGGATAATCATACTCTACCGTACAAACCAACTCCTCTACCGATATGTCTACACCCAATTCCTCGCGAATCTCCCGACGAATGGCATCCTCCGAAGTTTCACCCGATTCAATCTTTCCACCGGGGAACTCCCACAATCCCTTGTAATCCCCATATCCACGTTGGGTGGCGAGAATCTTTTCGCCTTGGTGGATGATAGCTGCTACTACTTCTATTGTTTTCATTCTATTTACAACGTTTTTCATCTGCACTAGCAATTTCTCGTCTTATTTCTTCTCCTAATGATAAAGCACTACTTCCACCGGTAAAGAGATTGCTCACTCGAAATCCACTTATAGGACGAATTGTTTTGGTATTACTTTGACATTGTAGGGCATATTGTTGGTTAGTCATTACTTCCGACAACAAATCGTTTGGTTCAACAATCTGCATGTCATCCATTAAACCAGCTTGAGTCAAAATACTATTTACTAGATTTACCCGATCTAGTTGACTTTCTGTTTCTTCCAATTTTTGTCGAATTGCAGAAGCTAGATAATTGGCTAATAA
>JAFTSK010000105.1 GCA_017467385.1 Bacteroidaceae bacterium
AGCAAGTCGCCTTCCATGTTCAGCCGGAAAGCCTCAGGAAGTTCGGCAGAGAGTGTCTGCAAATGGATTTTGTGCAGGTCGCCATCGGCTTTGGCAAGCACACGCAAGGGCTTCGACGGATAGGTTTTCACAAATTCGGGATCCATGCCGCCCACCGTTCGCACCATGTCTTCCTTGCCGATTTCGGCCAGCAAGCGTGCCGAGAGCAGGCCGGTTTGCTTCATTTCGAGTACATCCCACCCTATTTTGGTTTGCAAATCGAGAGAGGAATCGGTGGTTTTCAGCTTGAAAACGGGGATATTTATCGTCTGATTGTCGGCTATGATGCGTCCTTCGGTGCTAACCAGCTCCAAACCCGACCGTTCTTTCCAATCGAAGCGCGTAATGGCCGCCCGAATATCCCGACCGCAATAATACACAGAATCCAGCTGTAAATCAATGCTTTCCAACGAGAGATGCGAGGGATTAAGCGCCTTTCCAAGACTATCGGGTGGAAGTTGGAATGCTTCCAATCCCATGTCATAGGCCACCCCGGCGTTTTCGATGGAGAAAGTTTTGAACGAATAAGCCGACTGATAGAGGTCGACAAGTCCGTCTTTTAAGGTCATTTTTGGGAAATCGGTGCGTAAAGAGAGGCTATCTTGCGGCATTTTCAACGAAAAAGCCACATTTTCAAACGCAATCTTTTCCAAAAGGATTTTCCAATAAAGCGTGTCCGAAGCGGTTGTATCGGCACTTTCGGTGTCTTTCAGCGTCAGCGAAAGGTCGGTATTCTTTACCGAAAACTCGTCAATCCGGGCAGTTTCCGGCGAAAAAACGACACCATGACTTTCCAAAAACAATTCTCCCAAATATCCTTTTACGCCCATTCCATCGAGAAAATCGCGTGTATCGACCGTTGCATTTTGTATGGAAATTTCTTCTATCTCTATTTCTTGTCGAAAAAGTTTCCACAAACGGAGTTCCACTTTCAAGCGATCGACGGCCAACAACGTATCTTTGGTCTCGGGTTCTACGGCCGACAAATTGGTTACTAACAAGTCGAGTGGGAAGCGTAAATCCAACCGCCCCACCTGAATATCCAATCCGGTAGCTTGAGAAGCAATAGTCGAAGCCTTATCTACCGCAAACCGCTGAACGGGTGGCAGATAGAGCAGTATAATAGCCAACAGAAAGAGCAAGAATGGCGAGGCGATGAGCCACAACCACCACCGCTTCTTTCGAGGTTTAGGAACTATGATAGGTTCTTCTTGTGTTGTCATTGTCTGATTCATTTATGCAAACTTAAACAAAAATATTGGTAATTTGGTTGATTTCATGTTGTTTAACAAAAGAACTAAGGCAGTAAGGCAGTTGTTTTTTTGAATAAAAAACTCCAAGCAGTAATTCTATTATTATATATAATAATAGGTTATTCCTTTATGTATTTTACGATTAAAAACAACTGCCTTACTGCCCGACTGCCTTAGTACATGCTACCCTTTTGCCTTTCCCCATGTTGTCATTCAGAGGAGTGAAACGACGAAGAATCTCGGTAACACTCACTAAAAACACCCACTTAGTGTAACCGAGATTTTCGCCTTCGGCTTTATCAAATCGTTTCCCCTCTGGAGAGGGGATTAAGGGATGTGTGAGACACATACAGTTGGGGATACATTCATGTTGATGCATCCTAACACACCCCCTTCCCCCTCTCCAGAGGGGGTATGTATTTCAATTCAAGAGCTTTTCCCAAAAGCTTTTCATCTTTTCAAAAATCATCTTCATCTTTTCTGAAAAAACTTTGTTTTTTACTTGCATATATTGTAAACATTTCGTATCTTCGTGCCGCTATTCAAAAATCCGCCAGAGAAGCTATGAAAACAAACCATTTATTCATCTTGGCCGTCATCGTCGTAGTGCTTGCCGCCTGCGGAGCCGGCTCTAAAAAATCAAACAACATGGAGAAACGTACCCAAGTGAAAATCGAAACCACTCAGGGCAACATCGTTGTGGAACTATACAACGAAACCCCGAAACACAGAGATAACTTCATCAAGCTCGTCAAAGAAGGGCTGTACGACAGCACCCTCTTCCACCGCGTCATCAGCCAGTTCATGATTCAGGCAGGCGATCCGGACAGCAAAACCGCTTCCGACACCGCTACGCTGGGTGGTGGTGATGTAGGCTACACCGTTCCGGCCGAAATCGTACCGCAGTTCATCCACAAACGGGGTGCATTGGCCGCCGCACGCATGGGCGACGATGTGAATCCCGAACGAGCTTCATCGGGTTGCCAGTTCTATATCGTAACAGGCCGCAAGTTCCGCGAAACACAGCTTCTCAACTTAGCCGGACAACGCAACAACCAGCGAACCGAAGAAATCTTCAACGAATTGGCACGCAAGCACATGAAGGAAATCTTCAAGCTCCGCAAGGCCAACGATCAGGAAGCCCTCATGGAGTTGCAAGACAGTCTTGAAGCACAGGCTTACGCCATCAAGCAGGAAGAAGAACCGTTCATGTTTACTCCGGAACAAATCTCGGCTTACACCACCGTAGGTGGCGCCCCACACCTTGACGGAGCTTACACCGTATTCGGCCAGGTAATAGAAGGCATGGACACCGTAGAGAAAATCGAGGGAGCCAAGACTGGCCGAGCCGACCGCCCTGTGATGGATATCCGTATTCTGAAAGCAACGGTGATTGAATAAATTCCAATGATTGCAATCAACCGGAAAACCCTCGACAACGGCCTCCGCATCGTACATAGCGAGGACAAGAACACCCAAATGGTGGCATTGAACATCCTCTACGACGTGGGGGCGCGCGATGAGCACCCCGAACATACCGGATTCGCCCACTTGTTTGAACACTTGATGTTCGGCGGCTCTGTCAACATTCCCGACTACGACGTACACGTGCAGAATGCCGGGGGAGAAAACAATGCGTGGACCAACAACGACATCACCAACTACTACATCACTCTGCCCAAGCAGAACGTAGAGACGGGCTTCTGGTTGGAAAGCGACCGTATGCTTTCCCTCGATTTCAGCGAGAGGGCGTTGGAGGTGCAACGGCACGTGGTCATCGAGGAGTTCAAACAACGCAATTTGAACCAGCCCTATGGTGATGTAGGCCATCTGGTCAGAGGATTGGCCTACCAGGAACACCCCTACCAATGGCCAACCATCGGCAAGGAAATCGCCCACATCGCGAACGCCACACTCGACGAGGTAAAGGACTTCTTTTTCCGCTTCTACGCACCCAACAATGCGATTTTGGCCATTACGGGCAACATTCCGTTTGAACAGGCCGTTGCATTGGCCGAGAAATGGTTTGGCCCCATTCCCCGACGGGAAGTAAAGCCCCGCCAACTGCCCACCGAGCCGATACAGACAAGCGAAAGACGGCTGACCGTAGAACGCAACGTGCCGGTCGACGCACTCTACATGGTGTTCCGCAAATGCGACCGCAAGCATCCGGACTACCACACCTTCGACCTGATCAGCGACCTGCTGAGTAGTGGCCGTTCAAGCCGTTTCATCCAACGATTGGTGCAACAACGACAAGTATTCAGTAGCATTGATGCCTACATCTCGGGAAGCATAGACGAAGGGCTGTTCCAAATAGCCGGAAAGCCTGCCCCGGGCGTTTCTCTTGAAGAAGGCGAGGTGGCCATCTGGGAAGAACTGGAAGCCTTGAAGACCGAAGCCATCAACGAGGAAGAGTTGGAGAAGGTCAAGAACCGCTACGAAAGCGAACAGATTTTCAGCAACATCAACTACCTGAACGTGGCCACCAACCTTGCTTTCTATGAACTGATTGGCCGGGCAGAGGACATCAATCACGAGGTAGAGAAATATCGGGCAGTCTCTGCCGACCGTATTAAGGAGGTTGCCAAGCGAACTTTTGTCCGAGAAAATTGTTCGGTGTTGTATTACAAGAAGAAGGAATGATACATACCACTTCCAAAATTTTTCATCCGAAAATACATTTAGTGTCATTCAGAGCGGAATGAAATGTAGCGAAGAATCTCGGGAACACCCACTTTATGCTACCGAGATCCTTCGCTTTGCTCTGGATGACAATGCTGGGCATTAACGAAAACTATAAATAATAAAAGCTATGATTGATTCTCACCACTATAAATCCCTCATCAAACTCGGCATTCCCATCGTCATTGGACAACTCGGCATGATTGTTCTCGGATTCGCCGACACATTGATGATTGGCCATCATAGTACGGAAGACTTGGCGGCCGCCAGCTTCGTAAACAACATGTTCAACTTGGCCATTATCTTTGCCACCGGATTTTCATACGGCCTTACCTCCATCGTGGGAAGCCTGTTCGGAAGCGGCGAGAAGAAAGCGGTTGGCCAAACATTAAGGAACAGCTTGTGTGCCAACGGGCTGATAGCTATCCTGCTAACCGTTGTTATGGGGATACTTTACCTCAACATCCACCGCCTCGGACAACCCGAAGAACTGTTGCCCCTCATGCGGCCTTACTATGTTGTGTTGCTCATTTCCTTGCTGTTCGTATTGCTATTCAACGCCTTCAAGCAATTTGCCGACGGCATTACGGACACGCAAACACCCATGTGGCTCCTCATCGCCGGCAATGCGTTGAACATCCTCGGCAACTGGATACTTATCTACGGACATTTCGGGTTTCCGGAAATGGGATTGCTCGGTGCAGGGATTGCTACCCTCGCTTCACGAATCGTGATGTTTGTGGCGTTCGTTGGCATTTTCTTGGTGACCAAACGTTATCAGCCCTACAAGGAAGGCTTTCTGCGAGGCAAGCTCAACAAGGCCGACTTCCTACGACTCAACAAACTCGGTTGGCCGGTGGGCTTGCAAATGGGCATGGAAACCGCCTCTTTCAGCCTGGCCACGATTATGGTCGGCTGGCTGGGAGCCACCGCTTTAGCCGCCCATCAAGTCATGCTGACGATAGGCCAGTTGGGCTACATGATGTATTACGGCATGGCCGCCGCCGTAGCGGTTCGCGTGAGTAATTTTCATGGACAGAAAGATACGGAATCAGTACGCCGTTCGGCCAATGCAGGCTTTCACATCATTCTGTGCATGGCCGTCCTCGTTTCCCTCCCCCTCTTCTTTCTGAGAAACGAAATCGGCGGTTGGTTTACAGACAACGACGAAGTAACCCTCATGGTGGCCAGCCTCATCGTGCCGTTTATCATCTACCAGTTTGGAGACGGAATGCAATGCAACTATTCCAACGCCCTGCGAGGAATTGCCGACGTGAAGCCGGTGATGTACATCGCCTTCATCGCCTATTTCCTCATCTCCCTGCCGGCCGGCTATCTCTTTGGCTTCGTCTTCGACTGGGGATTGACGGGCATTTGGCTCTCCTTTCCTTTTGGCCTTACCAGCGCCGGATTGATGTTTTACGGCCGTTTTCGCAAGCAAAACACCCTATTTAAGCCCCATATCAGCAATAAACCTTAGAAATATTATTTTGCTTTTATTTTCTTTTGCTATATTTGCATGATACTTAGGAACGAAGATTTATCATGAGATACTTATATAGCATAACATTGAGCATAGGAGATTTTCTTTTATCGTTCATTTCCCTGTTCTTGCCTCTCTTTGGCGGGAACAGCAAATTCAAGAAATTTGTCCTCGGGCAAAAGAATGTATTCAAAGAAATCCGAAAAAAATATCCCCACGAGGAGAAAAAAGAATGTATCTGGATTCATGCGGCCTCATTGGGCGAATATGGAGTAGCCCGCCCAATCATCAAGCGCCTAAAGGCCGAAAAATCTTGCAGAATCATCCTGACTTTCTTTTCCTCGACCGGCTACGAAGCACTCAAAGACAATCATCCGGACATAGACGATGTGTTCTACCTTCCACTTGACACCCGTAAGAACGTCAACCGATTCTTAGACCTCATCCAACCGGACAAAGCGCTATTCATCATCTCCGAATATTGGATAAACTATTTAAGCGAGCTGAAGCGCCGCAACATCCCTACTTTCCTCATTTCGGCCATCATTAGCGAAAAGGCTCCTTTCTTCAAATGGTACGGAGGGCTGTATCGTTCCGTTCTGGATGCCTATACGCACATCTTCGTCCTCAACGAATCATCGAAGACCAACTTGAACAGTTTAGGCTATACGCGCGTCAGCGTATCGGGCGATCCGTTGTTCGACAACACGATTGCCGTTGCAGAAACACTTTATAGCAACCCCATCATTGAAGCTTTTGTCAAAGGCAAAAAGACATTCATAGCCGGAAGCATCAGCGATGAAAAAGACTTGAGCTTGGTTTGTAGCTTGGCCAATCACAACAAGGACATCCGCTTTATCATGGTTCCCCATGAAATCCACAGCAACCTACAACAAGAATACGTCCAACGCATCGAGGGGAAGGTGGTTTGCTATTCCGACTGCGACGAGACGACCGACTTCAGCTCTACCCAAGTCCTTGTCATTGACTTTGTAGGCGCATTGGCCTATCTCTACCGCTATGCACAATGGGCTTACGTGGGCGGAGGATTCACGCCTTATCTACACAGCATCATAGAAGCCACCGTATATGGACTTCCTGTTTCATTCGGGCCTAAGATACATCGAAAGACCACTCCTTTAGAATTGATTCGATTGAATATTGGCACCATCGTACAATGCGAAAAAGACATCATAAGCTGGTTCGACTTCCTGAGAAGCGATCCGGAGATGGAGGCAGAGATTCGTCATAAAGCCTTGAGATATACCAAAGAAAACGGTGGAGCCACCACACACATTATCAACTTAATACGAAAAGCATGATGGAAAAAGTAAAATACCACTTGATTTGGGGTGCATTGAGCCTTGTAGCCCTTCTCCCTCTGAGTGTCCTGTATGTAATCAGCGACTTTATGTATTTTGTCTTGTACAAAATCATCGGCTATCGCAAGAAAACCGTCAGAGACAACTTGCTGAAATCATTTCCTAACCGAAGTTTGGAAGAAATCAAAGACATTGAACGCAAGTTTTTCCACCACCTCAGCGATTGCATCGTCGAGACCATCAAGTTGGTGCATATCTCGGACGAAGAAATCAATCGCCGCGTGCTGGTAACCAACCCCGAGCTGATTGAAGAATTGGCCAGCGATGGCCGCCCTATCATTCTTTACATGGGGCATTATGGAAACTGGGAATGGGTGCAAGCTGTAACAAGCCATTACAAGCGTCCGGCCATCAATTGCGAAATCTATCGTCCTCTCCACGATAAAGTGATGGATAAAATCTTCCTGAGAATCCGTTCACGCTTCCCCAACATGGCCATTCCACAAAATCAAGCTTTCCGCAGTTTGCTCCGCATGAAGCAGGAAGGCAAACAAGTGTTGGTGGGATTCATCGCCGACCAACGCCCCAACAGCAAGAACCTGAACCATTGGACAACGTTCTTACATCAAGACACCGCCTACGCCGTTGGTGGAGAAGAAATAGGCAATAGAATGAACGGACATTACGCCTACCTTGAAGTAGAAAAATACAAAAGAGGACATTTCCGGATGACATTCAAGAAGATTCCGCTTCCGCAAGAAGAATTGGAATATCCATATACATTGCAATTCATGAAGATGCTGGAAGAAACGATTGAACGCGCCCCGGAATATTGGTTGTGGTCTCACAAACGTTGGCGTTTCTCTCGCCCTGAAAACCTCAAAAAGTAAGACAACATGAAGAAGCATCTGTTAGTTATCCGACTTTCTGCCTTAGGGGATGTGGCCATGACTTTGCCGGTCATTTATTCGGTCGCCCAAGCACATCCGGATTGTCATTTCACCATAGCTACACGCCCTTTCTTTGCGCGCATGTTCATCAACCGCCCGTCCAACGTTTCTTTGTTTGAGGTTGACTACAAGCAAACCTACAAAGGATTGTCAGGCACATTCAAGCTGTTACGCCAACTTGCCTCCCTAAAGATAGATGCGGTGGCCGACTTGCACAACGTATCTCGTTCGTGGACCATTGACGGCTTCTTCAAGCTAAGAGGAATCCCTGTGGCCATCGTCAACAAGGAAAGAATGGCACGCCAACAACTCTTGAAGAAGAACAGTTCGGCTCCCAAGCAAAAGAACTACGTCTTGCGCTATGTAGAAGTTTTCCAGAAGTTAGGCTTTTCATTCTCCTTGAACTTCAAGTCCATATTTGAGTCTGCTTCTCCAATCCTTCCCGAGTTCATCAAAGAAAATGAATGTAAGAAAGTAGGGATAGCCCCCTTTGCCAGATACACCAACAAGACCTACCCCATCGAGAAGATGCAGGAAGTAGTTGCCCGCCTTTCGGAAGACAAAGCCTACGAAATCTACCTGTTCGGCGGCAAAAACGAGGCTCCCATCTTAAAGAAATGGGAAAAGCCGAATGTCCATGTCTTAGCCGGTCAGTTCAAGATAGAGGACGAACTTGCCATCATGTCTGCATTAGATGTAATGGTCTCAATGGATTCAGCCAACATGCACTTGGCCTCGCTTGCCGGCACAAAAGTGTTGTCGATGTGGGGAAGCACCACCCCTGCTTGCGGCTTCATGGGCTATGGTCAAGACGAAGAAAATGCCCTTTGTCTGAATCTGCCTTGCCAACCTTGTACGATTGCGGGGAGTGAGAAATGCCAATTAGGCCATCTTCAATGCCTGCACCAAATCAGCCCTACTCTTATTGTTCAGAAGATTAAACAAATGATAAAAAATTAAGATGAAACAAGAAATCATTTATTTGGCTCTGCATTTTGTGTTATGCAGTTTATTCTTTTTGCTCATCCAACGACCACTATTTTGCATTTATAATCACAAGGCCAACGCAGAAAAACTAAAGTTCAATGACATTCTTCAGATTTATCGCTTCGGCTATAAAACAGACCTGATAATTGCTGCCTATTTTACGGCCTTGCCCTTACTTTTTCTATGGGTACACGCCCATTTTCCTATATTTGACACAAAAACGCCTTTAATTATTTACAGCATAATCACATCGCTTGTTTTTGGAACAATCACGATAGCCGATACAGCGCTGTATAAGTTTTGGAAATTCAAGATAGACTCATCGGTTTTCGCTTATCTCCGTTCGTTGAAAGGAGCCTTTGCGAGTGTTTCAGGGTTATACATTTTCACCGCATTTGCCTCTATCTTCTTTTTCTCTATGCTATGTATGGGTGCGATGTGGTGGTTAGCCAACGAATTTGCCCCCCAATCAACCGCTGAAAGCCACAATTGGTTGGAGCATGTGGGCATCTTTGCCGGATTCCTACTGACAGCGGGGTGTTTATTCATCATCATCAGAGGTTTAGGTCGTCGGCCGAATAACCCCAGCATGACATTTTATTGCAAGAATCCATTTTATAATCATAGTGGCTTGAACCCATTGTATAACATGATTTACTCTTTTTCTGTAAAAGACGACTTTGCCAAGCAATTCCAAGCATTTGATGCCGAAGAATGTCGCAAAGAATTCGAACCATTATTCCCATTGAAAGGAACCCCCGAATTACAGTTGCTCAACACTTCACGCCCCAATGTATTGTTCGTTGTATGGGAAAGCCTCTGCTCCAGACACGTAGGTTCATTAGGCGGCATGCCAAACGTAACTCCCAACATCGACCGTTTGGCCAAAGAGGGAGTCTACTTTACCCAATGCTATGCCGGAAGCTTCCGCACCGACCGAGGATTGGTGTGTCTCTTAAGTGGCTATTTAGGCCAACCCACAACAACCGTCATTCGATATACCAAAAAACTCCCCAATCTTCCGGCCTTACCTCGCGTATTCAAAAATCTTGGCTACGAGACAACAGCCGTACATGGAGGTGATTTGACTATCTTCCATAAATCAGATTATTATTGGGCAGCAGGACACAATCGACTAATTAGTCAAAAGGATTTCCCTACCGATGCGCCTACTTGCAAATGGGGAATTCATGACGGCTATGTCATGTCATGGCTATATGATGACATCATCAAGAAAACAGCACAAGGCAAGCAATGGTACACCACTTTCCAAACCCTCAGCTCACACGAGACTTGGGAAGTTCCTTACGACCGAATAAAAGACAATAAAATTGCAAATTCATTTGCCTATGTAGATGATTGTTTTGGTAAATTCATAGACAAACTGAAGGCCAGCCCTGCCTGGGATAATTTATTGGTCATTTGCACCGGCGATCATGGTGTCAACATCGAAGAATCCGGAACAAGAAGCGGCAACACACATATTCCACTCCTACTTCTTGGCGGAGCTATCAAGCAACCGATGCAGATTGATAAAATTGTAAATCAGACAGATATTGCCGCAACATTGCTCGGACAAATGGAACTTCCACACGATGAGTTTATTTTCAGTCGCGATGTATTAGCAGACACCTACACTTATCCGTTTGCATTCCATGCATACAACAATGGATTTATATTCCGAGACAAAACAGGTTTTACCGATTTTGACAATGTAGCTAATTGCGCAATTATAGGAGAAGACGAACGACGCGAAAGATTAGGCAAAGTCATCTTGCAAAATCTTTATACAGATTTAAGCAAACGATAAA
>JAFTSK010000106.1 GCA_017467385.1 Bacteroidaceae bacterium
AATAATAACAATAAAAACATATACTGAAATGAAAAAAGGAATTCATCCAGAAAATTACCGTCCGGTAGTATTCAAAGACATGTCAAACGGCGATATGTTCTTGTCTCGTTCTACATGCAACACTAAGGAAACTATCGAATTTGAAGGCGAAACTTATCCGTTGATTAAGTTGGAAATCTCTAACACTTCTCACCCGTTCTACACAGGTAAGTCTAAGTTGGTGGATACAGCAGGTCGTGTTGATAAGTTCATGAGCCGCTACGGTAACCGCTTGAAGAAGTAATTTTGAAACTTTATCGTTCAAAATAAAAGGTTGAGTCTGAAAAGATTCAACCTTTTGTTTTGTATTTGATGTACCGAAAAAACTCTTTGACGGACAAGGGAACGTACCAAAGCGTTTTAATCCTTTCGTCAAAGAGTTTTTTATGCTTGTTTTAGAAGTTGTTTTGAAATGTAAGTTTTCCTTCTTGAGAGGGGGAAGGGGGTGTGTTAGAGTACATCAAGCGTGAAAAAACATCCATCTGTATGTGTCTCACACACCCCTTAATCCCCTCTCAAGAGGGGAAATGGTAAATCCGAAACTTCTAAAGGCTGTTTCTAAAGGAAACGAAATAAATTCTCTTTGGAGAAACGTTCCTTCCTCCAAAGAGTTTTAAGTCTTCCTCCAAAGAGAATTGTGTCCAGGGTTCAAAATGCTTCGCATCCTTCTTATACATACAACACCTTCTCCAAACCCTTCACCCCCTTCACCGCCCCGATGAAATGGGGGAGAATCACTTACTATAATTAAGCAAGGTGAATAGGGTGAAGGGGTTGTGAAGCATAATGTATGTATAGCATATATGTATGTGCGTACTTTCTCATGGCTTGAGAACAATAGAAGGCTCACTATTGATTATGAGTTTCTCACGGAAACGGCTGAAGCAATGGTGGGTATAGCTTTCATACAAATCGCACGTAATAGATTTTTTAATCATTTCAAAACAGTTTCTGAAAATGTTAGAATATTGCTATTTATAGATGACTTCTTATAGAAAATCCACCACCTAAATTGGCGAAGAACCCTTCAGGAATTTTCTCAAAAAAGGAAAAACATTCCGGCATTTAGTGGAAGAACGTGAAGAAAAATGGACGAATTTCCGTAAAGAACGAAAAGCTGTTTGAGCAAAGCGAGTTCTTTTCGTTTAGGAAATTCGTCCATTTTTTAGTTCTGGAACGGGAGCCGGCAATCTTTCTTTTTGTTTCATTTTTCTTTCTGTTGGCAGAAAGAAAAAGAAAGAACACTATTTTACCCTCAAATTATGAAGCTCCGTATCCGCATGCTGAGTAGCCAAACCGGTGCGGCGAACCTTTACACGTAGATTGCTTTGCTTCAAATCCTCAGCTGGAACATTCAAAACAACCTGCTGCTTATAAATAACCTGTTCATCCGACGGACGAAGCAAGAATGTGGTTTCCTTCTCGAAGCGGTTGTAAGCACGTAGAATAATCTGATTTGAGCCCTTGTTCAAATGAACCAACACCTTTTCTTCCCGATATTTGCAACGGTACGGATTACTATGTTTCATCACAGAAACACCGTTTACAAACAATTCAATCGCATTGCCGGCAGCCACATCAAGCAACACATCCTGAGCCTTTGGCGATTCCACCATTTGCATGATGTAGTAATCCTCAATAATATTGACCGGCAAGGTCATCTTTTCTTTGTTGATTTCTTTCCATTGGCCACCTCTGCGATACGGAGTTTTTTCCAAATTAACCTGGATGGTCGATGCTCTGTCGAACAAACTAAATCTTGGTCCACAAATGTAACGCTTGCCCCATTGAGTTTTGGGATCCACCTTCAAAGCGATTTCCTTGCCGCCTTCCAGTTTCACTAATTGTGCTTTACCGTTGGTCGAAGTGGTCAAAGCAATCTCTTTGCCAAGTTCTTCCGGAGTGTAAGTCAACTCCAATTTGACTTGTTTTTTCTTTGGCAAAGCCCATTCATAGCTAACGGTGCTTCGGTAGTTGCTGTAATAGTCGAAGCAATCATAGCTATAATTGGAAGTACGATCAGCCGCTGTGTTAACTTGCGGAAGCACTTCGCGGTCGAATGTCAATTCTACCACTTGTACCGTTTGGTCGTTGTAAGCTTCTTCCGGTAAGATGACGGTCAGCTTGTTGCCTTTCATGTTGGCAGTAGTCAACATCCCTTTAGATTCTTGTAGTTTATATCCCGGCAAATTCAATTCGATGGTACCATTGGTGGGGTATTCTCCCGAAAGAATCAAGTATAACTTATTGCCTTTGCGAGTTGATTTTCCCCAAGTATAGTCTTCTCGGAAAGGAGAAGCCTCGGTTCCATAGATGGCTTCACCGTTTGTTTTCAGCCAAGCTCCGATTTCTTTCAAAACTTCACTTTCAAACTCTACGACCGAACCATCGCCACGAGGACCGATATTCAACAAGAAATTACCTCCATGCGAAACGACATTGATAAGGCTACGAAGCTTTTCCATAGCTTTGGCGTGAGCATCCCCTCTTTTCTGCCATGAACGATAACTCCAGGTTTCGTTGAACATGGAAGCGGCCGATTGCCAGGGAGCCTGCAAAGCACCTTCCGGATAAGTATTGTCGGCCATCACCGCAAAGTCGTACCAGCCATTGCCCAAACGGCCGCTAACCATACAGTTGGGTTGCAACTTGTGAACCAATTCGTAAAGTTCCTTGCTCTGTTCCGGACGATTGGAGCCCATATCAAACCATAGTTCTGACACCGGTCCGTAGTTGGTCAGAAGTTCGGTTACTTGTGTTTTGGTAAACTCATGATGTTGTGGAGTGATAAAATCGCAGTTGTGGCTGGAGATAGGATAAGCATGGGGGAAGTTCCAGTCAATCAGCGAAAAGTAAATGGCGAAGTTGATGCCTCCTCGGCGACAAGCATCTGAGAGCTCCTTTACATAATCACGTTTGGAAGGGGTGGCATCCACCGAATTGTATTCAGTAGTGGCAGTCTTGAACATACAGAATCCATCGTGATGCTTGGTTGTAATGACTATCGAACGCATCCCGGCTTCTTTGGCTAAAGCCACAATTTCGTCGGCATTGAACTTAACCGGATCAAACTTCAAGGCTGTTTCTGCATACCAGTCGCTGAATATGCCGGCAAATGATTGGATTTGTTCACTGTAGCCGGAGGTTACAGGTTTACCGTTGTACACCCCTCCATAGGCGGAATAAAGCCCGAAATGGATAAACATCGAAAACTTGTTCTGGTGCCATTGATGGTAGGCTTCCGGGGTAACTTGAGCCGATGTACCCATACATAAGAGGGCAACCAGCAATAGTGTAAAGAGTTTTTTCATGATAGTAGGTTGTTTATATGAGTCATAATTTCTTCTTTCTGGTCGGGATGAAACCAAGTGATTTCTGCATCCCGTTTGAACCACGTCATCTGTTTGCGAGAGTAGATACGCGAGTTTTGTTT
The DNA here is from genome assembly GCA_017467385.1 of Bacteroidaceae bacterium. Taxonomy (GTDB): domain Bacteria; phylum Bacteroidota; class Bacteroidia; order Bacteroidales; family Bacteroidaceae; genus Phocaeicola. The sequence continues at coordinate 3,473 of JAFTSK010000106.1, forward strand.
GATTTTCTCGATGGCAAAATCGAGTGTCCATTCTCCGTCAAGGTATTTGAACATTTCTTTGTATCCAACGGTGTTTAAAGAATTCAACTGCTTGTAGTCGTATACGCTTTTGGCTTCTTCTAACAAGCCTTCTTTCATCATCTCGTCTACTCGGCGGTTGATGCGTTCGTAAAGTTCTTCCCGTTCTCGTGTCAAACCGATTTTGATGATACGAAAAGGGCGTTCTTTGGTGCTTCGAGTACGGAAAGAAGTATAGGTTTTACCCGTCATGTAGCAGATTTCAAGGGCATGAATAACACGCTTCGGATTCTTTAAGTCTACAATCTTGTAATATTCCGGATCCAACAACTTTAATTCAGCACAAAGCTTTTCCAATCCCTCTTCTTCGTAGCGTCGAATCATCAACTCGCGAGTTTCCTTGTCAACCGTTGGAATGTCGTCAATTCCTTTGCAGATGGCATCCACATACATCATGGAACCACCGGTTAGCACCACTACGTTGTGTTGTTGGAAAAGTTCAGATAATTTCGACAAAGCTTCGGCCTCATATTGGGCGGCGCTATAATAGTCCGTTAGCTTTAACGTTCCAACAAAATGATGGGGAACCCTGGCTAATTGCATCGGAGTAGGGGCGGCCGTACCTATTTTCAAGTTGGCATATAATTGTCGGGAATCCGAAGATACAATACAGGTGTTGAAATGTTCGGCAATAGAAAGGCTGAGCTCAGTCTTTCCTACTCCCGTTGGGCCTATGAGGACAATGAGGGTGTTATTCATAAATGATAAATTTCCCCTCTTGAGAGGGGGCAGGGGGTGTGTTAGATAACAAAATTATTTTCACACACTCCTTACCCCTCTTAAGAGGGGAATATGATAAGGTAATTAATAATCTTGACTATAAGGATCAACTGAACCGCCGCCCATATCGAAGCCTTCCGGATCAAAGTCTTCCATGTCGAAGTCTTGGTCGCCGTAGAAGTTTTCGTCAAGGTCGAGGTTGGTTCCGCTGGTGGCCAGCATTTCGTCGAAATCTACTGTTTGCTTAGGGGCAACACCTTCCTTACGGGTACATACAGCTTTATCCAAGTCTTTTCCTGTGATGATTTCAGACAACTCGATGAAGAATACTCGTTCGGTTAAAGGATCGAATACATACAACATCTTCTGCTTTTCGTCTTCCAACAATTCACTCAAACGAGTTTCGCGCATGATGTAGCTGTCTTCTTCCGAGCTACCTCCCATATCTTCCAATGTGATTTCCTGCTCTTTCTCCCAGTCTTCGTCGCAAATGAAGAATGAGGTCATCTGGTCATCTTTGTATTTAGCTGCTTTCAAGATAGCTTCGTGCAAGTCAAAGAAGGTAGCTTCCGAGTCAATCTGTATTTCTCTGATGAAATCGTCCGCTTCGTCAGAGATAATTGTAAATCTGTAAACCATAGTCTTTATTGTCTTTGGTATAAAGTTTTTCGTTATCTGATGATGCCACGTTGTGAATTCTCAATGAACGAAACGATGTATTCAATTTCCTGGCTCATTGGGATTTCTTCACGTACTTGTTTTAATGCATCTGACACATTCTTTCCGCTTTGGTAAATGATACGGTAGGCATTATGGATATTCTCGATCAACTCGTTAGAGAATCCACGACGGCGCAAACCTACTAAGTTCAGACCGCAATAAGCTACCGGCTCACGTCCAGCGATGATGTAAGGAGGAATGTCCTTGCTGAAACGAGTTCCGCCTTGTACCATTGTATAGCCACCAACTCGGCAGAATTGATGCATCAACACACCTCCGCTAATAATAGCATTGTCGTCAATGATGATTTCTCCTGCCATCTTGGTAGAGTTACCAATGATACAGCCGTTTCCGATGATAGCATCGTGTGCCACATGTACCCCTTCCATCAATAGGTTGTTGCTACCTACTACGGTTTTCCATTTGGCGGCTGTTCCACGATTGATGGTTACATTTTCGCGAATCGTATTGTTATCGCCTACTTCAGCGGTTGTTTCTTCTCCCTTGAACTTCAAGTCTTGTGGAATAGCTCCGATGACTGCTCCCGGGAAAATACGGTTGCCGTTGCCAATTCGTGAACCATACAAGATGTTTACATTCGGCATGATAACGTTGTTGTCACCAATCACTACATTCTTGTCAATGTAAACAAAAGGACCAATTTCTACATTTTCGCCGATTTGGGCTTCGGGATGAATATATGCTAATGGACTAATCATATTTATGTTTGATTTATGATTTATGATTTTTGATTACTGATTATTGATTTGCCATCCGGATGGAAAAGTCATAAATCATAAATCAAAAATCATAAATGTTTTTATTTGTTCTTTACTATCTGTGCGGTAAATTCTGCTTCGCAAACTGCTTTTTCGCCAACGAAAACATAGCCCTTCATCGAAGAAATGCCTCGACGGATTGGCGCCAATAGCTCTACGCGGAAAATCAGTGTGTCGCCAGGAACTACCTTTTGACGGAACTTTACACCATCTATTTTTAAGAAATAGGTAGAGTATCTTTCCGGTTCGTCTACCGAATTCAAAACGAGCAAGCCACCACACTGTGCCATAGCTTCAATCTGAAGTACGCCCGGCATAACCGGTTCTTCTGGGAAATGCCCCTGGAAGAAAGGTTCGTTGGCGGTTACATTCTTGATGCCCACGATGTAGTTAGCACCGATTTCAATTACTTTGTCTACCAACTGGAACGGATAGCGGTGTGGAAGCAACTGGCGAATACGGTTCACATCCATAATCGGCTTTTCGTTGCAGTTATATACCGGAGCTTGGATTTCGTGTAACTTGATTTCTTTACGAATCTGACGAGCAAACTTGTTGTTGATGGTATGTCCCGGGCGAGTCGCAATGATACGTCCCTTGATAGGCTTTCCAATCAACGCCAAGTCGCCAATGATGTCAAGCAACTTATGACGAGCCGGTTCGTTGTCCCACACCAATGGAATGTGGTTGATATAACCCAACTGAGTGGCATCCATGTGAGGTACACCCATCACATCGGCCAATTTGTCGTAGCTTTCCTGCGACATCTGACGTTCGTAAATCACGATGGCATTATCCAAGTCTCCTCCCTTAATCAATCCGGCTCCCAACAAAGGTTCGATTTCACGAACAAACACGAAAGTACGTGCGGAAGCAATTTCTTCCGGGAACTTATCCATGTCTTCCAATGTGGCAAACTGGTTGAAAAGAATCTTGGAGTCGTATGAAATCAAAGCATTGACGCTGAAACTTTCGTCAGGCAATACGATGATAGAAGAGCCTGTGGCTTCGTCTCTGAATTCAATTTTAGATTTAATGATGTAGTAATCTTTAACAGCAGTCTGTTCGGTTATTCCTACTCGTTTAATGGCTTCTACATAATGCTTGGCACTGCCGTCTAAGATCGGAAATTCCGGTCCGTTTACTTGAATCAAACAGTTGTCGATGCCGGCTGCATAGAGGGCGGCCATTGCATGTTCAATCGTGCTGACTTTTATACCGTTCTTAACCAATACAGTTCCTCGGGTGGTTTCACCTACATTTTCAGCTACTGCATCGATGATTGGTTGTCCTTCTAAGTCGATTCGTTGAATCTTATACCCGTGATTATCCGGTGCCGGATTAAAGGTTACCGTTAGGTTTACTCCAGTGTGGAGCCCTTTTCCGTTTAATGAAAAGCTACCTCCTAAAGTTTTTTGTTTCAACATAGACTTTTTATTATTTGTTTATTTGTTTTTTTAGTTCTTCGAGTTCTTTTTTCAAGGCATTGAGTTCCAGATACATTTCCGGCAATTTCTTGAATGCCGCAGATGATTTCATGAAACCTTTGACTTCAAAAGCCGGGCTACCCATGATGGTAGAGCCGGATTTTACATTGTTGGCAATGCCGGCTTGTGCACCGCAATTTACCTTATCGCCGACCTTGATATGGCCTGCCAAACCTACCTGACCACCAAACATACACCATTCTCCGACTTTTGTCGAACCGGCTATTCCCACTTGAGAGGCCATGACTGTATGGCTTCCAACTTCTACGTTGTGGGCTATTTGGATGAGGTTGTCTAATTTTACGCCTTTGCGGACAATGGTGGCTCCCATTGTAGCTCGGTCTACACAAGTGTTTGCTCCTATTTCTACATTGTCTTCGAGGATGGCAATTCCAATCTGAGGAATCTTTTCATATCCTTCGGGAGAAGGCGCAAAACCGAAACCGTCTGCACCAACTACACTTCCTGCATGGAGAATACAGTTGTTGCCTACACGACAATCGTGGTAGAGGGTGGCATGCGGATAAAGAATACAATTATTTCCTACCTTTGCGCTGCTTTCTACGGTTGCGTGTGGGTGTAATGAAGTATTATCGCCAATCTCTGCTCCATCGCCAACGTATGCAAATGGGGCGATGTACACGTTTTGTCCGATTTTTGCGGTGGGGGCTATGTATGCAAGTGAATCAATTCCTGTCTTTTTAGGTTTGCTCATTTCGTAAAGATTGAGCAACTTGGCCAAACTTTCGTAAGCATTGTCTACTTTAATAAGGGTTGCTTTGATTTCCTTTTCTGGAATGAAATCCTTATTGACTAATACAATGCTTGATTGAGTATCATAAATGTAATGAGTGTATTTGGGATTTGAAAGGAATGAAATAGCTCCCGGTATGCCTTCTTCAATCTTGGCAAAAGTATGTACGGTGGCATTTTCATCACCCACAATAGTTCCCTGGATATATTCCGCAATTTGTTTCGCTGAGAATTCCATAATACTTTCTTTATGTTTTTAATAGTTTCGGTTTTGGTATATATCCCCAAAATTGAAGTATATACACTTTATTTGTGCAAATTACGGAATTTTTTTTTATATCTCCGTCTTTTTTAGCAATAAATTAGCCATTATAACCACTAAATCGGAGAAAATAAACATAATATCTTTGGAAATCTTATATTCGTCGAGAAAAAACGAGCATGTTGGAAACTTCTTCCATGCTTCCGGAGAGGGGTAAAATATAGTGGGTGTACCCAAAAATAGATGAATGGTACACCCACTTGGAATGTTTTTCTATGATTTATAGAATAGCCTTTAATTGTTCGGCCATTTGTGCCTGTACTTTCTGCGCTTCTTGTCCGGCAACTGTTGCAAAGTTTTCGGTCTTGTCGGCGTAGATGATGGCGCGACTGGAGTTTACGATGAGGCCACAAGTGCTGTTCATGCCATACTTGCAGACTTCTTCGAGGGAACCACCCTGAGCACCTATACCCGGAACCAACAAGAAATGGTTCGGAACAATCTTACGTATGTCTTCAAAGGCACGACCTTGTGTTGCTCCTACTACATACATCATGTTTTCGTCGTTAGCCCATTCCTGACTCTTGCGAAGCACTTTTTCAAAGAGGCGTTCGCCTTCCGGATCAGCGGTCAGCTGGAAGTCGTGTGAACCCTTGTTGCTGGTCAAAGCCAACAGGATAACCCATTTTCCTTCGTAGGTCAAGAACGGGGTTACAGAGTCTTCGCCCATGTATGGAGCTACGGTTACAGAGTCGATGTTCATTTCTTCGAAGAAGGTGCGGGCATACATGGCCGATGTATTGCCGATGTCTCCACGCTTGGCGTCAGCGATGATGAACTGGTCTGGATAGTTGGTCTTGATGTATTCTACAGTTTTTTCAAATGCAATCCAACCCTTTACGCCCATGCTTTCATAGAAAGCCAAGTTGGGCTTGTAGGCGATACAGTAAGGAGCAGTTGCATCGATGATGGCCTTGTTGAATGCAAAGATTGGGTCTTCTTCCTTCAGCAGGTGTTCCGGAATCTTCTTGATGTCGGTGTCCAAACCCACGCAGAGGAAGGATTGTTTCTTCTTGATGTTTTCAAAGAGTTCTTGTTTGTTCATAGTCGTGTAGATTTGTGTCATTCTGAGTGAAACGAAGAATCTGTATGCATCATGTGGATGTCTTCAGATTCTTCACTACGTTCAGTATGACAGGTTTTACTAAAGTTCGCTTTCTTTCAATCGTTCTGCATTTTCCGCTACAATCAAGTGGCCGATGCAATCCTGGATGTCGCCGTCCATGAAGGCACCGAGATTGTAAATGGTATAGTTGATGCGATGGTAGGTGATACGTCCTTGTGGCTAGTTGTAGGTACGAAT
>JAFTSK010000107.1 GCA_017467385.1 Bacteroidaceae bacterium
GCCTCTGTCCGTTCCAACGATGAAGCGGCCGGAAGTTGTATAGAGATAATGAAATAGCCGTCGTCTTCTTCGGGCATGAAGGTGGTCGGCCATTTCACGAAAAGCAAAAAGGCCAAGACAGAAAGTGCCGCAAACGAACCGATAGCCATTATCGGCCGAGCCAACAACCATTTTACGGAACGATTGTAAGTACGCTGCATCCAGTCATTGAAACGATCGAACCAGACAAACAGTTTGGCTTTCTGCTTAGGAGTCGGCTTCAAAAGAATGGCACAAAGAGCCGGCGACAAGGTAAGCGAATTCAAGCCACTCAACACCGTAGAAGCGGCAATAGTCAAAGCGAACTGTTTGTATAACTGCCCCGTTATACCACTAATCAGCGTCGTCGGAATAAACACCGCCAACAAAACCAAGACCACTCCAATAATAGGCCCTGTAATCTCACTCATCGCCTTTTCCGTAATCTGCCGCATATTGATTTTCTCTCCTTTCGCTTCGGCCTCATCCAACAGACGGGTTACATTTTCCACTACGACAATGGCATCATCAACCACAATGGCAATAGCCAGCACTATACCGAACAAGGTTAATGTGTTGATAGAGAAACCCAGCGCCGCCATGACCGCCAATGTACCAATCAATGAAACCGGGATGGTAATACAAGGAATCAACACCGCCCGCCAACTTTGCAAGAAGAAGAACATGACCAATACGACCAAAATGGTCGCCTCGATAAATGTCTTCATGACCTCGTCAATGGAATCATGCACCACATTCGTAGTATCGAGTGTTACCTGATAACGGATGCCTTGCGGAAACGCTTCTGCCAATTCTGTCATGCGTGCCTTTACTCCCTTTGCCACATCCAACGAATTGGAACCGGGAAGTTGATAGACGGCTATCCCCGCCGTAGGCTCTCCTTTCAATCGAGAAACCACGTTGTACTTCTGGCTACCCAACTCAATACGAGCCACATCCTTCAATCGAAGAATCCGTCCACCATCTTCCACCCGAAGGATGATTTCGCCAAACTCTCCGGGAGTAGTCAAGCGTCCCTTTACATTCAAGGTATATTGAAAAGCATTGTTACCCGAACGCCCAAACGGTTGGCCTACATTGCCAGCCGACACTTCCATATTCTGTGCTTGAATAGCCGCATACACTTGTTGGGCGCTGATATTACGGATACGCATGGCTTCCGGATCCAGCCAAATACGCATGGAGTAATCGCCGGCTCCCATGACATTGACCGCCCCTACCCCCGGCACACGCGTCAACTGGTCTACCAAATTCAGGTTGGCATAGTTCGCCAAATAAAGACCATCGTAAATGCTGTCTCCTGCAAGCGTCAACATCATTACGATGTTTGAGGATTTCTTTTGTACCGTTACCCCTTGCTGTTTGACTGCTTCAGGTAAGGAATTCAAAGCCACACTTACCCGATTCTGTACCATAACGGTAGCCATGTCGATGTCCGTTCCCACTTCGAATGTAACCGTCAACGAATAAGCTCCCGATGCCGAAGAAGTAGAACTCATGTACATCATCCCTTCCACCCCGTTCACTTGCTGTTCGATGGGAATCCCTACGGTCTGAGCTACGGTCTCGGCATTAGCACCGGGATAGACAGCATTCACTTGAACAGTAGGCGGCGTAATATCGGGATATTGAGCCACCGGCAACATATTTAGTGTAACAAGCCCGGCCACAACGATAAGCAATGCCAATACCGTTGCGAATATAGGCCGTTCGATAAAGAATTTGGAAAACATATAACTTATTATTTTTAGTTTTCCCCTCTTGAGAGGGGGAAGGGGGTGTGTTAGAATACATCCGCCTGTATGTGTCTCACACACTCCTACCCCTCTCAAGAGGGGATTTTTTATTTCATTATCGGTTGAATCTTCATACCTTGACGAACTTTCATCAAAGCTTTGGTTACATACCGTTCATTGGGAGACAATCCCGAAGTAACGATACGCATATTATCATCGACCAGTTGCCCAACCTCAATGTGGCGGGAGCTGACTACATTACTATCATTGACAACATAAAGGAACTTTCCCAACTGATCGGTGCCGATGGAAGCGTTGTCTACCAACAACGCATTTTCCGCTGTGGCGTATGGCAAGGTTACACTAACGTATAAGCCTGGCTTCAGCACACCGTCCGGATTATCCAATTCCGCACGCAAACGCATGGTTCCGGTGGTCAGGCTAAAACTCGGAGAAAGATAGTTCAACTTTCCCTGCCAAGTCTTTGCGCCATCAGTTCCCAGTCGAAGCGTTACGAAATGTTCTGTTTCCGGAATCTTGGTTTTGGCATCCCTCAACAACTCAAAGGCAAGATATTGGTTGTCGGAAATGTCAAAATACGAATACATTACATCATCCTTGTAAACCGTAGTCAGCTTGACAGGGCTTCCTTCGCCACTGATGTACGCACCATCGGAGAACTCTGCCAAATCAGCCACCCCGTTGATGGGCGACTGGATATAACAATAACCCAGATTAGTTCGAGCCGTCTTCAAAGCCGCTTCTGCATTGCTTACTGCCGCTTCACAAGACTCCACATTACTCTCCGCCTGAATCAGTTGAATCCGACTGACGGCATCACTTTTTATCGCCTCTTTCATGCGTTCGTAACTGCTTCGAGCATAATCCAAGTTGGCTTGCGCTGTCTTGAGAGAGGCTTCGGCCTGTTTGACCGCATTCTCATAAACCGTCGGTTCAATAATAAATAAGGTCTGCCCCTTCTTTACCCGTTGCCCCGACGGATATTTCTTGGCAAGCAACGTACCGTTTACACGCCCAACAATATCTACCCGAGATTCCGCCGTCAGATAACCGGGATAGTCACGAGTAAGCGTAACATTCTTCACAACCGGCTTAGCTACTTCTATGGGAAGGGCTTCCATTCCCGTAGAAGTTTCCTTTTTACCACATCCGACCAATAACAGGCCGAACAAGGCGATGATACCTATTTCCTTTTTCATATTCTGTTTCATTTTAATCCGTTACCAACCACCGCCTAACGCCTGATACATTTGTACCAGACAAATGAGAGAATATCCCTTCGCCTTCACCAACGTATTCTCGTAAGTAAGCAAAGACCGTTGGGTATCAAGTACATTTTGAAAAGGAGTCAGACCTTGTTTATACAAGTCAAGTGAAAGATTGAATGCCTCTTGCCCCTGATAAAGCATTTCCCGACAAGCCACAATCTGCTTGATAGCGTTCTTGTAAGCACTCATGGCATTGTCTACCTCTTGTACGGCCGTCAGTACCACATTATTAAACTGGTTGATGATCTCGTCCAACTGAATCCGTTGCAGACGAATGTTGTTCACTCTTTCCCCACCGTTGAAGATGGTCCATGACATCGAAGGAGCAATACTCCATGTCGCACTGTTTCTTTTCGTGAAATCCCGCATATCGTGTGAAGCATAGCCCAACGAACCGTTTAGGAAGAAACTTGGTAGCCAATCGGTTTTAGCCGCTCCCAACAAAGCGGCTTGAGCATTGACTTGCCGTTCCGCCGCCCTCACATCCGGCCGTCGAAGCAATAACTGACCGGGGACACCTACTCCAACCGGTTCCATATAGTCTGGCAATGGTTGATACCCCGCAAGAGCTTCTTTCACATCCTGTGGATACATGCCTAACAACACCGCCAAAGCGTTCATGTATTGGATAATGCCAGCCTCAACCGTTGGGATGGAAGCCAACGTACTATAATAAACGGATTTGGCTTGTGAGAC
>JAFTSK010000108.1 GCA_017467385.1 Bacteroidaceae bacterium
CAAGACGTATCAAACATTGGAGTATGTCAGCAAACTGAACAAGTCATTGCTGTTGCTCTCCAAGATAGACAATCATCAGTTTGTGGAAGCAACCGATATTGACTTGAACGACATTTTGCATCGCTATGTGGACGATTATCGCGAGGTCTTTGCTTATCGGCATATTCGTACAGAGATTCAGGAAACAGGACGGTTGGTGATAAAGATGAACGATGTACTGGCTACGGTGTTGGTTACCAATCTCTTGAAGAACGCTTTCGTGCATAACAAGGACGGTGGTGTGATTGAAATTATCTTATCCTCGAACACGCTGTTGATTCGGAATACGGGAACCGGGGAAGCGCTTGATGGCAGTCGGATATTTGAACGGTTCTATCAAGGGAAGAAACGGGAAGGCTCTACCGGCTTGGGACTTTCCATTGTTCAGGCCATTTGTCGCCAATATGGATTGAAGATTCAGTACACCCATCAAGAAGAATGGCATCAGTTTGAGGTGGGTTGTTAAAACTCTTTATATGTAGAGAAAAACAGAACATTCCGAAATGGCGGGGTGTTCTGTTTTTTATATTTCCCCTCTTGAAAGGGGATTAAGGGGTGTGTGATACAATACAGATGAATGTATTTTCTCGTTTGATGCAATCTAACACACCCCCTTCCCCCTCTCAAGAGGGGAGAACAAACATATTAAAACAGAACTGAATTTTTTAATGAAAAAAACCGGTTATTTCAGAATCTTTTCAGTTTCGTGCTGCATATTTGCAATAGAAATTAAAATAAAGTATTAATGATTATAAAAAAGTAGATTATGAAAAGACTTATCTTATTATTCGCTTGCTTGTTTACCTGGAGTGTCGTTACATGGGCTTCGCATGACAAACCTATTCAGGTGGGTGAATTGCCTAAGCAGGCACAAACGTTTATCAAGAATCATTTCCCGAACCTTTCTGTGGCTTTGGCGAAGATGGAAACCGACTTTATGAGTCGTAGCTATGATGTCATCTTTACGAATGGCGACAAGGTGGAGTTCGACAAGAAAGGGAAGTGGACCAGTGTGGAATGTGAACATAGTGTGGTCCCTGCGGCAATCGTTCCGGAAGTCATCAAAGGATACGTTGACAAACAATATCCGGAGGCTACGATTCTGAAGATTGAAATAACCGACCGCAAGGGCTACGAAATAGAGCTTTCCAATGGAATTGATATTGAATTTGACAAGAAACTGAATGTGATTGAGATAGACAGATAAATGAATAATTTTAAAAGAGTAAGAAGTATGAAAACAAGAATGATTAATTTTTGGTTTGTGTTGTGTAGCGTGGTAATCCTGTCGGCATGTAGCGACGATGATGATAACCTGTCGAATGTACCGGCTTCGGTGCAGACCGCTTTAGAAGCAAAATATCCGGCAGTCAGCAATGTGGAATGGGAAAAGAAGTCAGGCTATTATGTGGCTGAATTTAGAAATAATGGAGTGGAAACAGAAGTGTGGTTTGATAGCAGTGCGGTTTGGTGTATGACTGAAACGGACTTGCGTACCAACTTGACGGAGCTTCCGGGCTTGGTACAGACAGCTTTTCAGACTGGTCAATATGCCGATTGGACGGTAGATGACATTGATAAATACGAACGCCCGGACCGTATTTTCTATCTGATTGAAGTGGAAAAGGCAGGCCAGCAAGACCGTAATTTATTCTATGCCGAAGACGGTACGTTATTGAAAGATGAAGTGGATACAACGAATGATGAGGTGTTGCCTACAATTGGTTTTTAAGTGTTATTGATGCGGTGAGTATGCACTACTCATCGCATCGTCATTACGTGATGATAACGTGATGAACAACCCCAAAAAACTCTTGTAACTCACTGGAAATCAATAGTGGTGTTGTTACAGTAAAAGTAAAAGGAAAAGGTAAAGTAAAAGGAAAAGTAAAAGGAAAAGGAATCATCATCAAAAGAAGAAGAAAGAAAAAGAAATAGAATGTTGATGATGATGATTCCTTTGATGTCTGACAATAAAACGCTTGCAGTCTCGATGCCTTACGCTTGCAGTCTCGATGCCTTACGCTTGCAGTCTCGATGCCTTACGCTTGCAGTCTCGATGCCTTACGCTTGCAGTCTCGATGCCTTACGCTTGCAGTCTCGTATGCCCACGCTTGCAGTCTCGTATGCCCACGCTTGCAGTCTCGTGTGCCTGCGAGACTTGCTTCGTTGGTTGACACACATGGTAGGGGAAGACCGGTGTGTCTGCCCTGATTGCACAATGCGTATGTTTACGGGCGAACACATCGGTTCGCCCCTACCTCGGTAAATATATTTTCTTGATTTTCTTCTGATTATGCTTGTTGGTATGGACAGAAATGCTTACCTTTGTAATTGGTAAACATGAAAAATATGAAGCAGATAGTTAGAACGATGTGGGGGGCTGTACTGGCTTTGGTAGTCTTGACAGCTTGTACAGAAGAAAAGAAGGGATATACGATTAACGGGGAAATAGCTGATATACAGGACGGCATGGTGTATCTCAAAAAATACGTGGAAAAGACATTTGTCGATGTAGATTCGGCTGTGGTGGCGAATGGTAAATTCAAGTTTGAAGGAGTGGCATCGGAAGCGTTGGCACATGGATTGAGCACTCGGAAGGAAAGCCGTCGTCCGTTGGTGTTCTTCCTCGACAATGATGCAATGACTGTTAGCATGAACGAAGCTGAAAAACAGTTGACCATTACCGGCTCTCCGGCCAACGACATCTACTTAGCCAATGCTCCGGTAGTTCGTTCCAAAGGATATAGTCTCGACAGCTTGATTGCGGCACATCCGGCCTCTCCGGTAGCGGCCTATTTCGTTGTGAAAGATTTTGCTTATAAGTTGGATTTGGAAGCCATGAAAGCTGTTCGTGCCAAGTTCGATGCTTCGTTGGACGGCACTTCGTACATTCAGCAAATCGAAAGCATGATAGCACGCATGGAGAAGGTGCAAGTGGGTTCCGAAGCTCCCGATTTCACTTTGCCTGATGTGGAAGGAAATCCGGTGAGCCTTTCTTCTTTCCGAGGTAAATATGTGTTGTTAGACTTCTGGGCTTCTTGGTGTCCGGACTGCCGAAAGGAAAATCCGAACATTGTAGCCGCTTGGGAAAAGTATCAAAACAAGAATTTTGCGGTGTTGGGCGTGTCATTAGACCGTAACAGAGAACAGTGGTTGGCCGCTATCGAAAAAGACAACCTCACTTGGACACAAGTATCCGACTTGAAGTTCTGGAGTTCGGATGCGGCTGTGCTTTATTGCATCCGTTGGATTCCCATGAGTTTCCTTATTGATCCGGAAGGAAAGATCGTCGCTGTAGGATTGGAAGGCGAAGCATTGCACAATAAATTGGAAGAATTGCTGAAATAAGAAAACTAAATAACATACAAGAGTGATGAAAAAAACGACATTGTTTTTATTGGCTGCGTTGGTTGCGGTAAGTGGCATGGCGCAGGTGAAAATTGGAAAAGATTTCAGCTTGAAAATCTATGGTCAGGTACGAACCGACATCTTCTATAACAGTCGTGCCAATACGGAATCGGTAGACGGATTGTTCTATTCCTACCCGAAAGATAAGGTACTTGATGCAAATGGAAACGACATCAACGGCTCTGACAATAGCAACATGTATGCGGTATATTCCCGTATGGGCTTTGATTTTGCCGGTCCGATGTTGGGCAAGGCAAAGACTTCTGCCAAGATTGAGTTCGACTTCCGAGGAAATGGAAACGACAACCTTTCGGCTCTTCGCTTGCGTCATGCTTATTTCCACTTGGATTGGGGAAAGAACAAGTTGTTGGTTGGTCAGACTTCGCACCCGTTCTTTGGAGAAGTCTCTCCACAAGTGTTGAACTTGAATACCGGTTCTCCGTTCCAACCGTTCGGTCGCGCCCCTCAAATCCGTTATCGTCATAACAGTGGTGCCCTTCAGTTGCAAGTTGCCGCTTTGTGGCAGTCTCAGTTTAAGTCGCATGGTCCTACTGCTGATGATGGTACTGGTAAAGGAAATGCACGTAACCAGTATCCTCATAAGAACTCTAACATTCCGGAATTGGCGTTAGGCTTGGATTATAAGGCTAATGGTTGGATTATTGGTGCAGGTATTGATGTACTTTCCATTGTTCCTCGTACTAAGGCTAATGTAGAAACTCTTCTTGATGAAACCTCCGGTGAAACAGTGACTAAAACTTACAAGGTAGACGAACGTCTGACTACAGTTTCTTACGAAGCCCACGTGAAATACACTAACGAAAAGCTTTTCTTTGCGGCCAAGAGTACCTTAGGCTCCAATTTCACTCACACTTCTATGATGGGTGGTTATGCTATCAAGAAACAGAATGCGACGACCGGCGAAAGAGAATACACTCCGTTCCGTAATTCAAGTACTTGGGTAAACATCGTGTACGGTAAGAAATGGAAACCGGGTATCTTTGTAGGTTATATCAAGAACTTAGGTACAGCCGACGAAATGATTAGCACTACTGTATATGGTACCGGTACAAACATCGACAAGTTGCTTAGTGGTACATTTGAACTGACATACAATGTTCCTCATTGGAAGATTGGAGCAGAATATACTTATACTTCCGCTTGGTATGGCACGAATGATTTAAAGAATGGTAAGGTAGAAGATACACACTCCGTAGGCAATAACCGTTTGGTATTGAGTGCTACCTACTCGTTCTAATGTCTCTCCCTCTCTTGAGAGGGGGAAGAGGGTGTGTTAGACACATACAGCTAAAAGTCTACGCTGATGTTTCTGACACACCCACATAAGTTTTACGACAATTCCAACTTAAATACTTCTCTTAACTTTAGTAACTTAGGATTCTTTTTGCCCATCAGGACAAAGCGTTCCGAAGGACTGTAAGCCCGTATAACCTCTTTAGGAGCCAATACACGTACAGTCATTGTAATTTTCCGGTTGTGCAGACGTTCGCGTAAGTGAGCCTGAATCTGTGGAGCCAATTTCTCCATGTACTTCTTGACTACTTCATTGTCTACACCGATTTCAAAAGTTGTATCGTTCAACAGCTTCGGATGTAGATTCATCATACGAGCCGAATTAGCTTTTTCTTCCGGAGGAAGTTGTTGCTGAGAGAACTCTCGCCAGTAATAGCCCAAGTCCTTTTCGTTGAACATATAGTCTTCGTAATCAGCCTGATAGTTGACGGTTGTAGGCTGGTTTACCGGAGTGGCTTTCTGCTTTTCTCTGTTTTCGGCCAAAGCTCGGCGCATGGATATACCGATGTTGCCCGCCTTAATCACCGGAATCTTTCGTTCGGTCTTGATTTCAGGTAGCGGACACTTTCGTGTTCCCGTATATCCTTCAGTAGCACTCGTTGGTGCCTGTGCAGCGACATTCCCTGTCTGAGACTGAGAAGGTGTGGCAGTTTGAACTGCTTGCTGCTTGAATAGGGGCTTTAATTGACGTTTAGGGCTACGCCCCCCCACCAAATCGTCTGCATCCGGCAAAGTAAGTTGGGCGCATTGAATCAAAGTAAGTTCCACCAACAAGCGTTTGTTTTTACTGGTGCGATAGTTCATATCACAATCGTTGCACAACTTCATCGCCCGATACAAGAACTTTGCTTCGCATTTTCGGGCTTGTTCCTGATAGCGTTCGCGGATACTGGCACCCACTTCCAGCAAAGGGAGAGTCTGGGCATCCTTGCTGACCAACAAATCGCGGAAGTGCGAAGCCAATCCGGTCATAAAGTGGTTGCCGTCAAATCCTTTCTTTAATATATCATTGAAAAGAAGAATCGCGTCCGATACTTTATTCTCAAGGAAGCAATCAGTCAGCTTGAAGTAATATTCGTAGTCCAGTACATTCAAGTTCTCAATCACCCCTTTATAAGTAATGTGGCCATTGGTAAAACTTACCACTTGGTCGAAGATAGAAAGCGCATCACGCATACCACCGTCGGCTTTCTGAGCAATGACATTCAATGCTTCCACTTCGGCCTGAATCCCTTCCTTACCCGCTACATATTGCAGATGTTCCACTGTGTCCTGCACATTGATGCGATTGAAATCGTATATCTGGCAACGGCTCAGGATGGTGGGAAGAATCTTATGCTTTTCCGTAGTAGCCAAGATAAAGATGGCATGATGAGGTGGTTCTTCCAATGTCTTTAGGAAAGCATTGAAGGCCGCTTGCGATAACATGTGTACCTCGTCGATGATGTACACCTTGTATTTACCGATTTGAGGCGGGATACGCACCTGTTCTATCAGCGAACGAATATCGTCCACCGAGTTGTTGGATGCCGCATCCAGTTCATGAATATTATAAGAACGCTGTTCGTTGAATGCCTGGCAAGATTCACAAGCGTTGCAAGCTTCATGGTCTTGCGTCGGGTGCAAACAGTTGATTGTCTTGGCAAAGATACGGGCGCAAGTAGTCTTTCCTACACCTCTTGGACCACAAAACAAATAAGCATGAGCCAGCTTGCCTGTGGTGATGGCATTCTTCAGAGTAGTCGTTAAAGCACGTTGTCCTACTACCGAATCAAATGTTGTCGGGCGATATTTCCGCGCCGATACAATATAGTTTTCCATAAGCGGATATTATTTAACATTGATGTCTTCTGCAAATGTACATAAATTCTTGTTGTTTTTCGTAGGAATGATGAAATATTTCTATCTTTGCAAACGTAAAAGCAATTCCCCATGAGTAGATTAATGACAATTTGGAGCTATATCCGTCGGCATAAGTATCTGATAACGATTCTGGCATTTTTAGTTGTGATTATTTTCTTGGACGAAAATAGTTTGATGCAACGTGCCAAGCATAAACGTGAAATCAGTACGCTGAACAGCGAAATCGCTAAGTATAGGGAACAATACGAAGAAGATACCCGAAGGTTGAAGGAAATTATGGATAATCCGGAAGCTTTGGAAAAGATTGCTCGGGAGAAGTATTTGATGAAGAAACCGAACGAAGATATTTTTATTTTTGAAGAATGAAAAAAGGACTGAATATCATACAAATGGTAGGAGCCACCATGCTGTTGGTGGGTGCTATGTTACAGATTACCCGTTGGGAGCTTTCTCCTTATATTTATACGGTAGGAGCTATTATCTTTGCTTGCCTGCAAGTGATGGACCGTTATGAAGGAAAGAATCTCATCATTCGCCGCTTGCGTCGTCAGCAAATCTTGGGTGCTTCTTTGTTGGTCTTTGCAGGCGTGCTGATGTTTGTAACCAGCCACAATGAATGGATACTTTGCCTTACCATCGCTGCCTTTTTAGAACTCTATACAGCCTTCCGCATTCCGAAAGAGTTGGAGAAGGAGAAGTAAAGAGGTTTGTTAAAAAGTGTTGTGATTCCTCTTACATGGAGCTTTGAAGCTTCTTCATGTTTTCACGAGCAGCTTCCATATATTTCTTGATTAAGCGGTCGTTCTTGAATTTGTCTGGACCTTCGTTTACTATTTCTTCGATTAAGGGTGTCAAGACCGGATAAGGGAATCCGTTGCACATCATGAGGAATACACCTGCCCCTAACACATTCTCATAGTTGGCTTGGATGAACGTCTTGGCCAGTTCGTTGATTTCGGTAGAGAGTTTCTCGCGTTCTTTGTTCATCTCTTCCGCGATTTCTTCCTGTGTTTTTCCGTCCATAATCATGCGGCTTTCCAGGCGTTCCAGTTCGTAGGCGCGGTCGTCCAATGCCCCTTTCTTCTTAATAAAGGTATATAACTTGTCGTTCAACGGAGTTCCGCTAACTGTCAGATTGGCATTGTCTATTTGAATCTGGATGTCTCCCGGCTCAACTACCAATGGCATGATGCTTTCATCGTCCATATACAGAGAAGCGATAACCACCGAGTCGACAGCCCCTTCCATTGTGAACAGTCCATGAACAACCTCCGCAGAGTCTATATTGACCATCTGATTTCCTTGCAGGACTTTTACAAACAACATCTTGCCATCCAATCTCAGCACAGACGAGCTGCCTTCTATCTTATATCCGGACGAACAAGATGTAAAAGCTAATAAAGATATTATGGAAAACAATAACTTATTCATGTATAACTCTATCTCCCTTTTTATCATGGCCACAAAAATACAACGTATAATTCTTTAAGAAAAACTTTTTATCATTATTTAAAACTAAATAGAAGACGTTTATTTATCAGTTGTACGAGAAAAAGGAGGAATATTGTCCTTTTTTTTCTACTTTTGTGCCTTAAATGGGATTATCAAACAAATATAAATAACAAAAGATCCATTACATGAAAACAGTTAAAATTTTATTGCTCGCATTGATATGCGCAGTATCCCTTCCGTCGAAAGCCGACGAAGGTATGTGGTTGCTCCAACTGATGCAGGAACAACACCTCATCGACCGCATGAAAGCTCAGGGTTTGTTGTTGGAAGCCGATGACATTTATCATCCAAACCAAGTTTCATTGAAGGATGCCGTAGGTATTTTCGGCGGTGGATGTACCGGCGAAATCATCTCTCCGGACGGATTGATTCTGACTAACCACCATTGTGGATACGGAGCTATCCAGCAACACAGTTCGGTAGAACATGACTATTTGAAGGACGGTTTTTGGGCTAAGACTCGTCAAGAAGAGTTGCCTACTCCGGGATTGGCTTTCCGTTTTGTAGAACGCATCGTTGATGTAACCGACAAGGTAAATGCAAAAATCGCGTCCGGTGAAATCAAGGAAGAAGATTCATTCGGTTACGATTTCCTTCGCCAATTGGCTAAGAACGAGTTGAACAATTCGGATTTAAAGGGTAAACCGGGTATCAGCGCCCAAGCTCTTCCTTTCTACGCCGGCAACAAGTTCTACTTGATTTACTTGAAGACTTACAAGGATGTGCGTATGGTTGCAGCTCCTCCAAGTTCTATCGGTAAGTTTGGTGGAGAAACCGACAACTGGATGTGGCCTCGTCATACTTGCGACTTCTCTATCTTCCGTATCTATGCCGATGCCAACGGCGAACCGGCTGCTTATAGCCCAAACAACGTGCCTTTGAAAGCAAAGAAGCACTTGGCTATCTCTTTGAAAGGCATTGAAGAAGGCGATTATGCCATGATTATGGGGTTCCCGGGAAGCACCAGCCGTTATTTGACTCAAAGCGAAGTGGAGCAACGCATGACAGCTACTAATGAACCTCGCATCCGTATTCGTGGAGTACGTCAGGAAGTGTTGAAGAAAGAAATGGCTGCCAGCGACAAGGTACGCATCCAATACGCCAGCAAGTATGCCGGAAGTAGCAACTACTGGAAGAACTCCATTGGTATGAACAAAGCCATTGTAGACAACAAGGTATTGGAAACAAAGGCTGAACAGGAAAAGCGTTTTGCTCACTATGCAAAGGTTCAGAACAACGAAGACTACATGAAGGTGGTTTCACAAATCGATGCCATCATCGAAAAGAGCAATCCGATTCTTTACCAGTTGACTTGTTTCAGCGAAATCTTGCGTAGCGGTATCGAGTTTTCGATTCCTTCCAATAACCTTGACAGTCTGAAAATGGCTCTCAAGAGCAAGAACAAAGAAGACATCAAGAAGTTCTCGGATAAGTTGAGAACCGCTTTCAAGCATATCCATAACAAGGACTACGACCATGAAGTAGACCGCAAGGTGGCTAAAGTGCTTCTTCCGCTTTACGCCGAAATGGTGGAAGCAAAAGACTTGCCAGCTTTCTACACTACGATTGCCGGCCGCTTCAAAGGAGATTACAATGCTTACGTAGACCATTTGTATGACAACACTCTCTTTGCCAACGAAAGCAACCTTGAAAAGTTCCTCAGCAAACCAAGCGTCAAAGCCATTGAAAACGACTTGATGAAACAATTTGTAGAAGCCAAGTACGAATTGGGTAACAAGCTGATGGCAGAACGTGTGGCTTCTATTGAAGGCATGGAAAAGCTTCATAAGACCTACGTTCGCGGTCTTTGCGAAATGTATTCACCGGAACCAAAGGCTTCGGATGCCAACTTTACCATCCGTATGACTTACGGTAATGTAAAGTCATACGATCCGAAAGATGGAGTTCACTACAACTATTACACTACCTTGAAGGGTGTGATGGAAAAGGAAGATCCGAACAATCCGGAATTTGTTGTACCAGCCAAGTTGAAAGAGTTGTACCAGGCTAAGGACTTTGGACGCTATGCAATGGCCAACGGTGAAATGCCTGCTTGTTTCTTGACTACCAATGATATTACCGGTGGTAACTCTGGTTCGCCGGTTATCAATGGTAAGGGAGAATTGATTGGTTGTGCATTCGATGGTAACTGGGAGTCTTTGAGTGGCGACATCAACTTCGACAACAATTTGCAACGTTGTATTGCCGTAGACATCCGTTACGTTCTTTTCATCATCGACAAGTTGGGCGGATGCAGCCATTTGATTAACGAAATGACAATCGTAGAATAATGAAGAAGACACTTTTACTATCACTTATCAGTTTCGCTACCCTCTCTGCTCAAGCAGACGAGGGTATGTGGATGCTGACCGACTTGAAGGCGCAGAATGCCGCTACCATGTACGAGATGGGCTTGGACATCGGTATTGACCAGGTATATTGTCCAGACCATATCAGTTTGAAGGATGCAGTGGTTCACTTCGGCGGTGGATGTACCGGTGAAGTCATCTCGTCTGAAGGACTTGTGTTGACCAACCACCATTGCGGATACGGTTACATCCAGCAACACAGTTCGGTAGAACATGATTACCTGACCGATGGTTTCTGGGCTATGAACCGCAGTGAAGAACTTCCCTGTAAAGGCTTGACAGTAACTTTTATTGATAAGATACTCGATATTACGACATACGTAACGGAACAGTTGGCTAAGGACGAAGATCCGGAAGGAACCAACTATCTTTCTCCATCTTATTTAGGAAAGGTGGCCCAACGTTTCGCCAAGCAGGAGAACATCGAAGTAACTCCGTTTACCGTTCTCGAACTGAAACCTTTCTACGGAGCCAACCGTTACTATTTGTTTATCAAGACGATTTACAAGGACATTCGTATGGTAGGGGCTCCTCCAAGTTCTATCGGTAAGTTTGGAGCAGACACAGACAACTGGATGTGGCCTCGTCATTGTGGCGACTTTTCTCTTTTCCGTATCTATGCCACTCCGGACGGACAGCCGGCAGAGTATAATGAGAACAATGTACCTTATAAAGTAAAGAAACACATTGCCATCAACTTGAACGGGGTAAAAGAAGACGACTTTACTTTTGTGATGGGATTCCCTGGACGTAACTGGCGTTACATGATTTCCGATGAAGTGGAAGAACGTATGGAAACCACTAACTTCATGCGTAAAACCATTCGTACCGTCCGTTTGGACAACCTGTTGGAAGAAATGTTGAAGAGTGATAAGGTGCGTATCCAATACGCCAGCAAGTATGCTTCTTCGGCCAACTACTGGAAGAATGCCATTGGTATGAACGAAGGTTTGGTACGCTTGAATGTACTCGAAACAAAGAAGCAACAGCAAGAAAAGTTGTTGGCTTACGGCAAAGCACAAGGTAACAATGAGTATCAACAAGCCTTTGAAGCCATTCGCAACATCGTAGCCAAACGTCGGGATGCCATCTATCACCAGCAAGCTATCTACGAAGCTTGTATGTTGGGAACAGAATTTTATCGTATTCCTTCCACCGACAAGTTGCTTGCCGCCCTTAACAAAACCAAGAAAAGAGCAGTGGTTTACGAGAAGGTTGACCTTACCAAGATGGTAGATTTGGCGAAAGCCATTGAAGACTTGAAAGCAGGTTTTGAACGTTTTTACAACAAGGATTACGATGCCAATGTAGACCGTAAGGTTTCCAAAGCATTGTTGAAAACCTATGCAGAGTTGATTCCGGTGGAACAAAGAATCAGTATCTTCCAACTCATCGACACCGAGTTTGAGGGAGACATTGAAGCATTTGTCGACGCTTGCTTTGAAACCTCTATCTTCCGCAGTCCGGAAGCATTCAAGAAGTTCCTTACCAAGCCCAACGCCAAAGCACTTGAAAACGACCTCATGATTAAATATGCCCAATCCGTCAAGGAAGGTTACAAGGCTACTAGTGATGCCATGAAAGCAGAAACCGATGCTTACAACTTGGCTCACAAGACTTGGGTAAAAGGCATGATGGAGTTGAAGCAAAGCGAAGGAACGCCGATTTATCCGGATGCCAATTCTACACTTCGTCTGACATACGGTAAGATTGGCAGTTACAGTCCGAAGGATGGGGCAACCTACAAATATTACACCACCCTGAAAGGTGTAATGGAAAAGGAAGATCCCAACAATTATGAGTTTGTGGTTCCTGCCAAGTTGAAAGAGCTTTACAATAACAAGGATTACGGTCGCTATGCAATGGAGAACGGCGAAATGCCTATCTGTTTCGTTACACGCACCGACAATACGGGAGGTAACTCCGGTTCTCCTGTCTTCAACTCACGAGGAGAACTCATCGGAACCGGCTTTGACCGTAACTATGAAGGCTTGACCGGCGATATTGCCTACCAACCGGAACTTCAACGTGCCGCTTGTGTAGACATCCGTTATACTTTGTTCATTATTGACAAGTATGCCGGAGCCTCACACTTGATTGATGAAATGACGATTGTAGAGGAATAAAAGGTGCTGGTATCGCTACCTTGAAGCGTGCCAAAATGAAGCTTGCTTCATCGTTTGATGCTTGCAGTCTCGCAAGGCAATGAAGCAAGTCTCGTAGGCACATGAGACTGCAAGCGTTGGACGATGAAACAAGTCTCATAAAAAGCTTTTCATCTTTGAAAAAATTCTCTTTGGAGAAAAAGTGTTAACGCTTTGGTGTTAACACTTTTTCTCCAAAGAGAATTTTTTGTTGCATTTAGAAGCTTTTTAGCGCTTCTTTAGCTGGGCATCGATAAACAAATAACCGGTGGGGTTGGTCTTCCTCAACTTATCCAAAATGCCTAACGCACTGGCTTCTTCTTCCACTTGCTCATGCACAAATTCCCACAAAAAGTTTTGGGTGGCGTTATCCTTTTCCTCGGCGGCTACTTTTATGAGAAGGTCGATGAGTTGGGAAACATGCTTCTCGTGCTTGTACGTATCCTCAAAGACTTCGAGGATGCCTTTCCAACTCTGCGGTACGACATCAATCTTGTCTATCTTGGGCGTTTTTCCACGAGCAATCATGTATAAAGCGATTTTGCAAGCATGCTCTATCTCTTCTTCCGATTGCTTCTTCATCCAATGTGCAAAGCCTTCGTAGCCTTCCTTTTGCATGTAAAAGGACATGGATAAATAAAGATTGGCCGACCATAACTCGGCGGTAATCTGTTCGTTCAGCTCCTTTTGTAATCTTTCTGTCATAATTCTTGGCTTTAAGATGGTTTGAAGTTAGAACAAGCCAAGATGCGAAAATGTTCTTTTGGAGGCAAGATTATTGGTCGGGATTGTCTACGGTTCCTTGATATTCGGCAGGTAGGGCTTGTTCGATGGCCTTATAAGATTCTTCCACCAAACGGCTGATGTTCTCGGCTCCTTTCGTATGCGGATAAATAGGATCGTGGATGGTCAGCGTCATGGGGTGCCAACTAATCCATTTCCCATTACGAGGCAGAATATTGAACGAACCGCTGATGGTCAGAGGAACTACCGGAAGTTGCAATTCGTCGGCCAATTGGAAAGCACCTCGCTTGAACTGTCCCATGTGTCCTGTAAAACTTCGTGAGCCTTCGGGAAATACCACCAATGATGTTCCGTCTTTCAATACCCCTCTGGCATGCTGGATGGTGGCATAAATCTTCTTTGGTCCTGACTTGTCTACGAAGATGTGTCCGGCCGATTCGCAAGCCTTGCCCACGAAAGGCATTTTGCGCAAGCTCTTCTTCATCATCCACTTGAAGTTACGTCCTAAGAAGCCATAAATCAGAAAGATGTCGAAAGAACCTTGATGATTGGCTACAAACACGTAGGAAGTTCTTTTCTTAACGTTGGCATTTCGTTTCACTTTTACTGGAATCAATAAGACGTAACAGAAAAGGATAGACCATATTTTCCCGGGATAATACCCCCAGATATGTGCATTGAAACAAGAGCCGATGATGGTTACAATGGCCGTAAGCAGCGTTAAGACCAATAATATAGGTAAGGCGATGAAAAGTTGGTATATGAGATACAGTGCTTTCATAATCTTTTAGCTTTGAGCAAAAATAGTAATAATCAGGTTTAAAGAACAAAGAAAAAGTAAAATTAACCTATAAAAGCGAGGAATGGAATAATTTTCATGGCTAAAATGTCAGTTTCTTAAAGTAAACAAAGTAATTTCCGGCCAAGCTCCCAAGCGCATGGGGAACATGAGATGCCCCAATCCGATGTTGACATAGAGCATTTGTTCCTCTTCCTGATAAAGTCCGTCGTTTTCCGGATAAATGAATTGAGCCGGGCTGAATCCAAAAATCTTTGTTTGCATGGCATGGGTGTGTCCGGCCAACATCAGTTGGATGTCGGTCTTCGGAAGCACTTCCCGTCTCCAATGCGTAGGATCATGACTCAAAAGAATCTTAAACATCCCTTCTGTGCCTTGCATTGCTTCATCCAGGTGGGCAAAGTCGGGGAAGGGAGGACGACCGCTGTTTTCTACACCTATCAAGGCAATGCTGTCTCCTGCTTGATAAAGTTTGACATGCCGATTGTTCAATAGCTGCCAACCCATTTGGGCTTCTTTGGCTTTCAGACTGTCGAGGTTGGCTATTCTGTCCGCTTCGTTTTCCCACTTGATGTAC
The DNA here is from genome assembly GCA_017467385.1 of Bacteroidaceae bacterium. Lineage (GTDB taxonomy): Bacteria > Bacteroidota > Bacteroidia > Bacteroidales > Bacteroidaceae > Phocaeicola. Next base: position 14,773 of record JAFTSK010000108.1, read on the forward strand.
ATGGAATAGTCGTGGTTGCCTAAGACTGAATACACACCGTCTTTGGCTTTCAGTTGTGAAAGCAAAGGCATGAAATCATTCACTTCATCGGCCAAGTTGTTCACCAAGTCACCGGTAAAGACAATGAGGTCAGCCTTTTGTTCATTGATGAGTTGGACTGCCTTTTGCATGGCTTGGGTGTCTCCGTTCCAACTTCCGAGGTGCATGTCCGAAAGTTGGATGATTCGATAGCCGTTGAAGCCTTCGGGAACATCATCCGACTGAATGGTTACTTCCTTGACTTGAAAATGTCGGATGCCTTCTGTGGCTCCATATATGAGATAGCCCATCGTAAACAAAGCGATGGAGCAAGCAATCGTGGTTTCATAAAAATGTCGATGAATCGCTTTAGCCAACGGACGAAGTAAGAGAGAAAGCAATGTGAAAATGGCTTTAGGCAACTGTATACAGAGGAACACCACCAAGAACGAACAGAATCTGCTCATAGGTTCCGGCTTGGGTTCAAAGCCCCAGAAGATGATGCACATGGCTATCAGCAAACAAATACTCGGAATCCAGTAAATACGTTTAGCCCAAACAGATTTCCAATGACGGACGTATTTGTGGTAAATATATCCATCAGTCAGTCCGATTAATACAAGGAAAATCAGAAATAATTCTATGATAAGTCTCATGTTATTTTCGTTTAAAGGTTAGCTCCTAAAAATTTTCGCATCTCTTCGATGTTCATCCCTCTGCGTGAGGCATAGCTCTCTAATTGTTGTTCGTCTATCTTGCCTACGGAGAAATAGCAGGCCTTTGGATGCGCCAACATCAAGCCGCTGACAGAAGCATGGGGTTGCATCATGCCGTTCTCAGTCAGTTGGATGCCTATTTGTTTCATGTCTAATAACTCATCCAAGAGGAAGTTGACCGATTGGTCGGGGAGGGAAGGATAGCCCACAGCCGGTCGAATGCCTTGAAATTCCTCGTTATGCAGTTGAGTCATGGTCAGTTGTTCATGAGGTGCATATCCCCAGAACTCTTTTCGGATGGATTCGTGCATCTTCTCGGCCGTTGCTTCTGCCAATCGGTCGGCCAACGTTTGCACCAACAACTGTTGATAGTTGTCGTGGGCGTAAAGGCTTTCCATCGTTGTATCTACGGTCGTAGCAAAAAGTCCGATTCTGTCTTTTATCCCTTGTGAAAGCGGGCGTACAAAATCACTTAAACATAAATACGGCTCTCCCTCTTTGGCTGTTTGTTGGCGCAATAGCGGAAAGCGTCTTCCTTCTAACCACAAATCGTCTCCTTCGCTGTTGGCATCCAATAGGCGGAAAAGTCCATGCGTATAAAACTTTTCATCCAATTGGCAAAGCATCCGATTGGCTTCCTTAAAGAGCTGCATGGCTTCGGCGGCTTTGCTTCGTTCATTCTCCGGGAAGTTAGCCAGCCATAAAGCCCGACAAGAATCACAGCCATGAATCTGTGCAATGGTGGCATATCGAGGTTGAAAGCCCCAAGCGTGAAAGAAGTAAATCCAATTGATGTATTCACTTACTTCATGGATGTGATAATGGATAATCATCGGTCAAAACGCAATTCTTGTCCTCTGTGGGTTGCATCCACCTGAGTTCCGTTGTACACCAAATGTCCGTTGACGAAAGTCTTTTCTACTTTGGCATGGAATGTTTGTCCTTCCATCGGACTCCAGCCGCATTTGCTCAAGATACATCCTTTGTCGACCGTCCACTGAGTTTGAGGATTGACTAATACAAGGTCGGCTTTGTAGCCTTCTCGGATAAATCCTCGCTTCTCTATTTGGTAGAGAGTGGCCGGAGCATGACACATCTTTTGCACCAACTGCTCGATGCTAAGCAAGCCTTCGCGAACCAATTCCATAACGGCCGTCAAAGAGAACTGAAGCGTAGGCATCCCCGAAACAGCTTTCAAAGCTCCCCCTTGTTTTTCACTCAACAAGTGAGGGGCGTGGTCTGTGCCAATCACATCCAATGTGTTGGTGGTAAGGGCAGACCGTAAAGCATCTCGGTCGGCTTCTGTCTTGATGGCCGGATTACACTTGATGCGTGAACCGAATGTCTCATAATCCTTGTCGCAGAAGAACAAGTGAGAAACACAAGCTTCGGCCGTAATCCGTTTTTCAGAAATAGGCTTGTTCTCTAACAATTCCAATTCTTTTGCTGTGCTGATGTGCATGATGTGCAAACGCGCACCGGTTTCCTTTGCCAACTGTACAGCCAAAGCCGAAGATTGATAGCAAGCTTCTTCATTGCGGATTTCTGGATGATATTTCACGTCCGGATCTTCGCCATATTTCTCTTTGTATAGAGCTGTGTTGGCGCTGATGATATGTTGGTCTTCACAATGGGTGGCGATGAGCATACCTGCATGGGCAAAAATATTTTTCAGCGTATCCAATTGGTCTACCAACATGTTTCCCGTACTTGAACCCATGAACAGTTTGACACCACAAACACGTTGCTTGTCCAACAAAGGCAACAAGTTGGCATTGTCGTTGGTGGCTCCAAAGTAAAACGAGTAGTTTACAATGCTTTTGTTGGCCGCATCCTGGAATTTGTTTTCCAAAGCCTCTAAGGTGGTGGTCTGCGGGTTGGTGTTCGGCATATCCATGTAGCTGGTTACACCTCCGGCGGCCGCCGCCATACTTTCTGTATGTATGTCGGCTTTGTGTGTCAAACCGGGATCACGAAAATGCACATGGTCATCAATCACTCCGGGCAAAAGATAATCTCCCTGTGCATCTATGATGTCCTCACAAGGAATGGTCGGGGTTTCTTCTGCTTTTAATATCTCTGCAATGAATTCGTCTTCAATGACCACTGAACCATTGAACGTTTGTCCTTCATTGACGATTCGTGCGTTTTTAATCCATGTTCTTTTCATCGTTTTAGGCTTTTTGTGGATATTTGTGAAACCAACTGTTTATTTTAAGTTGAATAACTCCGAACACAGCTTCTCCAAAAATACTGGTGTTCATCTTGGAAGTGCCTAATTCTCGGTTGACAAAGATGACAGGCACTTCGGCTATCTTGAATCCGCATTGGTAGGCGGTAAACTTCATTTCTATCTGGAAGGCATAGCCCTTGAAACGAATCTTGTCTAAATCAATCGTTTCCAAGACTTGACGGCGATAGCATTTGAATCCGGCCGTTGTGTCATGAATGGGGAGACCTGTGATGAAACGTACATACTTGGAAGCAAAGTACGACATCAAGACGCGTCCCATCGGCCAGTTGACTACATTTACTCCACTGACATAACGCGAACCGATGGCTACGTCATAGCCTTCTTCTGCACATTTGTTGTAAAGGCGAGGAAGGTCTTTCGGAGCATGGCTGAAGTCTGCATCCATCTCAAATACATAATCATATTGGTGGGCAATTGCCCATTTGAATCCGGCGATGTAGGCTGTTCCCAATCCTAATTTTCCCTTACGTTCAATCATGAAGAGCCGTTCCGGGAACTCTTGTTGCATCTTGCGGACAATCTCGGCCGTTCCGTCAGGAGAATTGTCTTCTATAATCAAGATGTGAAAGACCTTTTCCAACGCGAAAACGGCTCGAATGATGTTCTCGATGTTTTCTTTTTCGTTGTAGGTGGGTATGATGATGATGCTATCGGATGTTTGCATATAATGTAGGTTTAAATCTGTTCTTTTTATGGGATTCGTACTCCTCGGAAACTTCGTTGGGAGAGACTGCTATAAGCAGCTTCCTTTTGAGTTGTCTGGGGAGTATAATCCGGCAAGTTGCCTGTTGTGATTAATGATAAAGCATTTTTAAGCAATAGTTCGCGTGTGTCTCCCAAAGGGAACCAATGCACGTAATCGTTTTCATTCAACGAATATTGAGGAGCTATTCCATCGTTGTAATCTCCTTCGTCATTGGCATTGAACACGTATGCCACCACAGGCCACAAAGTATATCCATAGATTTCGTTTGTATAAGAAGTCATGGCTACATTCTTGCCTTCCGTTTGTTGGCCGATGGTGATGACATTTTCTTCTCCCAAGTAAGGCTTCAAACAATTGATGAGAGCTTCGGAAGCCGAGGCGGTATAACCACTTGTGAGGATATAGATTTTCTCTAAATTGAGATTGGCTTCGGCGTATTGTACATCAAACGGATAATGCTGAGTTTGGGGAGTTGTCTTATCATTGAAGGTCAGTTTGATAAAGTCTTTATCCAACGCTGAAGCAGGGGCAAGGACACTTCCCAATGCTTGGGCGCATTGCAGATAGCCCCCCGGATTGTAGCGCAAGTCAAGGATGAACGCATCCGGAGCCTGGGTTTTGAAACGACTAAAAAGTTGTTTTAGCTTTTCATTATACGTGTTGTCGGCCGGCTCATTTTGAGGACCTGTTGCAAACTCATTATAAACAAGGTAAGCAATCTTCTGTCCATTCACTTCGTAGATGCTATCCAAGAAGAACGGATTGATTTCCATCTGAATGGAAGTTGGCAAACTTATCGTGTCTCCGGTTTGCCAAGCCAATCCTTCTTCTGTGTCCACAATTTGGCTTCGGGAAAGAATCACTCCGTTGCCTGTTTGAAGCAACGCATAGTTGTCCGAAGTGATTTTAGCCTTGTTGATGGAAGTAATCCAATCGCCTCGTTGGATGCCTGCTTCCTCGGCCGGAGAATCGGGCAAGACATACAACACATGGGCGTAGGTATGTGTGGTGGTCTGCAACGGATCACTACGCAATTCAAACTCAATGCCGTAAGTCGACTCCCGTTTCAGAGTAATCGCCTTAGACTCCGTTTCGACGGTGGTTTGCTCCATGTAAGAATATTTGTCGCCTTTGTTGTTCAGCGCATTTTTCGACAAAAGGTTTTTGAAGAAAGTGCCTGCTTCCTTGAAATAGTCCGATTCGTTTTCTATCACAGGCATGTCGGCATACCACAAATAATGTTCCTGCATGGTTTCCTCAATCCACATTCGGTCTTCGATGAGGGCGTAAAATTCGCCGCTTCTATCTTCTCCACACGAAGAAAGAAAGCATATAGCCGAAAGGGATAATATAAAATATGTAAAGTATTTTTTCATCTGTTTGGATTTATTCCTGCAAAGATAGTTGAATCGTGCGATTTACACACATTGGAATTGTTATATTTCCCCAAAAGGGCAAAAAAAGTTGGCTGAAAACAACATTTTCTATGAGCTTTTTTCAAAACCTCTTCATCTTTTTCTCAAAAGTTCTTCATCTATTTAAAAAAGTAAAGCAACTTTTTCAAAAAAAAGGATAAAACCTGAAAACAATTTCCCACCGCTTTTTGTTTACTCTATAATTCTTAATTAAAAACAAAGGATATGAAACATCGGATGACACATTATTTATTATTAATGCTTGGAGTAGTCTGGGGAGTCGGATGCACTCGGCCGACGGATGAAGTGTATTTGTCGAAGGTGGTCGATTTGAAAGGAGAAGCCAAGCAAATGTGGGAGTTGAAGTATGACGACAAAGGCCGGTTGGTCAAGTATGGCAACACGCCCATCCACTATGGAAGTGAGAAAATAACTGTTGGAAAAATGGAATGGAACTTTAAAGGAGGGGGGATGTATCATGCCGATTTTTATTTGGAAAGAGGGCAAGTCTCTCGATGTAAGTCTGTTTGTTTGCTCGAATTGCCTTCGGGTAGGGTAGAAGCCCTCAAACATAC
>JAFTSK010000109.1 GCA_017467385.1 Bacteroidaceae bacterium
AAGAGAATGAAACATTATTCACCGATATACCATCTCTCTGAAAGCCGGAAGAATACAGGAAATCACCATTTCTGGAACTCCTACGCTGACGGGCGGTTCTTGTGGTGAAATAGGAGCATACGTTCCCGTTACGCTGAATACTCAGCCTACAACCGGTACGTGGCGCATTTATACGAGTGAAGCTGCAATAACCAAGAATAACGGCATCTTTGCCATCCCCGGCGAGGGTATTGACCTTGATGCATCCAAATTTGTGTCGTTGGTAGACGGCTACGAAGTGCAGCAACTCGAAGACGGCTCACTGGCTTTGGTGCAGGTGGCAACGGAATAATCAATTATTGGGCAGGCAGCGTTAGTTTGCTGTCTGCTCAATAACCTCCTATGTCGGGCAGGAGTTATGAGTGTCCGACAAGAGTATTAACATACTCAACTGACAAATGAAGCAAGTGTAGAAGTAAAATTTACTTTGATTGTGCCTTTTTCTTCTTTGGCATTAGGCTCTTTTTTGTGTAATTTTAGTGATACAGTAGGTGAATATACGGAATAATATTACCTTTGCACATAAAATAAAAAACCCGGATTCATCACCAGCATCTGAATACTGGGAGAGGAACGCCCGGGACTGCATTGCAAAAATACTATATTTATGGAATACAACAAAAGATTCTTTGAAAAAGTTTTCTCTAACAAGCGAATGGAACGATATTTTGCCTTGTATCCGAATGATGAGGATAAGGCTATCAGGCATTATCAATCGAACATTCAGTTGACCGAGGCTTTTTATACTTCACTTTCTGTGTTGGAAGTTGCTTTGCGTAATGCATTGAGTCGTGAACTGGAAACTATGACAGGGCGTGAGGATTGGTATGCGATATTTCCAAATATACCGGGACTTACAAACTTGAACAGATATGTAACGCAGGCCTCCAAGCAAATAGCGGGAAGACATGAGCAGATAACACCTTCAAAAATTATAGCGGAGTTGACTTTAGGATTTTGGGTATCTCTGCTAAATGCAGAATATGAACGCTTGCTTTGGAAGGATTTGCGTCGAGCTTTTCCATATTTGCCCAAAAAGGAACGTCAAAGAAAGAATGTCTCAGCTCCTCTTAATAGATTTCGTGCGTTCAGAAACAGAGTGTTTCATAATGAATCAATTTGTTGGAATCTTCGTCGGGTACAGGAAATCCATAGCGAACTGTTGCTTTTGTTGGGATGGATAAATAAAGATTTGCCAGAATGGTTGACAGGCTTTGATAGATTTGATGAAGTACAAGCAAAGATAAAAGCGGAAATGGAATGGAGTTAATTCTTTTTTATCAATTATTTTGAAGTGGCTTTACGAAGCGAAAGATATCGGTAACGCATCACTTGATGCTACCGAGACTCTTCGCTTCATTTTGTTCTGTTTCCTAAGTGAATAGTATTTAAACCATGCACATCTTTTTACTTTTTCCAATGAAATCGGAATCCTAAAGTGATGTTGAAGTTTAGTGGTTGTTCGTTGTAGTAAGTTTGGAGTCCATTCCCATTCTTGAAATAGTAATGAATGCCCGGCTCGGCATATAGACTAAGTCCTTTTCCCAACATATACTCGGCTCCAATGGAAGCCAATGCAGAGAACAACAATCGTTTGTTGCTAACTTTCTGAGTGGACGAACTTTGATGTTTGTTGTTTACGGAATAGTCGGTCGTAGCTTTCCCGTTTATCTGTCTTTCTATTTGTCCGCCGGCAGAAAGGTAGCTCTTGAAGCGTTTGCCTTCAGCAATCTGATACCCCAATTGCAGAGGTATTCCTATATAATGTAGTCTTTGTGTTGTCTGATAAGAAATTCGTTGGTTGCTTTGAGAAAAATCGGATGATAGATAACTGTAAATCAAACCGCTTTGCAAACTCCATCTTTCCTGGATGTTATAACGAACAGATATACCTATCTTGATGGGTAGCCGATGTCGTACTTCTTCCTTCAGAGGGCCTTCCAATGGGAGGAGCATATCCGCTTGATTCTCTCCAAAGATGTCTGCGGTTGGTTCTGACATTAGAAGTCCTTTATTTGCTGAATGTAGAAAACTCCGGTTCTCAGGAGTAATCACTCCGGAGTAATACACACCGGTGGAGAAAGAAGCCCCTTTCTTGCGAGTGGCATAGGCTAATTGGTTGGATGGGTAAACCTTCGTCGATGCTTTCCGAATAGACGGTTGTGGAGAGATTGGTTTCTCCTCTTCAGTGGGTAAAGGTTGGGAAACCGTATCCGTTGCTTCCGGCTGTTCTTCCATCTGAATGGTTCTCGAAGGGGTGATGGTTGTTATTTTAGACGTGTTGGTTGTGGAGATCTGAGCCAAAGGGCTGACTGCTGCTTCTTGAATATCAGTTATTGTTGGCTCCTTTTGCATGGGTTGAGTGATTGTCCTTGCTTCCTGAATCGGACTAATCGGACGATTGAACCATTGATAGCCGAAACCGAATATCAATAGGAAGACTGCGGCAACAGCGGCAATACGGTATATTATCGGGCGGTAATGACTTTGATGTCCGTTTGAAACGGGAACTGTAGTGAAGCCGCGACGAGCCATTTCTTGCTTGATGTCGTCCAACAGACCTTCCGGGGCTTTCTTAGGAAAGTCCTTCAATCGGTTATGTATGTCTTTGTTCCATTTATTGTTCATCTGTTCTCCGTTTGATGTTTATAATCTCGAATCATTTCTGCCAATAACTTCTTTGCCCGTAAGAATTGGGAAGCAGAAGTGCTGGGTTTGATGTGAAGGATTTCGGCAATTTCCTTGTGGCTTTTCTCTTCCATGACAAAAAGATTGAATACCGTTCGGTATCCGGCAGGAAGTTGTTGGATGAAAGAAAATAAGGTTTCTGTGTCAATATCTTCTACATCCGGTTCTTCATCAGGGAAATCAGCCAAATCGGAATCGTAAAGAGGAATGTTTAGTTCCTTTGTCGACCGAAGATGAGACAAAGCCTCGTTGACGGCGATTGAGGTCATCCAAGCCTTCAACGAACCTTCCCCTCGATACTCGAATTGATTGATTTTCGTGAAAATCTTGATAAAGCTTTCTTGTAGAACGTCCTTCAGGGATTCTTCATCGGAAATATAACGAGCGCATACGCCGGTCAAGTAATCTGCGTATTCTGTGTAGAGCTTGTTTATGGCTTGGGTATCGCCTTTTTTGAACAAGCTCAACATGTGTTGCTCCTTATCTTTCCAGAGAAGAATCATGCGGGATGTTAAGGACGAGGGCGATAGTTGAATTTAGCCGATTTCTCTCCGCTGAACGAGTTCCACTTCAAGGTAAGTTCTACGGTTTCTTCGTCGGTGTCGGGTAACTCATTCAGACGGAAAGCAATGATTCCGTCGGCTGTTTTTCCGTAGGTATCGCCATAAGCATTGTGATGAAGGATGACTTCATACGGATTTTCTCCCTTTACCAAGTGGAGGCTATGCGTTACTCCCATAGAGAAATAGGTACGGAAACGGAGTGTCAAGTATCCGTCTTCGGCTACGGTTTCCCAACTGTTGACGATTTCCACCGGATCATTTCCATAAGTCGTTACATTGCCTGCTTCGCCCAAATTGATGTCCATTGCCTTGGTACGAATCGTATCTATCCAATTCACATGAACATCGTATGTGCGGTTGCTTCTGTTGTTTGATTCTTCTGTGAAATTCACAAAAGCCCGGACTTCCTTGTCGCCATAAGGAGACGATGTGAGGTTGGTTGGTACCAATGTAGTCGAATCATCTAATTGTAGATAGAATCCCTCGGTAGGGTGTGTCTTCAAGGTTACGAGTGCATTCGGGTAAATAGAAGTTACTACTTCGTCTTCGTCGTCCAAGCAAGATGGTAGAACGAAAGAGGCGATGGTCAATAGGAGCATGCTCCAAGTCAGTTTTATTTTATTCATATTAGTTAGATGTTTTTGTTCACTTTATAAACGCAAGGATTGCTCAAATCTTGCATCATCATTGCAACTTTTTTTTGTGTAACAAGAAAAATGGCCGTTGCAACAAGTGCAACAGCCATTCCCTTTATATCTGAAAAGATTTCTTAGTTCTGTTGTTTCTTTTCTCTTCTTTCAGGACGTTCCGGCTTTTCAGCTCTTTCCGGTTTTGGGAACAAAACCTTGCGTGAGAGTTTGAACTTACCGGTCTTAGGATCGATGTCGAGCAACTTCACGTCAACTTCATCGCCTTCCTTCAAACCAGCTTCTTCGATCGTTTCGAGACGCTTCCAGTCGATTTCAGAGATGTGGAGCAAACCGTCCTTGCCCGGCAAGAATTCTACGAATACACCGTAAGGCATTACCGAACGAACCTTACCCTTGTACACTTCGCCCACTTCCGGAACAGCTACGATAGCCTTGATCATGCGGATAGCATCGTCGATGCTCTGCTTGCAAGTACCTGAAATTTCGATGCGGCCTACATTGTCTATTTCTTCAATAGTAATAGTAGCGCCGGTTTCTTCCTGCATACCCTGAATAATCTTTCCGCCCGGGCCAATCACAGCACCGATGAATTCCTTAGGAATAGTCATTGTTTCGATGCGTGGAGCATGCGGTTTCAATTCAGGACGTGGTTCAGCGATACATTCTGTCAACTTGTTCAAGATGTGTTCACGACCGGCCTTTGCCTGAAGCAATGCCTTTTCAAGAATGTCGTATGACAAACCGTCTACCTTAATATCCATCTGAGTAGCAGTGATACCGTCTTTAGTACCTGTTACCTTGAAGTCCATGTCACCCAAGTGGTCTTCATCGCCGAGGATGTCCGACAATACAGCATACTTGTCTTCGCCTGCGTTCTTGATAAGTCCCATAGCAATACCGGATACCGGCTTCTTCATTGGAACACCTGCGTCCATCAACGCCAAAGTACCTGCACAAACGGTAGCCATAGAAGAAGAACCGTTTGATTCAAGGATGTCTGACATTACGCGGATAGTATAAGGATAGTCAGCAGGAATCATGCCCTTCAATGCACGCCATGCCAAGTGACCATGACCGATTTCGCGACGACCTACGCCACGTTGTGCCTTTGCTTCACCTGTAGAGAACGGAGGGAAGTTGTAGTGCAACAAGAAACGTTCCTTGTGTTGGTCAAGTACATCATCAACGGTCTTTTCATCCAACTTGGTACCCAATGTTACTGTACTCAATGATTGAGTTTCACCACGAGTAAAGATAGATGAGCCGTGAGGACCTGGCAATGGATTCACTTCACACCAGATAGGACGAATTTCAGTTGTCTGACGGCCGTCAAGACGCTTGCCTTCGTCGAGGATGCAACGACGCATGGCTTCCTTTTCTACATCGTGGTAGTAACGGTCGATAAGTGCAGCCTTTTCTTCCAATTCTTCTTCTGTATATTGAGCCTTGAACTCTTCACGAATTGCTTCAAATGCTTCTCCGCGTTCGTGCTTGTTGCGGTTGCCTGATGCGGCGATAGCGTAAGCCTTGTCGTAGCAAGCATCGTGAACAGCTTTGCGAAGTTCTTCATCGTTTTCTTCGTGGCAGTATTCACGCTTTACAGTAGAACCCACTTCTTCCATCAATTCCATCTGAGCCTTGCAGTGAACTTTGATAGCTTCGTGAGCAGTCTTCAATGCTTCGAGCAAGTCTTGTTCGCTAACTTCGTCCATTTCACTTTCTACCATCATGATGTTTTCGTAGGTAGCGGCAACCATCAAGTCCATATCGGCCTTTTCAAGTTGTTCAAAGGTAGGATTGATAACGAACTGGCCGTCGATGCGGGCTACACGTACTTCTGAAATAGGACCGTTGAACGGAATATCAGAAACAGCAAGAGCTGCTGAAGCAGCCAAACCAGCCAAAGCATCCGGCATATCTACACCGTCTGCCGAGAAAAGGATGATGTTTACATAAACTTCTGCGTGGAAGTTATCTGGAAATAACGGACGCAAAGCACGGTCTACCAAACGGCAAGTAAGGATTTCATAATCTGAAGCCTTGCCTTCTCTCTTGGTAAAGCCACCCGGGAAACGTCCGAATGCTGAATATTTTTCTTTATACTCTACCTGTAGCGGCATGAAATCAGTACCGGGAACT
>JAFTSK010000110.1 GCA_017467385.1 Bacteroidaceae bacterium
AGCATTGAGGAAGGAGGAAAGGAACCTTCTCCAGCCCAACTGAAAGCCTTAATTGAAACTTGTCGAAAGGAAAAAGCACGCACCATCTTTGTACAGCAGGAGTTCGACCAAAGAAATGCCCAACTCATCGCTGATGAATTGGGCGTTACCATCGTTTCTATCAATCCGTTAAGCTATGACTGGAGCAAAGAGATGATTCGGGTGGCCGAGGCGTTGAAACATTAACCAACTATCCCTCTCACTCTGTCGTCGAAAGCGGAGAGAGCTGCTTTGGCTCCTTCGCCCATAGCAATGATAATCTGCTTGTAAGGTACAGAGGAAACATCTCCGGCGGCATATACCCCCGGCACATTGGTACGGCAATGGGCATCTATCACGATTTCTCCGATGCGTGTTGTTTCCAATTCGTTGCAGAATGGTTGACTATTGGCACTTAGGCCAATCTGTACAAACACACCGTCTAATGAAAGTTCCTGTTCTTCCTCGGTTTGGCGATTCTTTAGCCGAAGGGCTGTCAACTTTTCCCCATTGCCCACCACTTTTGTTGTCTGTGTTGAAGTAAGGATTTCTACATTGGTCAGGCTACGAGCCTTGTCTTGTAATACTTGGTCGGCTTTTAGTGTATCCATAAATTCAATGACCGTAACTTTCTTACAAATACCTGCTAAGTCGATGGCTGCTTCAATGCCTGAGTTTCCACCCCCAACGACTGCTACTTCCTTGCCGGCATAGAAAGGTCCATCGCAATGCGGACAGAAGGCCACTCCCCGGCCGATGTATTCGGCTTCGCCTTCCACGTTCAAGCGTCTCCAACCGGCTCCTGTGGCAATGATGACTGCTGGAGCTGTGAATGTTTCACCACCTTTGACGATGATTTGCTTTTCCTTTCCCTTCAATTCCGTTGACTCTATCCGTCGGTTTTCAAACAACTCAATCGGATAGTGTGTAAGATGTGTGCGAAGATTGTCGGCCAACTGATTTCCGGTGGTGTAAGGAACGGAGATAAGGTTTTCTATTCCAACGGTTTCCTTGACTTGTCCACCGATACGTTCGGCAATCATGGCTACTTTCAAACCTTTGCGTGCCGAATAGATGGCTGCTGAGGCTCCGGCAGGACCTCCACCCAAGACCAACACATCGAAAGTTCGGCAAATAGGGGTAGTCTCCACATTTTCAGTTTCTCCGGAAGACGGGTAGGCTTCTTCTAATTTCTCCAACAGTTCACTCAACGAGCCTCGACCGACATGAATCAATTTTCCTTCGGCAAAGACGGAAGGAACGGCTTGCACACCCAACTTGTCGACTTCGGCTTGAAAGAGGGCTCCGTCTATCATTTCATGGCGGATGCATGGATTCAACAAAGCCATGATGTTCAATGTTTGCACAACATCAGGACAGTTGGTGCAAGTTAGCGATACGTATGTCTGCAAGCGGATGTCGCCTTTCAATGCCTGGATACGACGAGTAATTCCTTCATCGGGCAAGTTCTTTCCCTTTCCATCGGCATTCAGCACAGCCAGCAACAAAGAGGTAAACTCATGGCCATTGGGGATTCCTCGGAAAGTGATGCCTGTCTCTTTTCCGTTCTTCAGCAGTATGAAGGAAAGAGCATCGCCTTCGGCTTCCTGTTTCTCTACTTTCAGACGCGGAGAAGTGCTTGCAAAATCGGTCAGAAACTCTATCAGCTGACTGCTTTCCTCGCGCAGAGGAGCATAGCTGATACGGAATGTATAATCGGCTTCCAGATTGCGGAAGATTTCAGTTACTTGTTGGAGGATAGAAGTGTCTAACATAATAGTAATTCTTTTTAGTGAAGATGAAGATTCACCACGGAGTTTCACTGAGTTCCACGGAGCTTGTTTATTTTCAGTAAAACTCCGTGTACTCTGTGGTGAAATGAAATTATCAGATTTTTCCTACGAGGTCAATGCTTGGCTTCAACGTTTCAGCGCCTTGCTTCCACTTGGCCGGACAAACTTCGCCCGGGTGGTTGGCAACGAAGAGAGCAGCTTCTACTTTGCGAACAAGTTCATCGGCATTACGGCCAATGCTGTTGTCTTGGATTTCGGCAATCTTAATCTTACCTTCCGGATTTACGAGGAACGTGCCACGATAAGCCATGCCGTCTTCTTCAATCATCACGCCAAAGCCACGACTCAAAACGCCAGTCGGATCGGCCAACATCGGATAGTTGATTTTGCGGATGCTTTCAGATGCATCGTGCCATGCCTTGTGAACAAAGTGAGAGTCTGTGCTGACGGAATATACTTCTACACCCATGCCTTTCAGCTGTTCGTACTTGCTGGCCAAGTCGACCAGTTCGGTAGGACATACAAATGTAAAGTCGGCCGGATAAAAGAAGAAAATAGCCCACTTGCCTTTTACATCTTCGCTACTTACTGTGGTAAAATTACCATTGTGATACGCTTGTACGTTGAATTCCGGGAGTTGTGCATTAATAATAGGTGTCATAATCGTTTCTTGTTTTAATGGTTATTACTTGTTTTCTTTTTCTGCCACAAAAATATAGCAAAATTCCTGATTAAAACAAGAAATCCGATTGAATGGTTTTATGGGGCAATAGACACTATCTATAATGCTTGTTAAATCATTTATTATCAATTATTAAACCAACGATTGACCAGCTTTTAGCTTTAGCATATCTTTCGGCACAGAAGCCTGAATCTCTTTCACGATAACTTCCAACAATGTCTGACGGATGAAATTGCGATTCGTAATGAGCAACAGCTGGCGAGTAGGCACAGGGATGGCAAACTCACGCACTAATTCCTGTTGACTTTCACTTAATTGCATGGCTGCCAACGCCGGAATAAAGGTGATTCCTTTTCCACTTTCTACCATACGCATAAAAGTCTCCATGCTTCCTAAGTTATAAGCCAGCTGACTGGTTTGTGAGGATTTCATCTGACAGAAACGCACCATTTGGTCGCGGAAACAATGTCCCTCGTCCAAAAGCCAAAGTTCCCGACTTCCGGCGATGTCGGATGTACGAATCACTTCCTTATGAAACAAAGCATCTTCGCGAGACACATAGCCCACATATTTTTCATAGAATAAAGGCAACTGACTATATTCTTCCAATCCTTCGATGGTTGCCAAAATGCCTGCGTCTATGTCTCCTTGCAACAATGCCTCCTTGATTTCGTGCGTCTTCATTTCACGTACCCGAATATCCATCTCCGGATATTTCTTCATGAGCTGAGGAAAGAAGCGAGGCAGCAAATAAGGGGCGATGGTCGGCAGAATCCCTACCCGGAAGGTGCCTTCCAGCGAATGTTTTTCCTCTTCTACCAAGTCTTTGATTCTGTTCGTCTGCTCCAGCACTTCCTTCGCTTGTCGAATCACTTGCTCTCCCACAGGGGTAGGACAAATCGGCTGACGATTACGGTCGAACAGCTTCGCATTCAATTCTTCTTCCAACTTACCTATCATGGCACTCAACGTAGGTTGGGTAACGTTACAAGCATCGGCGGCACGTCCGAAATGACGGCAACGGTCTACGGCTAAGATATATTCCAATTGTTGCAAAGTCATAATGATGATGAATTTTAAGGATTCCAACACTGCAAAGATAATAAAAAGAATATTCGGTTGAACATCCAGGCCAAAAAACGTCAAAGAGAAACGTTTCGTTCTCCAAAGAAAGTTGCCTTGTTCTCCAAAGAGAATTAATTCATTCTCCAAAGAGAATTTTTCGACAGATGAAAGGGTATTTTGAAAAGCTCTTCAGCTTTTTCTATCGGGCGAGGAGGAATGAACAAAATCCTTTCGTTGAGAGTTCTGATATAACACTAAATAACACCAATACAACCGTTGAATCATTTTAATTTTGTATCTTTGCGCCCATTGAACGTTAACGAACTAAATTGATTTCATGAAACAGTACAAACTTGTGAACAATCTGATGGGTTGGTTCGCTTTCTTGGTTGCGGCTATCACTTATTGCTCGACCGTTGAACCCACCGCCAGCTTTTGGGATTGCCCGGAGTTTATCACGACCGGATATAAACTTGAAGTAGGACACCCTCCCGGCGCACCCTTCTTCATGCTCGTAGCCAATTTATTCAGCCAATTTGCCAGTGATCCTACCCAAGTGGCCTACTGGGTGAACATCATGAATGCCTTGATGAGTGCCGCTTGTATCCTGTTCCTTTTCTGGAGCATCACGCACTTGGTCAAGAAACTCGTATGTCCGAATGACAACGAGATGAGTCTCGGCAAGCTTATCACCATCATGGGTTCGGGCTTGGTGGGTGCATTGGCCTACACTTGGAGTGATACATTCTGGTTCAGCGCCGTAGAAGGCGAGGTATATGCTTTCTCCAGTCTTTTCACAGCGGTGGTATTCTGGCTGATTCTGAAATGGGAAAATGTGGCTAACGAGCCTCATAGCGACCGCTGGCTGATTCTGATTGCTTACCTGACCGGTTTGAGCATCGGTGTACACTTGCTGAACTTGCTCTGTATTCCGGCCATTGTACTTGTTTATTATTATAAGAAGAATCCGAACGCCAACTTGAAAGGCAGTCTGCTGGCTTTAGCTGGTTCGGCTATACTCGTGGCCGTTGTGCTTTATGGCATTGTGCCGGGTGTAGTGAAAGTGGGTGGATGGTTTGAATTGTTGTTTGTCAACTGCTTCGGTATGCCGTTCAACACAGGGGTTATCGTGTACATCGTTTTGTTGGCCGCCGCCATCATTTGGGGGGTATACGAAAGCTACACCGAGAAGAGCCGCAAACGAATGAACCTTTCATTCCTTATCACAGTAGCCATGTCGGGCATTCCGTTCTACGGACATGGAGCCGGAAGCGTGGTCATCGGTCTGATTGTCTTGGGAGCTTTAGGAGCTTATCTGTTTGCCAAGCTCGATGCCAAATGGCAGATTAGCGCCCGTACACTCAACACTTCTCTGTTGTGCATCATGATGATTATGGTGGGCTATTCTTCGTATGCCCTTATCGTCATCCGTTCTACCGCCAACACGCCGATGGATCAGAATTCGCCGGAAGACATCTTCACATTGGGCGAATACCTCGGACGTGAACAATACGGCACTCGCCCGTTGTTCTACGGACAGACTTATGCTTCCAAGCCGGCTTTGAAAGAAGTGGATGGAGGTTGTGTATATGATGTAGCAGAAGGGGCTCCGGTTTACCAACGCAAAGAAAAAGCCTCAGCTGATGAAAAGGACAGCTACGAAGTGGTTCGTCATAAATCTGATTACAAATATGTCCAAAACATGCTCTTCCCACGTATGTATAGCGAAGCACATGCTTCTGCTTACGAAGAGTGGTTGGGTGGCATCGAAGGTCGAACCGTTCCTTACGACCAATGTGGCGAAATGCTGATGATAAAGATTCCTACCCAGTGGGAAAACATCAAGTTCTTCTTCTCCTACCAAGTGAATTTCATGTATTGGAGATACTTCATGTGGAACTTTGCCGGTCGTCAGAACGACATTCAAGGCAATGGAGAAATTGAACATGGCAACTGGATTACAGGTATTCCGTTCATCGACAATATGCTGGTGGGCAATCAGGAATTCTTGCCTTCCGACTTGAAGAACAACAAAGGACATAACGTGTTCTTCTGCTTGCCGTTGATTCTCGGTTTGATTGGTTTGTTCTGGCAAGCCTACAAGGGCGAGAAGGGCATCCAGCAATTCTGGGTGGTGTTCTTCCTATTCTTCATGACCGGTCTTGCCATCGTATTGTATCTGAATCAGACACCTCTCCAACCACGCGAACGCGACTATGCCTATGCCGGTTCGTTCTATGCCTTTGCCATTTGGATAGGTATGGGTGTGGCAGGCCTTGCCGGTTGGTTGGAAAAGAAAATCGGCGAAAAGCCGGCGGCTGTATTGGCTACCGTACTCGGCTTGTTCGTGCCGGTGCAGATGGTCAGCCAGACTTGGGACGATCACGACCGTAGCGGCCGTTATGTAACCAGCGAATTCGGGCAGAACTATCTGAATACCCTTCAGGAAGAAGGCAATCCGATTGTCTTTACCAATGGAGACAACGACACCTTCCCATTGTGGTATAATCAGGAAGTAGAAGGCAACCGTACTGATGTGCGTGTATGTAACCTGAGCTATTTGCAAACCGATTGGTACATCGACCAGATGAAGCGTGATTCTTACGATTCGCCGGCTGTGCCTATCGAATGGAGCCGTTTGGAATACGTACAAGGCCATAACGAAGCCGTAGTGGTTCGTCCGGAAATCATGAAGACCATCACAGAATTCTACAAACAGAATCCGACAGAAGCCGTCAAGGAATTTGGCGAAAACCCTTACGAATTGAAGAACATTCTCCGTCATTGGCTTCGTGAACCGAAGCAAGGTCTTCAGATGATTCCTACCGACAGCATTGTCATCAAGTTGGATAAAGAAGCCATCAAACGTTCGGGAATGATGATTCCGGATTCTCTTCATGGAGAAATTCCTGAATACATGCACATCTCTCTGAAGGGAAAACGCGCCCTTTACAAGAGTGAGCTGATGATGCTTGAAATGCTGGCCAACACCAACTGGGAACGTCCGATGTACATGGCCATTACGGTGGCTCCGGAAAACCACCTGAACTTAGGCGACAACTTCATGCAGGAAGGCTTGGCATATCGCATCACTCCGTTCAACACCACTAAGCTCAATGCTCGCATTGATAGCGAAAAGATGTATGACAATCTGATGCACAAGTTCAAATTTGGTAACATCAACCAGGATGATATCTACTTGGACGAAACCATCATGCGTATGAGCCAAACACACCGTCGTATGTTTGTTCAAGTGGCTTCACAGCTCATCAAGGAAGGTAAGAATGAAAAGGCATTGAAGGCTTTGGATTATTGCCAACAGGTTATTCCAAGCAAGAATGTACCGCACGACTTCATCATGAGTAGTTCAAAGGAAATGGCCGATGATTACATCGCTTTAGGTGAAGTCAAGAAAGCTGAAGCTATCTTAAGCGAGTTGGCCAACAAGTCAATAGAATACATCATTTGGTACATGAGCTTGGATGATGAAAGATTGGCTTCCTCATACGACAACTGTCTGAACCATTTCGTCATGCTTGACCAAATCAACAAGAGCTTTGGTAAAGTTGCAACGATGGCAGAAGAAAAGCAAGACGAGGTCTTGGAACAATCTTCCGAAACCGCCTTGCATTATGCACAGAAGTTTGAGGAACTTTATCACATGTTCAATGAACGTGTAGGAAGAAAATAATGTTTCATTTATGAATTCTGATTTGTGATTTGTCTTTCGGATAACATTAACGAGTCATAAATCAGAATTCATAAATCATAAATCAAAGAAAGGATGCTGATAGAACAACCACCCAAACTGCTCCGCTGGCTATATCCACATGCTTTGTGGCGTATGGACAAGAATGTGAAGGCCGTTTATCTGACCTTCGATGACGGACCTATCCCGGAAATCACACCCTGGGTGCTTGACTTATTGGATAAATACCACATCAAAGCAACCTTTTTCTTGGTAGGCGACAATGTACGCAAACATCCGAAAGAATTTGAGATGATTCTTGAAAGAGGTCATCGGGTAGGTAATCACACTTTCAACCATATCGGTGGTTTCAGATACCTTAGTTACAACTATTTAGCCAATACCAACAAAGCCGACGACCTGATTAAAAGCAACCTATTCCGACCGCCGCATGGGTGGATGCGTTGGGGACAATACATTGTTTTGAAGCATAGATACACCATCGTCATGTGGGATTTGGTAACCCGCGACTACAGCAAGCGGTTGAACGGTCGACAAGTGTTGAGGATTGTAAAGAGATATGCCAGAAACGGTTCCATCATCACTTTCCACGATTCCATTAAATCGGAAAAGAACCTAAAATATGCCTTGCCCCGAGCCATCGAATGGCTACTGGAACAAGGCTATGAATTCAAAGTGTTCGACTAACTCTTACATCCACTCTTTGTGTTGTTCCAACATCGGATTGGTGTCTATTTCACTTTGTGGAATTGGCCAGACCAAGTCCTGAGGACCACGAAGTTCCCCACGTTTGACAATCCCAAAGCCATAGAAGGACTGGTCATGTTGCATCCGCTTTTGGGCATTTTCAAACTCATCCCACCGGTAGAGATCGGCAAAACGCAAATCTTCAAAAGCCAATTCTACTCGACGTTCATGCCGAACAATCTCCCGTAACTGTTCTTGTGAAAGTCCTGTACCTTCAACGGATTCGACACTTGGCATACCCACTCTTGCACGCACTTCATTGATGTACGGTGTGATTTCTTCTTGCGAATAACCACCCTTTTCAATCATGGCTTCGGCCAAAGAAAGCAACACCTCGGCATATCGGATAATGTAAAAGTCCAAACTACCATCGTATTCATTGGCTGTATTGGTTGGGGTAAACCACTTCAAGATACAAGCTGTTGAACTGGCCGGTAAGTTGTTGGTGTACAGCTTACCGTTCCACTCCATGCCTGGAAGCATGAGAGTAGCCTTCAATCGGGGATCACGATTCTCGTATCGGAGCATATCAGGATTCGTCTTTGTATGCACTCCCTGTTCCAAACTACCTTTGAACAATGGAGATCGGTCAATCGGAAGTCCGTCGGTGCAATAGTAGTCATCACAAAGATTCATCGAAGCTTCAATCGCATTCATCGGAGCCTTCCAACATACGCCGAAGGTATTTCCTTCTCCCAAGCCCGGCCCCTTAAAATGCACGCTGAGCAACACCTCAGGAGCCGTCTCGTTTTCTTCCTTGAACAAATCGGCATAATTAGCGGTATAATCCGTTCCGTCGCCCGACTTGAATAATTCCACTTTACCAATCACATTCTGATAGGCTGCAATGGCTTCATCCCATTGTTGGTTGAACAAGGCAATACGTCCTAAGATGGCAGAAGCCGCTTCTTGTGTCATACGTCCTGGCTCCTGCTTGCCTACGGTGGGAAGATTTGGAATATGTACTTTCAAGTCAGCGATGAGGGAAGAAACAATTTCACTGCGTTGATTCTTCGGTGCCTGTGCTTCGGCCAACGTCAACGGTTTGGTTAGGTAAGGCACATCTCGAAAGACGGAAATCAAGTTACAATACATCAACGAACGCAAGGCGATGGCTTCCGCTTTAAAGGCCGCAGCCTTATCGGCATCCAATCCCGTAATCCGGTCGATATTCTCTACTAACAAGTTGCAACGTTTGATTACCTCATAATTGGTATTCCAATAATTGGCAAAACAACCGTCTGTCGTGGAAGACGTACACATGGAAATGGTACTTCCCTTCATCCAAGCACCCCATGTATGGTCTCCATTGTCCGTACTTGTTTCGCGCATCAGGAAGCCGAAGCCTCCTCCGTCGATATAATCATCGTACAAATGATCACTCTGCATGGCATCATAACAAGCCGTCAAAGCCATCAACGCATCACTTTCAGTCTGCCAGTAAGTACTCTGTGAGGGTTGGTTGGGGGAATCCAATTGCAGTAAGTCGTTTGAACAAGAGCACAAAGCCGTTCCCGCAACAAACATCATCCCTAAGATATATTTCATTTTCTCTTTCATAATCTTTTTCTTTAAGTTAGAATTGAACATTGACACCAATGGAATAAGTACGCATATTAGGGTGTACATCGTTTCGCGTATCTCCCGAGCCTTTTTCCGGATCCCAATGTTTCAGTGGGGTAAAGGTCAGTAGATTGGTTCCCGAGAAATAAAGACGAACGCTTGAAATGCCCACTTTAGCAAGTGCCGGTTGCCGGAAAGTATAGCCAAACTCCAAGTTCTTCAATCTCAGGTAGTTGGACTTCTCCAGCCAGAACGAAGAATAGGCATCGTTCATGGTATTTCCCAATGCGGGCATGGAACCGTCAACATTATCGGCCGAATAACGGTCTTTCCAACGGTCGGTAAAGTTGCCGCGAATATCCGTTGTGGTTTCCCAACTATACCGATAAATCCCTGATACACCTTGCCAGAAGGCAGAAAAATCAAAGTTCTTCCAAGAAGCTCCCATAGAAATACCATACGAGAATTTGGGAAAAGGATTTCCAATAATGTCGCGGTCTTCGGCTGTAATGTTGCCGTCATCGTTCAAGTCGGCATACATGATGTCGCCCAATTGGGGAGCTACTCCATTCTGTTTGATGACCTCTCCTTGTGAATTGGTGCGTTGCAAGTCTTCTTCAGTGCGATAAAGTCCAATGGCCTTGTAGCCGAAATAAGCTCCAATCGGTTCACCGATACGGTTGATGGTGTTGCCACCGATGGTTTCTTCCAAGCCGCCCATTTCCAAAATCTTGTTTTTGACATGCGACAAACTAAAGCCTACATTCCAAGCCCAATCGCCGCGACTGTCCGAGTAGTTGACATTCCATTCCCATCCTCGGTTGCGAACTGCCCCCACATTCTGGTAAGGAGCTGCCAACGAACCCAAGAAGATACCCGGCATGGCCAAACGCATCAAGATGTCTGAAGTTTTCTTATCGAACCATTCAAAGCTGGTCTGGATACGGTTGTTGAAGAATCCCAAATCCAAGCCGATATTGACAGAACGAGTGGTTTCCCATTTGATTTTCTCGTTAGGAACGGAGGTCTGTACCATACCAGCCTGCTTGTCGTCGGATTGGTCAAAGAAATAGTTACCACTTGCTCCTAAGGTAGCCACGTAAGCATAGTTGCCGATTTCCTGATTCCCTAACTTTCCCCACGAGAAGCGTAGCTTACCCATTGAAAGGAAGTCATATTTTTTCATAAATGTTTCACTTGAGAACACCCAACCAGCCGAGATGGATGGGAAGGTAGCATAACGGTTGGCTTTGGGCATACGGGAAGAACCGTCATGGCGGATATTTACTTCCAACAGATAGCGTTCATCGTAATTATAATTCACGCGTCCGAAGAAAGATTGCAAGCGATAAGCTTCCGAACTGCCTCTGGCCGAAGGATTGATGGTTCCACCACTCAGTTCATAAATGTTTTCTGTTGGAAAACCTTGAATGGCAGCCGTATCTGTATAATAACGGGAGCCAATGATGGAATGACCTATCAATACATTCAAGTTGTGCTTACCGAACAGGTGTTTGTAAGTCAGGATGTTTTCGTTGGTCCAGGTGGCATTCCGATACCAATAGTCGGTCAGCTGGTTAGTTTCTCCTGCCGATTTCAGAACATTGCCGTCGGCATCATAACGCGCCGGACTCTTGGGAGAATACGACTTGGTAGCATTGAAGTCTAAAGCGTATGCAAAGCTTGTCTGGAACTTCAGTCCTTCGATGATGTCAATTCCGGCAAAAGCCTTGCCATTAAAACGCCAACGTTCGTTGGAACGGCTTCCCAAGGACATTAGTTCTACCGGATTCTTTACATCTTCCGCATTGGTCATCGAACCGTCTACATAGCCATAATGTCCGTTGCTGTACATTACCGGAACCGTAGGACGGGTAAACCAGGATACATAACGCATAATACCGCCTTCACCTGAAGGAGCTACCGCCGGAGCTTCCACATCGTTCTTGGTTCCTGAGATGTTCAGTCCGAATGAAAAACGCTTGTAGTTCGTATCCAAGTTGGAACGGAAAGAAATACGCTTTACGCCCGTTTCCTTCATGATACCGTCCTGATTGGAGTAAGATACGGAAGCCATGTAACGCACATTCTCCGAGCCTCCGTTAACCGACAAATGATGTTGGTGCATGTGGGCATTGCGAAGCACCTGATCCAGCCAGTTTGTATTGGCGTAACGGTCGGGATCACTACCGTCCTTTAATTTCTGCAAGGCTTCTTCACTGAAGGTATTCGGACGTACTTCGTTACGCATCAACGCCCAGTTATAGCTATCAATGAAATCGGGCACGGTTCCCGGTGTCTGAAGGGTGTAACTACCTGCATACGAAACACTCATCTTGGTGGAAGCTTTTCCTCGTTTGGTGGTAATCAGGATGACACCATTGGCTGCACGAACTCCGTAGATGGCTGCTGAAGCTGCATCTTTCAATACCGAAATACTTTCAATGTCTGCCGAAGGAATATCGGAAATCTGGGAAATGCTGCCTTCCACGCCGTCAATCAGCACCATTGGGTTGTTATTGCCGAACGTACCTATCCCACGAATACGGATTTCCGGATTGTCGTTTCCTGCTTGAGCACCGTTCTGTGTCAACACCAAGCCTGGAAGCTTTCCTTGTAGCAAAGTGGTGGTATTCGCCACCGGAATGTCTTGAATGTCTTTGGCCGAAACGGAAGCGACGGAGCCGGTCAGGTTCACTTTCTTTTGGGTGGCATAACCTACGACAACCACCTCGTCCAAAGTCTCGGTGTCCTCTTTTAATGTAATCTGAAAAACGGTCTGATTACTAATCGGAATACTCACTGTCCGATAACCGATGAAACTTACTTCAAGTGTCTGCGAAGGTTCCGCTTCCAATTGGAACTTTCCTTCCAGGTCTGTTACCACTCCTTGAGTGGTTCCTTTAATCACTGCACTGGCTCCGATAACCGGGCTGCCTGATTCGTCACTTACCGTACCGCTGATACTGCGTTTTTGTGCCGATGCTACGATAGGTAAAAGCATAAGCATTCCTGCCAGCAAACGCCGAAGCGTCTGTTGTAAAATTCTGTTCATAGTTTGTTAGGTTTAGTTAGTTATTTTTTAGGGGAGATAAAAGGAGTTATTTCCATTCATAATGTCGTACCCAGTCCACTTCCATAGATACGGGCAAATCGGCAGGATTTACCTGGCCAACCCACTGGCCACCCAATTGCATATCAATCAACAGATATTGAGGAATGTTGAAGGGAAATTGTCCGGGTTTGTCGGTCTCAATGCGAGGATAGGCAAAGGTTCGCTTGCCGTTGATGTGAAAGACCAAACTGTCCGGATGGAAATCAACTCCGTAGGTATTGAAGTCGTTCGGACGGATAGGGGCCGTTGTTCCTTGAGGTGGGTTGTTGGCTATTCCTAAGGTATAAGTATAATAGGAATGAACCGTCTGGTAGGCGATGGAATCAAAGTTCAGTCGTTCCATGATGTCTATTTCTCCACCTTCCGGCCAATGATATTTGTCGGTTTCAAAGGGGAGCATCCAAATGGCTGGCCAAGCTCCTTGCGCCCCTTGTAACTTAGCCCGAACCTCTATTCTGCCACCATTAAAGGCGTGTTTCCCTTTGGTCCACACTCCACCGGTAAGGTAAGGAGAAGGATCGGCCTCTAAATCATCGTTGACAATGCCTTTAAGAATCAGCAAGCCGTTCTGCAAGTCGTAACAGCGGTCGTCAAAGGATTGGGTGTTCTGCCAGTCGGGGGTTCCCCGAGAGATACGGCTCCATACGCTTGTATCGAGTGAAGGACCGTTAAAGTTTTCTTCCCAAACCAATTTCCAACCGGGGGTATGGGAACAGGAGCCAAGAAGGACCGTCAATAAAGAAAGGTAGATAATCTTCTTCATGGTACATTTATTTAAGTTTGACAAACAATATTAGGAAACTTTCTTTAAATATTAACAGCCTACATTCAAAAAAGTTTTCCTATTTCTTGTTTTTCTTCACTTTCGGCTCCGGAAGTTCACGACAAGTTGCTTTTGTTAAGGCCACCAACAATTCGTGGTCGTCTACATCGGCAATGTAGTAACAAGGCTTGGCTCCGGGGTAAGGAGGAAGTAAAACGGGAGTTCCCAACAAAGCTTTTCCTGCTTCCGTCGGTTTAAAGAGCAGACGATCGTCACACACCATTGCAAAGAACTTTCCTTCACAATACAACCCAAATTCGCCGAACATTCTCTTGAAAGTGATTTCGCCGGCACGCGACATCTGGTCTGCTATATATTGTACTAAATCCTGATTACTTGCCATTGCTTTTTCGTTACTATGTTTCCTATCGGTTTCTTCTATAAGAATCCTCCACAAACTTAAGCTCTGCTTCCAACATCTCCAAGCAAGGCATGGAATAGCCTACGGAACGGGCTTCAGCAATGGCATGGCTGTACAAATATTCAATCTCCATTGGGCGATGAAAATCATAGTCAAGCTTCATGGAAGGAGAATAAGGTGTCATGTTAAGTGTCATCTCAATCATGCGGTCGGCAAACGACGCATCGATGTTCTGCACGCCAAGCGCTTGTGCAGCACCGATTACTTCGAGCATCTGACGATGAATGAGTTCCCGGGTAGCCGGATTGGCCAACAGTTGGTCGGTTTGGGTGTTCAACGCTACCGTCATACCATTAAACGGCATGTTCCATACCGCTTTTTTCCAGCGTGCCTCGTAATATTCCACCTCGTATGCCTTGACACCTGCCTGATTGAAATCAGCTATCAGCTGTTCCATGATCTGAGGATTCTTACAGGAATAGTTCCCAATGTTGATACTACCATAGCATTGATGGTTCACACGCCCCGGTTCCGTCTTGGACGAACAGATGAACGCCAGTCCGGCCGCCAGATAAAGTTCCGGAAATTGCTTCTGAAGTTCCGGCTCGGGACCAATGCCATTCTGGATAAGCAACACCAATGTTTCCTTGTGAAGCAAGGGAGGGAGGAGCTGTTTGAGCAAGTGGTTTCGGGTAGTCTTCAATGCCACAATGACCACGTCTGCCTGCGGCATATCTGCCGTATCGTGATACACTTGGGGGTGGTCAAGATGAAACGATCCGTCGCATGAATCAATCTGCATGCCATGCAGGTTCACATATTCATAATCGCTATGAAGTAAGAAATGAACATCACATCCGGCATGAGCCAATTTTCCGCCGTAGTAGCTTCCTACAGCACCTGTACCAATGACTGCGTATTTCATAAGAATGTCTGTTTCTATTTATGGGTGGCAAAGGTAGTCATTATTTCTTTAATACCTCCCAAAATCTTTCCGGCAGATGAATATTCTCTATTTCCATTGCGTCCTTGAACAATGGTGCAATCTCTTCGGAAGTTTCAGATGTTTTATGAATCAACAAGTTATACTACCGTTTCCGACTGAAGTTCCTCCGATTACATGTCTTCCAATGATAGTCCGATAAAATGGTAGCTAAATTTTTTCTGTTTGGCTTGTATGTTGGCGGCCTTTTCCTGCAAGACATTCAAACTGATTCGTTTAGGATTCCGTTTACATTCTCCAATGACTACTTCCTTGTCCGTTTCATTGACGGCTATCAAGTCTATTTCATTGGCATTTCCTCTCTCCCAATAGTTGGTCACAATATTATAAAGTCCTGTTTCTTTATATTTCTGACGGAAATATCGTTCCAGAATGTGCCCTGAATAGGTTTCATAGTCAGCCAAGACTTTCTGTTGTACATATTCTAAATTGCCGAATTCAATGGCACTCCGGTATTTGTACACGAACCGGAACCAAAAGTTCAAGAAATTGTCCTTGATGAAATATCGGTTATTACGTGTTCCTTCAGGACTTAGATAGGGCTTGGAACGTTCTATCAAGTCGTAAACCGTTTCCAGTTTCGCCAAGTATCCCCCGCTTTCCACTCCTGTTGTGTTGGTAATGTCGCCTCTGCTAGTATAACCATCAGCAATGGATGACAAAACCGAAAAATAATTGCCATATTCTTTGGCGAATTCATCGGAAAGCACATCTTTTCCTTCGTTGATGAAATAGGAACCATATCCCAATGTAGACTTAACGATGTCCTCCTTGGTAAAGGCTTGTTGTATGACCAGTTGTTCCACATATTTGGCTACTCCTCCAGTCACCATATAAAAAGCCAACAAATCATCGGCAGTGAATTCCGGATGATAATCACTCATGATTTCCTTCAAGGTGTTAATCGTAAAGGGTTGGAGTTTGATACGGTTGGTAGCTCTTCCGTAAAGGGGTTCCTTCCGGTCATCAAATATACGGTTCATCATGGAGTAGAGCGAGCCGGAAAGAATCAGGTTGATACGGCTATTGTCTTTGGTGCGGTCCCAAATGTCTTGCATGTCGGAGAAAAACGCATCATTGACTTGGGCAAAATTCTGGAACTCGTCAAATACCAACGTGAAATTTCTTCGGCAAGAAATGTTCATCAAAGCAGAAAAGAGTTTGGACATGGAGTTGAAAGTTCCCAGTTCTTCTCCCAATGTATCTTTTACGATTTCTGTTAGTTCTGCGCAAAGCAATGTTTCGCTTTTCCTGCCTACAAAGAAATAAATGAAAGGTATTTCCGTAGAAGCATGTCGAATCAAAGTGGTCTTCCCTATTCGCCTTCTACCGGTAATCACCGTCATTTGTGCATTGTCCTTAGACAAACGTTCGATTCTCTGAAGTGTTTCAGTCTCTATTTCCCGATTATAAAATTTCATCTTTCACCATAATGTAACAGTGGTTACAGTAACCGTCGTTACAAAGATAGGACTTTTATTTGTATTTCCAGCAGGATGATGAAGATAAATCTTTGATTCCCTATCATATTCCCTGAAAGATGCTGATAGAAAAGTTAATCCGAGACACAGATTAAGCGATTTGTGTCTTAGTTTGGTTGATTTCAGTCATGGTTTGGTTAATCCGTGTTTGAAATCAAGGAATGGTTGCTGATGTTCTTAAGTTTGTATGCTGTCTTTCATGTTTTTTTCGTTTATGGTTAGTTTTCTTGAAAAATATAATATCTTTGCATAAAACTCACATTAAGTAGATAATAATAGTATGCGTAAATTAATAGTCGTATTGATATCCTGTATGTTTCTCATGGGTGTCCATGCACAGAAGGCTGATATGAGAGTTAGTGAATTGGTTAATTCTTCCAATTGGTTTGTATTGGAAAAAGAATATCCTCTACTGAAAGATTCCATTCAATATGAATTTGTAGGTTTGATGGCAGAAGCAATGATTGCACAACATTTCAATCGAGAGAAAGAATCGATAGAATTGTTCCGCACATTGATAAACTCTCATCAGCAAGAGATAGGAAGTAATGCAGCTTTAAACCTTGCGATAATGGCAATAGGTAATTATGAACATTGTGGTATGTATGCTCTGGCGGCAGAAAAAGCATTTGGAGTGATTGAACAAATAAGAAGCTCGGGCGCCCCCTTTGATTATACTAATCTGAATGAAATATATGAACGGAATAAAGCTCTGTCAAAATATGACGCTACAATAGTGCTTCGCCATAATAGGGAGAATGTCATTATACCTTTTACCATGGAAAACACTGATACGTCGTTATTTGACAATCACAAGCCTGTGTCTAATAGATATTATATTCCCGTAACAATTCATGGAACAACGTATCAGTTCATGTTTGATACCGGATCTACTACTACCTACTTGTCAAAAAGGTTTGCCGACCTTGTAGGTGTGGAATATGTTGGTTATGGTTCCCAATACGGAAATTTAGCCTATGTGGATAGTCTGCAATTGGGTGACATAACCTTCAAAAATGTCATAACAATGGTGCATGATGGAATACCTACCGATAGTGTATGTACCATAGATGCCGTTTTGGGAATGGACATTCTACGGCAATTGGATGAGTTGCAGATAGACAATAAGAAGAATCGGATAATAATTCCTGCCAAGCAGTCAAGGATGCCTGAGTATGGGCGGAATCTTGTATGTGCAAATAAATTCTTTTTTGTTGAGGCGAAGGATGTGAAGGGTGCGTTGACCGTATTTCTTGATAGTGGGGCAGAAACAGGATTTACTTATAATTACTTTGTCAAACATCAAAACGAGCTTAGCCAGCTTCGTGGTGTTAAAGAAATTACAACGGGAGGAGTCAATGGTTTCCATTCCACTATGGCTATACAGGTTCCTTCTATAAAATTTGTAGTTTGCGGTCATGAATTAGGTATGGAGAATGTATATGTTCCTTATATGAAAGGTGCCGGTCATAATGGAAATGATGTAATTCTTGGTGTCGATTTCTTTAGGCAATATGATAAGGTAACTTTGAACTTCAAGGAAATGTTCATGGCAGTTGAATAAAAAGAGATTTTACGTTTTTCATCTGATTTCAATCCTCGGGCGAGGCGGAGCAATAGTGGGATTCGGGAAGTTACCGTTCTTTATTTCTCTTTTAAAGGAATTGTCACGGAAGATTTCATAAAGCAAACCTCCTACATCGAAACCGAACTTTGCCCCATTGTTGAATTTATAATAAGGAGTAGCTATAGGTACCGTTTCCCAACCGCCTCGAAGCGGATTGTAATATCGCTGTACACCCATTTCCATTCCAAAATGCTCGGATATATCCATGCCTATAGTTCCTCCAAAATGATAACTTTGCCTACCTGGTACAATCCTGAATGGTATCCACCAAAGACGTTGAATGTCAAACGGTTGTTTGCATGATAAGAAAGAGTACCCGATGCTCCAAACGATTGTCCGGTGAAATGACTCATGTGCATCTTATTGACATTCATTCCTACCGAAAGTGTCCATTGAGGATGGAACGAATGAATATATGTAAATGAAATGTCGTTACTTCGCCCAATACCTGGAATACTGGTTTGATTTCCGGTTCCTATCAGCATACCATGTTGATGAGCAAACAGGATTCCATTTGTATTAAAGTCTCCCTTGAACATAGGAGAAGGATTGGTATAATAAGGAATCAATAACGAAGGCTTTTGAAAATGAAACGTGATGGAAGAATCTTTCGGAAGTGTTTCCGGGAAAGATGGAGTCACCGGTTCGTCTATTGGGAATTGAAGGGTAGTTATCGACATTCCACTTGATGTTTCTCGCATCATTCGTAAACTATCCCGAACAATGCGTAACGTATCTTCTTGTGCCCAAGTGTCAAGAGCAAAAGAACCTATCAACAGAAATGCAATTATTCTTCCTATCATACTTTCATTTTTCTTTCAAAACACTCTCCCGATAGTCCTTTGGCGAGACACCTACGTATTGCTTGAAGTATTTCCCAAAGAACGACTGGGTGGGAAAATTCAACCGTACCGAAATCTCCTTGATGCTCAAATCGGAGGTCTCGAGTAACAGCTTGGCTTCCGTAATGACCATCTGAACAATCCATTGCAAGGCGTTGGTTCCCGACTTCTCCTTGATGATAGACGCAAAATACCTCGGTGTGAGGTGTTGCAGTCCGGCATAAAAGGCTACCTCTCGTTCGCTTCGGAAATGGCGGAACAAAGACAACAGGAACTGGTGGAATATCTGGTCTTTCTTCCCTTGTGGAACCGGTTGAAGCGGTTGGTGGGCAAAATAGATGTTCAGCACTTCATAAACAAGGGTTTGCCCCATCGACTTGAACAGTTCCGACATCAAACGGCGGTGCTGAATACCCCGATGTTCTCCGGTTTCTGCGGCCATGCGGCGTTGCAGATTCTTGATTTGTTCTTTCAGGTGGACATATTCTTCATCTTTCAGCGATACATAAGGATGAAGACGGAGATGTAGCAGATTCTCTGCATTGGCCACCCGTTGTACAATGGGAAGCACATAATCTG
Organism: Bacteroidaceae bacterium; assembly: GCA_017467385.1. GTDB lineage: Bacteria > Bacteroidota > Bacteroidia > Bacteroidales > Bacteroidaceae > Phocaeicola. Next base: position 19,409 of record JAFTSK010000110.1, read on the forward strand.
CTTCGGCTGTGATGAGGATACCGGAAGTGTCTGCACTGCGATGAAGCAGACGTACCAGCGTGGAAGGCATGTAAATGTACATGTCTCCTTCGCTTATCCGGTACAACTCGTTGTCCAACGAAAGCTCTACCTCGCCCTTCATGCAGAGGAAAACGCCACATTCATTCAAGGCAGAAATGACATCGCCCGGTTGAAAAACGGCCGACGAGGTACCGTACAAGTCCATCAGACGGAAAGGTAACTGAGGTTCCAATACAGCTTGTTTTACTAATCAGTTGCAAAATAAATACAAATGCCGGAATTTCCAACTATTCTCAACGGACAAACCCCACAAATCGAACAATTTATAATGCAAATAGACCTTTCGGGTATTGAACATACTGAATATTTTTGCGTTGGTAATAGAAAGTTCTGAAAACGTATGAAAACAATCTCTCTTTTCCTCGCGGGCATCTTTGGAATGATGCTGTTACATTCGTGTGCCGACAAAACTCAAACTCAGTCGAACATCAAGACCGTCAAAACGGACACCGTTCGGGCTGATGGTACACAGACTTGGTTGCAATATCCGGGGAAGGTAAAGGCGGCCGAAGACATCAGTTTGGCTTTTCGGGTAAGCGGAACCATTCGGAAAATCTTCGTTCAGGACGGACAGCAGGTGAAGGCCGGCCAACTCTTGGCTGAACTTGATCCGACCGACTACCAGATACAGCTCGACGCTACCGAAGCTCAGTACAAGCAGGTAAAGAGTGAGGCGGAAAGGGTAATTGCTCTCTACAATGACGGTGGAACCACTCCCGTAGCTTACGATAAGGCCGTATATGGACTGAAGCAGATTACCGCCCTCTACGAACATCACAAGGATGAGCTTTCCTATACCAAACTATATGCTCCTTTCAACGGGTTTATCCAGAAACATCTGTTTAAGGCACACGAAACAGTAGGAGCCGGTATGCCGGTACTTTCGATGGTAGGACAGGGTGCTCCCGAAGTGGAAATCAATCTTCCCGCCGCCGAGTACATTCGTCGTGAACAGTTTGGCAACTACCAATGTACTTTCGACATCTATCCTGGAAAAGTATATCCACTAAAGCTGATAGGCATTACTCACAAAGCCAATTCCAACCAACTGTACACCATGCGTTTGCAGTTGGACTCGGAAGGACTTCCCCAACCTTCGGCGGGCATGAACACGATGGTCAGCATTCGTTGTCAGAACACCGACGCTTCTAACGAGTTGAAGGTTTCCGCCAATGCCTTGTTGCAGCAAGACGGCCGTTCTGTCGTCTTTGTCTACAATTCCACCAACAGCACTGTACAGAGCCACGAGGTAAACATTCTTCGTCTGACGGGCGACGGTCATTGTATCTTCTCTTCGCCTTCCGTCAACTCGGGCGACATTGTGATTACTGCCGGTGTTCATGCCATCAAGAACGGAGAAACGGTCAAGCCTTTGCCGCCGGTTTCGGAAACGAATGTGGGAGGGCTGTTGTAAAAGGTCGGGATTCGTATTTTTACATTATCTTAAGAAAAACATTCACCTCTTTCACTCTTTGTTGAAAAACAAATAGTTAGAGTGCCGATCCCCATGTATTTGTGAGTGAATAATAGGAGCTTCACTATAACACATAGAAAAAAGTGAAAGAAGTGTATTTTTTTTCTCACATAGGTTTTAAACTCTTGTTTTGAGGCTATATTACATATTAGAAAACGAAAAAACGTTCCAAAGAGAATTGTCCTTTTCTCTTTGGAACGTTGCCTTGTCCTCCAAAGCGTTTTTCTGACTATAACTCAAAAGCTTTTTGGAAAAGAAAACCAAACAATAAATCTTGTTGTAAACATAAAAAGCCGTATATTTGTAATCATAATCTAAAGTACAAATAATAATGAGAAGTAAAACAATGAAAAACTGTTACGTCCGATTCGACTGGGCGATGAAGCGTATGCTACGCCATAAGGCCAATCATGCGGTTTTGGAAGGTTTACTTACCACTCTTCTGAACGAGAAAATTACCATCAAACGTTTGTTGGAAAGCGAAAGTAATCAGGAAGATGAGTTCGATAAGTATAACCGCGTTGATATTTTGGCCGAGAATTCCAAGGGGGAATTGATTCTGATTGAGGTTCAGAACAACAATGAGTATGCTTATTTCCAACGCATGTTATTCGGTACTTCCAAGTTGGTTACCGAATACATCAATCGTGGAGAAGGCTACGAAAAAGTATGCAAGATTTATAGTGTGAACATTGTCTATTTTGCGCTGGGACAAGGAAAGGACACCGTATATCATGGAAAGACAGAATTCCGAGGCATACACAACGGTGATTTATTGGAACTTTCTCCTTTTCAAAAACAAAAATTCAATGTTGATGCCGTTAGTCAACTCTACCCGGAGTATTACATTTTGAAAGTCAACGAGTTCAATCAGATTGCTAAGACTCCGTTGGAAGAATGGATTTACTATTTGAAAACCGGCAATATTCCTGAAACAGCTACAGCTCCAGGTCTTTATGAAGCTCGAGAACGCTTGAAAATAGATGCAATGAGCAAAGGGGAACAGGATGCTTACTACCGTCATTTGGATAATATTGTCATTTTACGAGGCAATATCTACACAGAAAGGGAGGGAGGACGAGCCGAGGGAAGAATAGAAGGGCGAATAGAAGGCATTGTTGAAGGGGAACAAAATGCTCTCCGAAAGATAGCTCTCGGGATGAAACAAAAGGGGCTTTCCGTCCAGGATATTGCTGACGTTACCGGTTTAGCTTATGAAGAGATAGCATCTCTATCCTAAAAAGAATACTTAAAAAACGTTTTGGAGAACTAATCAATTTTCTTTGGTGCGTTGATTTGTCCTCCAAAGCGTTTTTATTTGTTTTTCCTTCTTCTTGCAAAAGTCCATAGAACCCCTTATTTTTGTCAGCTGATTGAAAGATTGAATCTATGAAAGAAATTGATGCTGTTGTGTTGGCTAATGGGGATTATCCTTCTTCTCCTATACCGTTACAACTATTGAAAGAGGCTCCGTATGTGGTATGTTGCGATGGGGGAGCCAACGAATATATTGCTCGGGGGTATCTGCCGGATGCTATCATTGGTGATGGGGATTCGTTGAGTGAGGCCAATCGTTTGCTATATGCCTCCCTGTTGCATCGAAATCCGGACCAGGAAACGAACGACCAGACCAAAGCTGTTCAATTCCTTTTGGCAAATGGTAAGAGAAGAATCGCTATTGTGGGGGCTACCGGTAAACGGGAAGACCATACCATTGGAAATATCAGTTTGCTAATGGAATACCAGCGAATGGGGGCAATAGTCCGAAGTTATACAGATTACGGTGTATTTATCCCCAGCAAAGGCACTTGTATGTTTGATTGCAAAAGAGGTCAGCAAGTATCCATCTTCAACTTTACAGCTAAGAACTTGCATGCCAAAGGTCTGGCTTATCCCATCTATGATTTCACGACTTGGTGGCAAGGCACATTGAATCGGTGTACTGATTCTTCCTTTACGATAGAAGCAGAAGGAGAGTATTTGGTATTTGTCAATTATTGATAATAATTAGGGCAGACACATCGGCCTGCCCCTTCTATGAATTATTCTATTTATTTATATTCTCCCCAATCTACCAAACGCATATCCCCTTTCTTTAATAAAGTGTCGTGCATGCCTAAGGCAGCGGCCATGCTATGAGGTGTCTGTCCCTTAGAAGCAAGCTTCTGGTAATCCCAGAGGATTTGTTTGTAATCCGGATGTGCACAATTTTCGATGATGGCCTTTGCACGTTCTACCGGACTCTTGCCGCGAAGGTCGGCTACACCCTGTTCGGTTACGACGATGTTTACATCGTGTTCGGTGTGGTCATGGTGAGAAACCATCGGCACAATGGCGCTGATTTTACCTTCCTTAGCTACAGACGGGCAAGTAAAGATGGAAATGTAAGCGTTGCGAGTGAAGTCGCCCGAACCACCGATGCCGTTCATCATCTTCGTTCCTGTGATGTGAGTAGAGTTCACATTGCCATAAATATCTGCTTCGATGGCGGTGTTGATAGAGATAATACCCAAACGGCGGACAATTTCAGGGTTGTTGGAGATTTCAGACGGACGCATTACTAACTTGTCGCGGAAGAAGTCGATGTCATCGTAAATACCTTGTAAGCAGTTGTTTGTTACGGTAAGCGAGCAAGTGCTTCCGAACTTCACACGACCGGCGCGAATCAAGTCGACCACTGCATCTTGAAGCACTTCGGTGTACATTTCAAAAGCAGGGATGGTCTTTTCGCGTCCTAACGCACCCAATACAGCGTTGGCAATGTTTCCTACACCACTTTGCAAGGGAAGGAAGCTGGAAGGGATGATGCCTCGCTTCATGTCGGCCATCAGGAAATCGGCCACGTTCTGACCAATCTTGTCTGTAATCGGATCGGGAGCTGTGAAAGAACGGGCTTCGTCCGGCTTGTTTACTTCTACAATCCCTACAATCTTCTTCGGATCTACTTGAACGTAAGGCACGCCGATACGGTCGCTTGGCTTGAAAATCGGAATATCTCTGCGATAAGGTGGATCAAGAGGTTCGTACACATCGTGTAATCCTATGCCATTCTTGCTATGAGCCGCATTCAATTCAATAATCACTTTGTCGGCCAGACGGGCGATGGTGGGCGAAATACCTCCGGCGGCGGTCAGATACACTTTTCCATCGGGAGTAACTTCGCATGCTTCGAGGATAGCCACATCGACTTTGCCCATGAAACCATAACGTACTTCCTGAGCCATTTGTGAGAGGTGGATGTCGTTGTAGGCAATCTCACCGTTGTTTACGGCCTTGCGGAAATCTGGGTTGGTGGTGTAAGGGGCACGATAGCGAATCGCTTTCACGCGAGAGAGAATGCCGTCGGTGGCATCGCCGGTTGATGCACCGGTAAAAATGCCAATTTGGAAAGGCCGTCCGGCCGCATGTTCGGTTTCGGCGATTTTGGCCACTTCGGGAGTTACGGCTTTTGGAGTGCCGGCAGGAGTAAATCCACTAAGGCCTATATTATAGCCATGTTTGATATAGCTGGCGGCTTCGGCCGCTGAAATGATATTGAATCCCATAATTGTGAATCTATTTTAGGTTGTTAGTATTTCCGATTAAATATTTCTGAATAGATGAAAGCCCGTTTGGCTTCTGCCCGATTATTCAAACGAATGTTGAGCTTGTTGTTTGGAGAAGGAGCAGATACAACGGGAGTCGTTACCTCCGGCTTCTTTTGCTTTTTGTTTGCTTGGAAAGGCTTCTTGCGAGACGTAGCTTTCGGTGGGCTAACGGGTTGAGGCTTGACTGAAGGAACTTCCTGAAACTCTTCGAGGGTAGGGAACACTTCTTCCAAAACTTCCTTCGGAGAAGTCGTTTCGGCCTTCTTCTTGTTCTTGGCGCTTTGAATCACCACAGAGGCAATCATGGCACCTGCAAATACCAATATCTGAATAATTTCATCCATTTGTCTTCTGTTTGAATGGTCAAAGTTAGAATTAATTTCGAATTTATCCAACAAAAGGACATAAAAACGACGAAAGGGCATAAAAAAAGGAAGAGAACTTCACAGTTGTCTTCCCCTACTTTTTAACCTAAACCTTAACTATGAAAAAATCTAATGTTTTTCTGCATGCAAAATTGCAAAAAAGTTGAGAAAAGCGGTTGTTTTTCTTCCATAAAATTCTTGCTTCGTTATGATTATTTAACCATTTGACGGGATTCTTTCGTTTTCTCTGAATTATTCGTTAATTCTGTAAATCGTTTATTTTCAGCGAGAAAGAAGAAATACTATGTCTCGTGCAATGAAAGGAAATATCCTTTGAAATTCCACACTCTTTTATCATCTTTTTCAGCGGTTTACAGATGTTCCAATAGTTGAGATTGGGGAACACAAGTTTGTCCTCCTGAAATCTCTCATATCGCTTGATTATCTGCAACGGAATATCTAACAACTTTACTTGGAAATTGACCTTTGTTTTGTGTCGCTTGGATAAAATCCACTTTTCACCGTTAATCTCTACAATATCATCGGTGGTCAGTTCCTTAATATCCACGAATGATAAGGCTGTGAAACTTGCAAATACGAATAGGTCACGGATATAAGCCAACTTCTTATCCGCAAACTCGTGAGTCATCACAGCCTTGATTTCATCTTCGGTCAGGTATTGACGTTCCTTGATATTCTGATTTACCCGATACTGAGCAAATGGATTTCTCGGTGTTAATCCATTGTAATGAGCTTTAGAAACAATTGTCTTCAACCACATACAATGCGACCATACACTGCCATTATGTAGTCCTGCATCGGTAGAGAGATAGATTTCATACTCCTTGATGAAGTCGGGAGTAAGTTCAAGCATAGAAATATCACTCCGTTTGTAGCACTTCTTGATGAATGCTGCCAAATGGTTTCGTGACCTTACTCGCACCTTATAGGAACTTGCTGCACGGTCTATTCCTATACGCTTCTTGAAACTCTCGTTGTCTTTATCAAAAGTGCCGAGCAATGTTTCATACTCCGTTCCGATACCCTGATAGGCATTGCGTACCATTTCGGCAGTTACAAACGCTTCTCTGTCCGAAATGCGTTGATAATGCTTGATGATTTGAGCCTTGATGTTATCCAAAGCCAAATTGATGTCTCTCGATTCTTTGCTCTTGCCTTTTGCTCGGTTGCCTTTGGCATCCCACATTGTTTTTGCAATGGTCTGTTTGCAACTGAATTGTGCCACCGAGCCATTGATTGTAACTCGTCCCATAATAGGAACAATACCGTTTTTCTCCTTGCTTCCGTTCACGTAGAACAGCACCTTAAATGTACTTCGCATAATCCAATTCTTTTTTGGTTACAAAATTA
>JAFTSK010000010.1 GCA_017467385.1 Bacteroidaceae bacterium
AGGATTTACTAAAAAAGTATATCATTGTTACGCACGCGCGTATATGCGTATACATATATCATGCTTCACGAACCCTTCACCCTATTCACCTTACCGATGAAATCGAGGATTTTTGTGTAAAAACGGGCTTCAGGTGAAGGGGGTGAAGGGTTTGGTAGCAATGTTGTATGTATAGGGAAGGATGAGAAATGCGTCAAGACGCACTTAAAGTTCCGTCTTGACGCATTTGCCGATGCCTCTTGATGCATTGTTTTGTCAAGAGCTTTTCAAAAAAGTTCTTCATCTTTTACACAATGCGTCAAAGGAAAATAAAAATTCTCTTTGAAGGAAAAGTGTTAACGACAAAGAAAATTCATTCGTTCGTCAAAGAGTTTTTTATCGAGAATCTTTTTAGAAATAGTTATCTCCCCTCTTGAGAGGGGGAAGGGGGTGTGTGAAATACATCAACAATGAATTATACCCACCTGTATGTGTCTCACACACCCCTTAATCCCCTCTCGAGAGGGGAATTTGGAAAACCCAAACAATCTCTGAGTGTTTATGACAATTCTTACACCAACTTGTTCGTCATTGAATCCGGGAAAATAACCGAAGGCTTGAAGGTCTTGGCTTCTTCAAAATCCATCAAAGCGTAGGACATAATGATGACAATATCCCCTACTTGCACTTTGCGGGCTGCAGCTCCATTCAAACAAATACAACCGGAACCCCGTTCTCCCTTGATGATGTAAGTTTCAAAGCGTTCGCCATTGTTGTTGTTGACGATAGATACCTTCTCACCGGCAATCAGATTGGCAGCATCCATCAAATCTTCGTCTATGGTAATACTCCCCATGTAATTGAGATTAGCCTCTGTCACGCGTGCGCAGTGAATCTTCGACTTCATTACTTCAATCATCATAGCCTTATCCTTTATATTTAATGTTATCAATCAAGCGTACTTCCCCACAGAACACCGTAATACAACCGACTGCATAGTCCGTATCTTCCCAATTAGCAATCCGCTGAAGCGTCAGGCCGTCTACGATTTCAAAGTATTCCAGACGAAGACCTTCCGAAGTGGCAATTGCTTCTTCGACAAATTGTTGGGTTTCGGCTACTGTATGACTGGCAGCAAACTCCTGACTCTTGAACAACGTTTTGGAGATATTCAAGGCAAAGGCACGTTCTTCGGCTGAAAGGCGGGCATTACGACTACTCAAAGCCAATCCATCGGCTTCACGCACAATCGGACAACCCACAATCTCCAACGGGAACTGCATTTGCTTGACCATTTCACGAATGATAGCCAACTGCTGGAAATCCTTTTCGCCGAAATAAGCCTTATCCGGTTCTACAATCATGAACAACTTGCTCACAATCTGACAGACACCGTTGAAATGTCCCGGGCGGAACTTGCCTTCCATCACAGTATCCAGCGGAGCATAACTGAACTGACGCGTATCCGGTTCCGGATAAATCTCTTCCACCGAGGGAGCAAAGACGTAGGCCGCACCTTCCTTTTCCAACAATTCGCAGTCGGCCTCTAAGGTACGAGGATACTTCAACAAGTCATTCTTATCATTGAACTGGGTAGGATTCACAAAATCGCTGACCACTACTACATCATTCTCTGCTACGGCACGTCTTACCAATGAAGCGTGTCCTTCATGCAAGGCTCCCATTGTGGGAACCAGACCAATCTTCTTACCTGCCTTGCGCTGTGCATCGAGTTCAGCACGAAGCTCATTTATAGTATGAACTAATTTCATATACCATTCTTTTTAGGTTGTTTTTCAAAAACGAGTGCAAAGTAAGACATAATTTAGCAGATAACGAAAGATTTTTCCACTTAATCCAGAAAAAAGCGCATAAAAAAGCCCAAGAAGCCCCGTCTGAACCCATAAAAGCCGTTTGATTATTAGCATCTTAACAATTCATAAAGAATAATTAAGGTACGTTTTCTCTCCTCGCATCCTTTTTTTTACTATCTTTGCAAAATAATTTATGAGTAAGAAGCATTTATAAGAATGAAGGCAAATAAAGTATTGTTTATTACACAAGAGATCACACCTTACGTATCGGAATCCGAGATGGCCAACATGGGAAGATACCTTCCACAAGCTATTCAAGAAAGAGGCAAAGAAATCAGAACATTCATGCCTAAATGGGGCAACGTAAACGAACGTAGGAACCAACTGCATGAAGTCATCCGCTTGTCTGGTATGAACTTGATTATAGATGATACCGATCATCCGTTGATCATCAAAGTAGCTTCTATCCAAGCCGCCCGTATGCAAGTTTACTTCATTGATAACGATGACTATTTCCAACATCGCTTAATGGAAGCCAATGAAAACGGAGTAGAGTATGACGACAATGAAGAACGCGCTATCTTCTATGCACGTGGTGTTTTGGAAACAGTAAAGAAGCTGAGATGGTGTCCGGACATTATCCATTGTCAGGGCTGGATAAGTGCATTTGTACCTCTTTATATTAAGAAAGCTTATCCGGAAGAACCTTCATTCAGAGACTCCAAAGTTGTTTTCTCTTTGTTCGGTAACTGTCCGCAGTCTACCGTAGAAGAAGGTTTGACTGAAAAGTTGATGCTGAAAGGAATTGCAAAAGAAGACATCGAATCCATTGTCAAATATCCGGCCAACTATCAAGACTTGCTGAAATTAGCCGTTTCCTATTCAGACGGAATCATCCAGAACAGCCAGAACGTTTCCGAAGACATCTTGGATTATGCACGCGGAAAGGGAATACCTGTTCTCGAATATCAGTCTCCGGAAACTTACGCCGATGCTTTCAATAACTTTTACGATGAAATTTGGTCTAAAGATAAATAATAAAAACAAGAGTAAAATGAAACTTAAATACCTTTACGCATTGTTGCTCGCTGCACTGATGTATAGTTGCGATGACTCGACAACCGGTATTGGAGACAGTATCATCTCAGAAGAAGATCCTATATCTGCAGGAGCAAAACCCTATCCGGTAGAAACCGGCTCCATTTTGGCCGATTCTGTATATGCCCGTACCAATACGGCTTATTTAGGCAAATACACCGATCCGCAATATGGAGAGTTTAATGCAGACTTTATTGCACAGTTCACTTGTACAGACAACTTTGAATTTCCGGAAACCGTCCAGGAAGTAACCAAGCTTCAACTCAATTTGTACTACTCCACTTTCTTTGGAGATTCTTTGAACAGCATGATTCTCCAGGTTGATACATTGGATACCATCATTCCAGAAGGAGAATTGAATACTTTCTATACCAGTGTCGATCCTAAGAAGTATTACAATTCCAACGTAGAGCCGTTGACTCGTAAAGCGTATGCCGCCAAAGGTCCTTCGGCTGTAGACACAGTCTATACTTACACCGATTCTTACGGATACAATTATAGCACCAACTACACTTGGCAGAACATTAAGCTACCGGTATCTTTAGGAAAATACATATACCAAAAGTATACTGAAAACAAGAACAACTACAAAGATCCGGAAAAGTTCATCCAAAACGTATTGAAAGGCTTCTATATCCATTGTACTTCAGGAGACGGTACGATATTGTACATTGATGATATGGAACTCATCATCAGCTACGACTACCTGACTGAAAGTTCTACCGGTGAAGTAGACTCATTGGTAAGCGGTAGCAGAGTCTTTGCCGCTACGAAGGAAGTTATCCAAGCCAACCACTTCCGTAACTCCGACCGTTTGAAGGAATTGGTACAATCGAAAGAATGTACTTACTTGAAAACCCCTGCCGGCATCTTTACCGAAGTAACTCTGCCTATTGAAGAGATTGCTGAGAATCACGAAAGCGATACCTTGAATGCGGCTTCTATCACTTTCACCCGATACAATGAAGAAGAAGATTCACCTTACGAAATGGGTATTCCTCAATACTTGCTCATGGTCAGAAAAGACCAGATGTACAAGTTCTTCGAGAACAATAGCATATACGATGGCAAGACTTCTTTCATTGCTCAGTATGTAAGTTCCGGAGAAAGTGCCAATACTTATAGCTTTACAAACATTGCTCCTCTCATTTCCTACTGTATGAATGAAAAGAAAAATGGTACAGTTACCGATGATTGGAACAAGGTGGTACTGATTCCAGTAAAAGTAGAAACAGATTCTAACAGCAGTATCATCAGCATCAAGAGTAATCTGGATATGGAAAGCGCCCGTTTAAAGATAGGAACGGAAGATAATCCACTTACCTTGCAAGTGCTTTATACAACGTTCTAAAGACAAAGAAAATTAAAAGAGGATGTGTTTCGATACATCCTCTTTTTTTGGGAGGATCTAATTTTTACTTCTTTCACTTTCTACTGATACACAATATATTAATATAGGTTGAAATGCCTGATGTGAATGGATTATCAAAAGACTAACATCTATTATTGCCACAAGTTCTATCAATTATACAATCCTTCAAATGAAATTTTCCACCAACTTGAGGGAAAATTCATTGATGACGAAAATTTCCACCAACTTGGTGGAATATTTGAGATTCCCTGGCGACACCATTGTTTAATAATGGATAAGGTAAAAGGAGATGTTGCAAAGGCGATGTTTTAGAAAGTGTCCAAAATATTGTGTAAATGAGAAACAGGATTCAGATAGAATAAAGAAAGCGGCTTTAATGGCCGCTTTCTTTATTCTATTATTAAGGTATAAGCTGATTATACACCCAATGACTTCTTCACAGCTTCAATCTTTTCAAGAGCAGCTGCATTAGCATCAGCATGACACTTCGGACAACCCATTTCACCCTTCACTTCGATATAGAACTTGATCTTAGGTTCTGTACCTGAAGGACGGATAGAAATCTTGGTACCATCTTCTGTGAAGAACTGAAGTGCATTACTTGTTTCAGGCATTACAATGTCGGTTACATTGCCTTCGCCGTCTGTAGCCTTCAAGCAAGTGTAGTCCTTAACCAAAGCCACCTTAGAACCGCCGATTTCCTTTGGAGGATTAGCTTGGAAGTTCTTCATCATAGCCTTGATTTCGTCAGCACCACTCTTACCCGGTTTCACTACGTTTACAGTTACTTCCTTAGAGAAACCATATTCTACGTAGATTTCCATCAATACATCATACAAAGTCTTGCCCTGATCCTTAGCCCAAGCGCAGATTTCAGCGAGCAATGTACATGCAGAAACAGCATCTTTATCGCGAACGAAGTCTTCAGCCAAGAAGCCGTAGCTTTCTTCACCACCACCGATGTATTGTTGCTTACCTTCACTCAAACGGATTTCACGAGCAATCCACTTGAAGCCGGTGTAGCAGTCGCGCATTTCGATGTTATTCTTGTCGGCAACAGCCTTGATCAGTTCGGTAGTTACGATGGTCTTCACACAGAAGTCTGTATCCTTCATCTTGCCCATTGCCTTGCGGTTCTTGATGATGTAATACAAGAAAATCAATGCAGTCTGATTACCGTTTACCAATACCCATTCGCCCTTGTCGTCCTTGCAAGCCATACCTACGCGGTCTGCATCAGGATCAGTAGCCATCACGATGTCGGCATTGATTTTCTTTGCCAATTCGATAGCCATAGACAAAGCTTCGGCATTTTCCGGGTTTGGAGAAATAACTGTTGGGAAATCGCCGCTTTCTACCATTTGTTCTTCTACGCAGTGTACATTTTCAAAGCCCCATTGCTTCAAAGCACGTGGAACGAGCTTCATACCTGTACCATGAATCGGAGTATATACAATGCTCAAGTCCTTCTGACGTTTGATTACTTCCGGATCGATAGAGATACCATGCACCTTGTCCAAGTAAACGCTATCAATGTCTTCGCCGATGATTTGAACCAATTCCGGGTTGCGGTCGAACTTGATGTCAGCAGCAGAAGCAATTTTGTTCACTTCTTCGATGATACCCTTGTCGTGTGGAGCCAATACTTGTGCACCATCGTCCCAGTAAGCCTTGTAGCCGTTGTATTCCTTCGGATTGTGAGAAGCAGTCAAGATGATACCACTCTGGCAACCGAGATGACGGATAGCGAACGACATTTCAGGAGTTGGACGCATGCTTTCAAACAAGTAAACCTTGATACCGTTTGCCGAGAAGATGTCAGCAGAGATTTCTGCAAACAAACGGCTGTTGTTACGGCAGTCATGACCGATACAAACAGAGATTTGTTCCAAGTCCTTGAAATTCTTGTTCAAATAGTTAGAAAGACCTTGAGTAGCAGCACCAACTGTGTAGATATTCATGCGGTTGCTACCAACACCCATGATACCGCGCAAACCGCCTGTACCAAATTCGAGGTCTTTATAGAAGGCTTCAATCAAGTCGGTCTTGTCTTCATTTGCCAACATCTTCTTGATTTCTGCTTGAGTTTCTGCATCGTAAGCCGGAGTAAGCCATTTGTTGGCCTTCTCTGTTACCAATTTAATCAATTCTTCGTTTTCCATGAGTCTAAATAATTTAATGTTAAACCAATAATACGCAAATTTAAGGGAATAACTTTACAATTCCTATTTTTAAGAGAACAAAATGAAAATAAAAAACGCCGAGTTGTCATTCTTCACTCCGCTATGCTCCGTTCTGAATGACAACTCGGCGTTAATTCCTAATTAATAAACCTTATAACGGTCGCCGGTAGCCTTTACAATCTCTTCCAAGAATTCTTTTGGATAACCCGGGCGAATCACCGGAGCATTGTGGCTTTGTTCATATTCCGGACGCATGATAGAACCGTCTGCGTTCGTCTTCTTCACCACTCCATCGTTATACTTAACGATAAGGTATTCACCCAATTTCTTCCAAGAATCGACTGCACATTGGGCTGTCATTTCGGTATAGTTGGTCAAGAATTCCTTTGCCTTAGCCGGATCCTTTTCATACATAGCCATAGCCGCGCTTTCAATGCCTGTCTGCGAATCAGCATACGTGTTTTCCAACTTATTCTGAACCGCACGCAAATCTTCAATCATCAAGCTGTAACGAGGGCGAACCATATCAGCCACCCAGTTATAAATCCAGAAAGCAGAATCCCAAGAGAAGGTTACACAATCGGCAATCTTTCCTGAATAGCAAACCGGCTGGCGAGTGGTACAACAATACACCGGAGTAAAGGCCATCATGTTGGCATCATCTGTACCAAACCAAAGCACACCACCGATAGCGTCAGGCAAGTCTGCACGCATTTGGGCTACAAAAGTGAAAGCCGACTGTTGGGTAGAGATCGGACGTTCGTTGAAGTATTTCTGACCGTTTACTTCAAATGTCAACGGAGAAAGGCGGTAAGGCATTTTGAAACCGGTTGCACCTACGTCATTGGTAATGTCAAGGGCTGTACCTTCGTAGTGGTCGCGCATGGCATTCTGAATGTCGCGAACCGAAACCTTATTGGTCGGCTTGGCATACAAAGGCATCGGTTCCTTGCTCTTACCTTCAATGTATGGCAAATACTTTTCACCCATGCCTTCACAGAACATGTTGTAGAAACTCCACACACGAGCTTCACAAGCGCGCAAACCACCAAAGTCAAGTGGGCAATAAGCATCAGCAAAACTGAAATCCTTATTCAATCCATCAAAATATCCTTTTTCACGTGCAAAAGAAATCACGTCCGGAGAATAGATGCAATTCTCTTTATCATTCAAAGGGAATTGATGGATACGAGACTGGTTTGCATGAGCCGCAATGCAATCATCGGGGATACGAACAGCTACCCAAACAGCTCCTTTCACACCCGGACCTTTACCAATCATTTCCAAAATCCATGCTTCATTGGGATCGGCTACTGAGAAAGATTCCCCACTACTATAATAACCGTATTCCTTAACCAATTCGGTCATTACCTTGATGGCTTCCTTTGCGGTACGAGAACGCTGAAGAGCTACATAAATCAAGCTACCATAGTCCATAATACCACTTGGATCGCCCAATTCTTCACGACCTCCAAAGGTTGTTTCACCAATAGTCACCTGATATTCATTCATGTTTCCAATGACATTATACGTTTCTGCGGCTTCCTTGATTTCGCCCAAGAACTTACCCGAATCCCATTCGTAAATCTTACGCATAGCATCCTTTGCATGCTTAGCGGCCGGATAGTGATACAACTCGCCGAACATACCATAGGAGTCGGCTGAATAAGACACAATTACGGAACCGTCTTTAGAGGCTCCCTTGCCCACAATGAAGTTGGTACATGCCAAGCTTTGCGCTACGGCGGCTACCACGAGGGCTGTTGTCAGCAATAATCTGTTTTTCATTTGTTATAGTAATTAAAATTGATATTCTTCTTTAGTTTCGTTGCCGCAATGGTCGGTTACAATGACTTCCATTGTATGTTTCACACCTTTTCTGATTCGTTGAGGATGCACACAACTCAACTGGGCATTCTTTGAACTGAACTTGAACAGGACAAAGGCTCCGTCAATGTACACTTTATAATCCTTGATACCAGTTTCTGCATCCCGTATTTTAAAACGGATATTCCCCGTTTTCCATTGTGGCTTGTTCAGAGGAACTACCTTAGGAGCTATGGTATCCAAAGCAACCGAATACGTACCCAACTCCCAAATGGTCGTGTGCATATATCCATCTTCAAAGTTTCCTCCGGCTGAAACATTTTTCCCTTTATGCTTCCTGACTACATAATACTTGTTCATATCAGCCAACGGATAACGACGCACTCCTATCTTCAACGGACAACCTGCATGCAAGGGCAACGGCTTGTCATGCAACTGATAGGTGTATGATATGCCCAACGAATCGAGGATTACCCGGGTGTTCAACTGTACATCGTCATACAACATGCCTTTGGGAACCACCAATTCCATGCCCGGCTCCTGCAAAACATTCCCACTATTCCAGCGAAAACAATACTTTCCCCCTTTCTCTACCGGAATAACCTGAACCGGCTTTCCAAGCACCTCAAAACGATAGGTTCGCCGATTGCCATACAAGTCTTCCAACTCATAACGGAAACGATACAAACGTTCTTCATCAATGGTAATCACTCCCCCCTCGTCATTGGCCGAAAGCATTCGCCAGGTATTGCCCGGAAGTATCTGTGAACGCATGAACCAACTGTTACGACTGACATATTCTTCATAATCCGTCCAGGCATTAATCATGCGGTTCTCGTTGGGAAGGAAGCCGTCTACGGTACTACGGAATACTTCTACTGAATCGACAAGCAACCTGACAGAACGTACTCCATAATTATTGGTCGTACCATCCATATAGTCGTAGGCCTTGATGCCCACCGCTATCTTTCCCCACGCTTCTACCGGAGCCTTCAATGATTCCAACGACATTACTTTCTTCCGTTGGGCTCCTGCAATCATCCCCTCTCCTGCCTGTGGATAGAAAATCACATGACTTGCCCGAGGAGCCGTTGTATCCTTTATTTGATGGGTATAAAATTGCAAAGGATCGACATACTCGCCTGTATCGGTCTTGCGTATTTCCATGTGTAGATGAGGACCAAAAGAATACCCTTCATTGCCAGCTAATGCAAAAATCTCCCCTTGTTTGAATGGGAATTTATCGGCTTCAAACTTCAAGTCCACCGCAAAGGTCTCATGCTCATATTGATATGCTTCCACGACCTTTTCTATCTCGGGAGCAAATTTCAACAAATGCCCATGTACGGAGGTATAGCCATTGTCATGCGTAATATACACCGCCTGGCCATAGCCTCCAGGAGTAACCGTTACCCGACTGACATACCCATCGGCAATGCAACGGATAGGCTTCCCCACCACACCTTGTGTCTTGAAATCCACTCCACCATGAAAATGGTTGGATCGCAATTCTCCAAAATTTCCACTCAAGACCAGCGGAAAATCGAAGGGAGAGATAAAGGGATTGGCAGGTTTCTCTTGTGCCGACACAGGGCTACCGACAGCGACCACCGCCCCCAATAATAAGGTATATATATTTTTTCTGATACTTAATTTCCAATTCATAGTACAAACATACAAATAAAATCACAAAACCACAGTAATTTATGTTACGAAACATAAGTCCGAGAGCAAAAAAAGTTGAAGGGATAAAACACAATTTTCTGTCATTTTGTTAACTTTGAAGTGGTTAAACCCTTTAAAATATACAACTATGATTATCGGTATTCCAAAAGAAATCAAGAACAACGAAAACCGCGTATCCATGACTCCGGCCGGAGTACGCGAATTGGTTCAAAGAGGTCATACGGTATATGTTCAGCATACCGCAGGTATCAACAGTGGCTTTGCAGATGAAGAATACGAGAAAGCCGGCGCCCACATTCTTCCTACCATCGAAGAGGTGTACGCCATTGCCGAAATGATTGTCAAAGTCAAGGAGCCGATAGCGTGCGAATACCCATTGGTACGCGAAGGCCAATTGGTATTCACATATTTCCACTTTGCTTGCGACAGGGAATTGACCGAAGCCATGATGAAAAGCAAATCGGTGTGCCTGGCTTACGAAACAGTGGTAGACCGCAACGGTGCTTTACCGCTATTGGTGCCTATGAGTGAAGTGGCCGGCCGTATGTCTATTCAGGAAGGTGCCCGCTTCCTCGAAAAGCCACAAGGCGGACGTGGTATATTGCTCGGGGGAGTTCCTGGAGTAAAGCCGGCCAAAGTGTTGGTCTTGGGTGGAGGTATTGTAGGCACGAATGCAGCCCTTATGGCCGCCGGACTGGGAGCAGACGTCACGATTTGTGACATCAGCCTTCCTCGCCTTCGTCAACTCAACGAGTTCATGCCGAAGAATGTCAAAACCTTGTTTTCTTCTACCTACAATATCGAGCAAGAATTGCCGACAACCGATTTGGTCGTAGGGGCTGTGCTTATCCCTGGAGCAAAAACTCCTCACCTCATCACGAAAGATATGCTGAAACTGATGCGAAAGAGTTCTGTGTTGGTAGACGTAGCTATCGACCAGGGCGGTTGCTTCGAGACTTCTCACCCGACCACTCATGCCGAACCGATTTACGAAGTGGATGGTATCGTCCACTATTGCGTAGCCAATATTCCGGGTGCTGTACCTTGCACTTCTACGCTTGCCTTGACCAATGCCACACTACCTTACGCCATCCGCTTGGCTGATATGGGTTGGGAAAAAGCTTGCGAAGTCGATTCAGGCTTGAAGAAGGGCTTGAACATCGTAAATGGCAAAATTGTATTCCCGGCAGTAGCGGAAGCGTTTGGATGGTGAGTTTTTGAGTGATGAGTTATAAATTCAGCTTTCACTGGTAAAATAAGGGCTGAAAGCGCAACACAACCTGTTGTTCTGCACTTTCAGTCCTTAGATTATTACGAAATGATAACTCATAACCATTTCACCAAATATACAACAACGAAACGAGACTGATTACCAACCACAACAATACTCCTTGAATAAGTGGTTTCACTCCTACGGCTTTCAGTACATCCACAGAAAGCGAAGCACCGATAAAGAACATCGTAATAATCAACCCCTTGCGAGCCAATCCGGAAACAAACTTGCCTATTTCGGGAACAGTGTCAAGCAGGTATGTGTTCAAGACAATGGCCACCATAAACCAAAGAATGAACCAGGGGATACTGACTTTCTTACCTCCATTCTTGAAGATAACCGATGTAACCAATGCCAACGGAATAATCCACAATGCACGAGTCAGTTTGATGGTAGTAGCTACCTGAAGCGCTTCTTCTCCATAGGCCGCACCGGCACCGACTACTGAGCTGGTATCGTGAATCGCGATAGCAGCCCATGTACCAAACTGTTGTTGGTCTAAGCCTATCCAATGACCAAGCACCGGAAAAACAAACAAAGCAATGGCATTCAGCACAAAGATAGTAGCCAAAGCAACGGACATATCGCTATCTTTGGCCTTAATCACCGGACCTACTGCCGCAATCGCACTCCCTCCACAAATGGCTGTACCGGAACTGATGAGGTAAGAAGTATCTCGGTTTACCTTCAATAACTTTCGCCCGATAAACATACCGATGAGCATCGTGCCTACTACTGAAACAATGGTAAACAACATCCCTTCCTTGCCCGAAGCCAACGATTCATGCAGGTTCATTCCAAATCCTAAACCGACAACCGAGTATTGCAAGAGCTTCTTCGATACCTTTTTATTAAATTTAGGATAGGCTTGCCCGAATAGCAATGCAAGAGCCAATCCCAAGAATAAAGCCACCGGTGGAGTTACCCAAGCGGAAAAGGCTTCCATCCCCGGAACGTATCCCAACAACAGACATACAGCCAACACGGCCAATATACCCACATAAACCACTTTATTGTTTGTTTTCAAAAAATTCATCATATTTCGTTTTTAGTAACGGTTGCAAAGATAGTAAGAAAAAAAGAAAAGATTATATCAACTTTTAGAAGTTGTTTTGTATTTCCTCTCAAGGGGGGAATAATAATAACTCCCATAATTCACAACCCACTCCCCAATGAACAAAAAAGAAATTTGGAGCAAGATTCTCCACTTTGCTATTACTGTGCTACTGCAATAGCAACCAGTTTCGGTATATCGTCCTGTATGAATTAACAAGAGATTTCCTTCCCTCATAGATAAAATTTATATGCCCATAGAATCCATCTGTTGGAGAGAAATCATATTACCTTTATCTTTGCATCAGAGAAAAAGAAAAGATTATATCAACCCTTAAAACAGATAAGATGATGAAAAAGTATGTATGCACAGTTTGCAATTGGATATACGATCCGGCAGTAGGTGATCCTGATGGTGGTATTGCGCCTGGAACTCCATTCGAAGCAATTCCGGACGATTGGTCTTGCCCACTTTGCGGAGTAACAAAAGAAGACTTTGAACTAGTAGAAGAATAAAAGAAAAGACCTCCTTATCTGATAAGGAGGTCTTTTTTATATATCATCATTTAATGATTTCCAATTTCTTGAACACATTTGTCAGCTTTTCTACAGCAATGTCCACTTGTTCTTTGGTGTGAGTGGCCATCAATGCGAAACGAAGCAAGGTGTCTTGCGGAGCACATGCCGGTGGAATAACCGGATTGATAAATACTCCTTCGTCGAAAGCCATCTTGGTTGCCATGAATGTCTTTTCGGCATCACGAACATAAAGTGGGATGATAGGGCTTTCGGTTTCGCCAATTTCAAAGCCAGCCTGACGGAAGCTATCCAATGCATAGTTGGTAATCTTCCACAAGTTTTCCTGACGTTCCGGTTCTGTCTTGAAGATACGCAATGCTTCGAGAGCCGCCGCTGTAGAAGCCGGTGTACTGGAAGCCTGGAAGATATAGGAACGGCAAGTATGTCTCACCCAGTTGATGGTATCGCTATCTGCGGCAACGAATCCACCCAATGAAGCAAACGACTTGGAGAAAGTACCCATGATAACATCTACCTTATCGGTTACGCCGAAATGTTCGCACACACCACGACCTTGACGGCCAAAAACACCCATACCATGAGCTTCGTCCACCATAATGCTGGCATTGTACTTTTCTTTCAAACGGACAATTTCGGGGAGAGGAGCCAAATCGCCTTCCATAGAGAAGACACCATCCACGATAATCAGTTTTACTGATTCCGGCTTGCACTTTTGGAGTTCCTTTTCCAAAGCGTCCATATCGTTGTGCTTATATTTCAGCTGGGTAGCAAATGACAAACGACGGCCGTCTACAATAGAAGCATGGTCGCGGTCATCACAAATGATATAGTCATTGCGGTCGACCAAAGTAGGGATTACCCCTTCGTTCACCGTAAATCCGGTGGTAAATACCAAACATTCGTCTTTACCCAAGAATTCAGCCAATTCCTTTTCCAACTGAATATGCAAGTCAAGAGTACCATTCAAGAAACGGGAACCGGCACAACCTGTTCCATACTTACGAGTTGCAGCAATAGCAGCTTCTACAATACGTGGATCGTATGTCAGTCCCATATAGGAATTGGAACCGAACATCAACACTTTTTTTCCGTCCATCATCACTTCAGTGTCTTGCGCACTGTCTATTTCACGGAAATAAGGATAGACTCCCATAGCCATATACTGCTGTGGCACTCTATATTTACTAAATTTCTCTTGTAATAAACCCATATTTAAATAATGTAACGTATCCCCTAACCGGATACGCGATTTTTACACAAATTTCAAAACAGTGTGCAAAGGTAGTAAAAACATTTTTTGAATTATGCTTTTTTGCTGAAAAAATCGCCTTTCCCCTAAAAACTTTATGATTATAGAGGTGTTATCGACTAAAAAGTATTAACTTTGCCCAGCAAATTCAAACGACTTAATGTAATATGACCGAGAAAAAAAAGATAGTTTTTGTGGTTAATCCTATTTCTGGAACACAAGGGAAGAAGGCCATATTAAAGAATATTGAAGAACGGATAGACCGTTCTGTTTACGACTTTGAAATCGTAAAGACTCAATATGCAGGACATGCCTCAGAGATAGCCGCCCAAGCTGTCGAAAACCATACGGATATTGTTGTTGCCATCGGTGGAGATGGAACCATCAACGAGATAGCACGTTCGTTAGTGCATACCCATACTGCCCTGGGAGTGATTCCCTGCGGTTCGGGTAATGGACTGGCCAGACACTTGCGTATTCCGATGGATTCCAAAGCGGCCATAGACATTATAAATAAAGGTGTCCAGCTTTGCATTGATTATGGAAAGATAAACGATATTCCGTTCTTTTGTACGTGCGGAGTAGGATTCGATGCTTTTGTCAGTCTGAAGTTTGCCGATTCGGGCAAGAGAGGACTATTGGCTTATCTGGAGAACACTTTGCATGAGAGTTTGACTTATCAACCGGAGACCTACGAGATAGAAAATGAAGAGGGTACGGTGAGACATAAAGCTTTCCTGATTGCTTGCGGGAATGCCTCCCAATATGGGAACAATGCCTACATTGCTCCACAGGCTTCGCTGACGGACGGGCTGATGGATGTTACTATATTAGAGCCTTTTACGGTATTGGATGTACCTTCTTTGTCTTTCCAACTGTTCAACAAGACCATTGACCAGAACAGTTGTATCAAAACCATGCGAACCAAGAAGATCAAGATTCATCGGAGCCACCCGGGCGTATTCCACTTCGATGGCGATCCGGTAATGGGGGGCGAAGACCTGGTGGTAGAAATCATTCCACAAGGGCTGAATGTCGTAACCACCGACCAGAAGGAGCCGATGGAAAGTATGAATCTGCTTCAGATGATTTCCGAATATTTCAGCGGTTTAAAGCCCAAAGGCGAAGAGTTTCTGGCCAAGAGACAGAATCATCTGTTTGAGCTGAACCGTACCCTATTGCGTAAATTGTCGAAGAAGTAAAAGGTATATTTCCCCTCTTGAGAGTTACTCTTTCTACCCCCAACATGTCATTCATAGGAGTAAAAACGACGAAGAATGACACAAGAAAGAGACAATCCCTCACATCTTTAAATAGAATTCTTTGGTCAAGGCAATGTATTCCTCTGTGTACACATGACGTTCCAACTCAATGGTGAGTGAATCGGACAAACAAGTGGCCGGTTGTTTCCTAAACTCCAACAACGACCGCTTAGGCTCCAATCCTATCCGAGTGATAACCGCCGTATGCCGAGTGAGGAACCACCCATAGTCCTCGGCCAGACGAATCCATCCGCTACTTTGTTCATACGGCAAGACCAATGAAA
>JAFTSK010000111.1 GCA_017467385.1 Bacteroidaceae bacterium
CGGCGGATATTAGTATGGACCGAAAATATGAAGCCCTTTGTGGAATTACTGAAGAGGAATTATATGATGTATTTTCCACCCCAATAGCAGAAATGGCAGAGGAATATCATTGTACGGTCGATGAGATGAAGGAACGCTTGAAAAAGCAATACGATGGATACCACTTTGGACGTCGACTGACTGATATTTATAATCCTTTCAGTATTCTGAATGCTTTCTCACAGATGCAGATTGCTGATTATTGGTTTCGTACCGGTACTCCTACTTATTTAATTCGTTTATTAAACCATACTAATGAAAACCTCAACGAATTGACGGGTAAATATTATGATCCCAGCCAATTTGTAGACTACAAAGCGGATGTAGAGAAACCGTTACCAATGATTTATCAAAGTGGGTATTTGACGGTTAAAGACTGTGATTTTGACATGAACACTTTCTTACTCGACTTTCCGAATAATGAAGTGAAGAAAGGGTTTGTTACATTGGTAGCCAACAATTACTTGAATACGAAGACCGATACAGGAAGTTGGGCGCGTGACGTGGTAAATGCCTTAAAACAAGGTGATTTAGAAAAATTCCGCAAACTACTCACCTCATTCTTAGCCGACATTCCTTATACCATGCGTCGCAAGGAAACCGAACGGGAAAAAGAACGCTATTTCCATTATACTTTCTATTTGTTGATGCGTATGGTTAGTGTCTATACGGTATATACCGAGAAACAACAAAGCGAAGGTCGGGTAGATTGCATCATTGAAACTCCGCAATACATTTATATCTTTGAGTTCAAGTTGGATGGAACGGCAGAAGAAGCTTTGCAACAGATAGAGGACAAAGGTTATGCTCGCCCTTACGCTTCGGATACTCGTGCTTTGTATAAGGTGGGTGTTAGTTTCTCGTCCGAAACCGGAACCGTTGATGATTGGAAAGTACAATGATTGACCAACCTACCATAGACCGAATACTTGATGCTACCCAAATAGTCGATGTAGTATCTGAATTTGTTACTCTTCGTAAACGAGGAGTTAACTTTGTGGGACTATGTCCTTTTCATGACGATAAGACACCTTCTTTCTATGTCTCACCCGCCAAAGGATTGTGCAAGTGCTTTGCTTGTGGGAAAGGAGGAAATGCTGTGCATTTCATCATGGAACATGAACAAATGACTTATCCGGAGGCTTTAAAATGGCTGGCCAAGAAATATCACATAGAAATTAAGGAACGTGAACTAACCAATGAAGAAAAGGAGGCTCAGACTGTACGCGAAAGTTTGTTTGTAGTCAACGATTTTGCACGTACTTATTTTCAAAACATACTTTACAACCATATTGATGGAAAGTCTATTGGTATGACCTATTTCCGCCAACGAGGAATTCGAGATGATATTGTGAAAAAATTCCAACTTGGATACAGTACTTCTGCCAAAGACGGATTAGCGCAGGAGGCTATCCGTAAGGGGTACAAAAAAGAGTTTCTTGTTAAAACCGGACTATGTTACGAAATAGAGGATGGAAGTATTCGAGACCGTTTTTGGGGACGCGTCATTTTTCCCTGGTTTAACATTAGCGGAAAGGTTTTAGGATTTGGTGGACGAGTATTGGATAGCCGAACGAAAGGAGTTAGCCAGAAATATATCAATTCGCCTGAATCTGAAATATTCAGCAAACGTAAAGAGCTGTACGGTATCTATCAAGCCAAAAGTGCCATAGTGAAAGCGGATTGTGTCTATATGGTGGAAGGATATACTGATGTCATCGCTATGCACCAATGCGGTTTGGAAAATGTAGTGGCCAATTCAGGAACAGCATTAGCCGAAGAACAGATTCGTCTGCTACACCGCTTCACTTCAAACATCACATTATTATACGACGGAGACGAGGCCGGTATCAAAGCCAGTATTCGAGGAATCGACATGCTACTTGCCGAAGGGATGAATATCAAGGTCTTACTTTTGCCTGACGAAGATGATCCGGACAGTTTTTCTCGTAAGCACAACGCCACTGAATTCCAACAATACATCGCCGACCATGAAGAGAACTTCATCCGTTTCAAAACGAATCTGCTACTGAAAGATACTCAGAATGATCCTATCAAACGAGCCGGACTCATTTCGGACATGGCCAGAAGTATTGGATTAATTCCCAATGAAGTTGTCCGGTATGCTTGCCTGAAAGAATGTGCCTCTCTCTTAAATGTAGACGAACGAATCATTCAAAACGAAATCAAGAAAACAGTCAAACAACGACAAGACGAATACATTGAGCAACGAAGAAAAGAAAAAGAAAAAGCTGAACAAATCAACCAAGCAGAGAATCTGTCTTCTCTTCAAAGTTCTCCCGATAATGGTAGTATTCCCCCTCCTTTTTCACCGGAAGAATCTGCCGAACCTGCGAGAGAAAGCTATATACCACAAGTTGGTTGGGAAAAGTTATCCTTCTATACCAAAGAAATACAGTTGGTAAAAGCATTGATACGCTACGGTGAAAAGGTGGTATGTTACATTGAGGCTGGAGAAGAAAAACAAAAACCGTTATCAGTGATTGAATACATAGCTTTGGATTTAAAACAAGATGACCTACAATTTCACAACCCATTGCATAGAGCCCTTTTAGCCGAAGCAGAAAGCAAGCTACACCAAGATGGTTTCTGTGCAGAACGATACTTTCTTGCTCATCCTAATCCAGAGATTAGCCGATTAGCCGCAGACATGGTAAACGACCGTTATCGACTAAGCAAGAATAACGAACAAGCAATTATCAAGGATGAGGAACGTCTAAATGAACTGATTCCCCGCTTATTGGTAGATTTTAAATTGGCTATATTAGAGGAGGATATGAAGCAAACGATTCAGCAACTCAGTATTCCAGAGGTTTCACAAAATCCACAACAAGTGATGGCCATCATGGCGCATTATAAATCACTGACGGATATATTAAAAGGAATGGCTAAAGAGGCAGGAGATCGAGTCGTATTGAAAGCATAACCGATTTTGAATCAGTTATGCTGTATCAAATTCATAAATTCTTCACGAGTCTTTGCCTGATTGAAAGCCCCAGTAAAGTCAGAAGTCGTGGTGATTGCATTTTGTTTTTCTACTCCACGCATCTGCATACACATGTGCTTAGCTTCCACCACTACCATCACACCCAACGGATTCAGCGTATCTTGAATACATTCTTTAATCTGAAGAGTCATCCGTTCTTGTACCTGAAGACGATGTGAAAAAACGTCTACTACACGAGCAATCTTACTTAATCCCGTAATGTACCCATTGGGAATATAGGCTACATGTACCTTTCCATAAAAGGGAAGCATGTGATGTTCGCATAAAGAGAAGAAATCAATGTCCTTTACAATAACCATCTGACTGTATTCTTCCTTAAACTTCGCCCCCAACAAAATCGCATGTGGATCTTGTTCATAACCTCGGGTAAGCGTCAGCATTGCTTTTGCTACGCGTTCAGGAGTCTTCAACAATCCTTCCCGACCAACATCTTCCCCTAACAATGATATAATACCCTCATAATGGCCTTTCAACTTTGCAATCTTTTCTTCAGACCATTCAGGATGTAGCAATTCATTCATAATCAATCGATAGGAATATTTATTTGTTCACGAACAATAGAAACTTCCTTAAAATTACCAGTTGCTTTCAACCGACGCATTGCGGCATCAGCTTCCTCTATGCTACGATAATCTCCCACCCGACACAACCAACGGGGCGGCTGGAAATAAGCATAAACAGGAATTTCTGGAAATTCCATTTTTATTTTTTCCGCTACTTCATTGGCTTCAGTACGGGCTACCCGGGAATTATTTCCCGCATAAACCTGAATTCGGTAACCTCTTGCCTTCAAGATTTTTGGTTCTGCATCATCTGACTTGACATATACAGAACCCAACAGAGCATCTATTTTGGCATCTTGATGAATAGTTACCCTACCCTCGCCTACTTTTTCCTGCTGGAGTTCATTTACAATATTCCGCTGTGCAGAAGCCGTAAGCCCTAAAGCTACGAAAAATATAAAAAGAATGTATCTCATCACTTCTTATCTTCTAACTAACACTCTGAATGGAGTGAAGAATCTGCATCAACACAGATTCTTCCGCTACCATATTCAGAATGATGATTATTCTTACTAATTATTATTTGAATGCATCAATAATGCCCTTGAAGTCAGCGACCTTCAATGCAGCACCGCCAATCAAACCACCGTCTACGTCTGGTTTTGCAAACAATTCTTTTGCATTTGAAGGCTTGCAACTACCACCGTAAAGGATAGAGCAGTTGTCAGCTACTTCCTGACCATATTTTTCAGCAATCAAAGAACGGATATAAGCATGGATATCCTGAGCTTGTTCCGGAGTAGCAGTCAAACCAGTACCGATAGCCCAAACCGGTTCGTAAGCCAAGATAATCTTACCGAAATCTTCAGCAGACAAAGTGAAAACAGAAGCCAACTGAGCAGCAACTACTTCATTTTGCTTTTCAGCCTTACGTTCTTCCAACACTTCACCGATACAGAAAATCGGAGTCAAGTTGTTAGCCAAAGCCAACTTAACCTTTTCTTCCAAGATTTCAACTGTTTCGCCGTAGTAAGAACGACGTTCTGAGTGTCCCAAGATTACATATTGAGCACCTGTAGAAGCAACCATTTCAGCTGAAACTTCGCCTGTATATGCACCAGAAACCTTGTCTGCACAGTTTTCTGCACCCACACCAATGATAGCACTATCAACGATCGGAGTTACAGAAGCCAAATGAATAAACGGAGTACAGATTACTACATCGCAATTTGGCTTGTCAGCTGTCAAAGCTTCATTCAATTCTTTAGCAAGAGCAATACCTTCTTGAAGGTTCTTGTTCATTTTCCAGTTTCCTGCAACAATGTTTTTTCTCATTTCATTTATTATTTAAAGGGTTAATAATATTCATTTCTTCATTTTCTCTTTCCAATAATCTCTGACGTTTTTTATATCGTTCCCAAAAGATGTCTGCCATACATATAAAAAACAAAGGGAATATAAACCAAGCTATTATTTTAAAAGTTCCATATAACATGGAATGATAATTTACCTGACCAATCGGGAGTTCTTCCAAACTCTTGGATAATTGATATTCATCCGGCAATTCATTCACTCCCCATTTGTTTATCACTGTTCCACCTTTTAGCAAAATCAGTCCGGGATTGGAACGAATCATGGTTCTTAAAGTTGTATTATCCATCAAGCAAAACGGATATTCTGCCGCTGTACTTTCTTTCCAAATCCAAATATCCTCGTCCGATGAGGAAGTCAAGCAATAGAAAGAATAACCATAATCCAAACAATAATCATATAATTCATTGATTAAATCAATGCTACTATCATCTGCTATATTCAACTGATGAGCCACCAACAGAAAGGTATAATTTTCATCATTCAATATCTGTTCTGTCAAGTCTTCCCCATCTTCCTGGCTAAGAATTGAAAAATCCTTTATTGCCGGTTCGTATCCTTTCTCCTTTACAATTAGCTTACTATCGACAAATTTCCAAGTGCTATCGGGATAATTCTCTGCCACAAATTCTTTTTGTATCCCTTCCTTCTCCATGACAAATACTGTCTCATACCGAGTAGGTTTCTTTCCTTCTGGGATTTCCATCCCCTCACGAATATTAGCTCCAATATGATAAGGTCGAAAATCAAATAAAGGAAGCCGATAATAACAATATCCCTCAATAAAGAGAATAAACAAAAACGAATACATGGCAATCAACCAGTCAAACCGCGT
Organism: Bacteroidaceae bacterium; assembly: GCA_017467385.1. Lineage (GTDB taxonomy): Bacteria > Bacteroidota > Bacteroidia > Bacteroidales > Bacteroidaceae > Phocaeicola. The sequence goes on from JAFTSK010000111.1 coordinate 5,777, forward strand.
TGTAACCAAAGGAAATATTCGTTTTCTCCATTTCAATATAGATATAGAAGCAATCAGCAACATCACATTTTTCGCAAACGTTTGCCAATTACTCAAAACAACTGCCTCTCCAAAGCATCCACAATCCTGTACGGGATTATCAATAGCCAACCACAACGTCAAGGGAGTCATGAAGGCCATTATCAATGTCAAAGCCCGAGGAGTGATACGTCTACGAATCCCGAAGAATAAATAGATACCCAAACAGAACTCTACTATTCCCAACAGTATAGACATCAAAAAAGGGAAAATACCAGGAAAGAAATCCATCCATCCAAAAGCAACCAGATAGTCCTGAATCTTATACTGGGTTCCCAATGGATCAACAGCTTTTACAAATCCAGAAAAGATAAAAACTGCCGCCAATGTAAAACGACAGATATTTACCCAAATATCAATGATATGTTCTCTCTTATTCTCCAAACTCAAGCTTAATCAATCCAAACACTGAATAATTTATCATATCCATATAATTTGCATCAATTCCTTCCGAAACCAATGTAGCTCCATCATGTCCTTCTATTTGTTTGGTACGATAAATTTTCATCAGAATCAAATCCGTATAAGAACTTATACGCATACTTCGCCATGCTTCATCATAATCATGATTTTTCGCCAGCATCAATTCCAATGCCTTATTTGCATAACGGTCATAATAAGCCAAAGCCTCTTCTTCCGTCATATCATCCTTTTCTGCATGACCAAGTTGCAACTGTATCAAGCCAACAATTCCATAGTTCACTATGGCAATAAATTCTGGTCGGATACCCTCATCCACCATAGTAACACCTTTTATCTCAATGCTACGAATACGATTTGCCTTGATAAAAATCTGATCGGTTACTGACGTGGGGCGCATGATACGCCACGCTGCACCATAATCATGCAACTTCTTTGCGAACAAATCGCGGCAAATTGCCAGCACATGTTCAAATTGTTCTTTTGTTTCTTTCATCTTCTCGTCTGAATAGGCAACAAAGTTACGCATTTTTCTTATTATCTTATAAAATATAAGGCGGAAAAGAATACCTTTCCGCCTTATATTTTATTTTTTCGTCCTAATTTATCATTACGAGCATCTCAAGACTTGTCCGATACGAAGTGTTGTTCTACGGCTGATTTTATTCAACTTACACAAAGTATCAATGGAAGTACCTGTTTTTTTAGATATGCGCGACAAAGAATCACCTTTCCGTACTTTATAATATTGAACATCTCCGTTAGATGCAACAGCTGTACTATTACTACGACGATAGCGGTTATTTCCTTTCTTAAACAAATACGTATCAGCGACAATATCCTGTTTTTCAAAGTCAAACAGCAAAGCCGGATTAATGGCTTGTCCTAAGAAACGAGTTTCAAAATGCAAATGTGAACCGGTAGAACGTCCTGTATTACCTCCCAAACCTATCACTTCGCCAGCTTCTACATATTGGTTTTCATTTACCAATTGCTTTGACAAGTGACCATAGATGGTTTCAAGTCCGTTTTCGTGGCGGATGACCACATACTTACCATATCCACGACGTTCATACTTAACCATACGAACCTTGCCACCAAATGCAGCACGAATCGTATCTCCGATGTAAACCTTCACATCGATACCGTTATGCATACGACGGCGGCGAGGGCCAAACTTAGAAGTTATCTTGGTATTTGTAGTTGGCATACAGAAGCCTGTCATGTCTATACGGAATGTATCAGGAACCACCACCTTATTACCAAAAGCATGAACACGAGTATTTTCCCAATTCGGATACAAGCTATACGCTGGATATTCAGCCATTTCAGCTTTTATCTGACGAATCAACGCTACGGAATCTATTACCCTCAGCTTTTTGTCGATAGGTGCCTGACGTGCCAACAAATCCTGACCAGACACATGCAGACTTACCAATGAAAAAGCAACTGCCGCAACTACTTTAATGCATTTCAAAATCATTCGTTCTTATCTAATTTCTTCAATTAAAATTCATCGTTAGCATACAAGTTGTCAAAAGTAGACTGCTTGTATTCAAAAATTTCTTCTGGTTTGAAAAATCTCTTCAATTCTGCTTCTGCTGTTTCTGGAGAATCCGATGCATGAACAATATTTTCCTGGAAACTCATACTATAATCTCCACGAATTGTTCCGGCAGGAGCCTTTCGGCCGGTAGTCGGACCTGTAATCATTCTAACAGCCTCAATAGCCCCAACTCCTTCAAAGCAACATACAATGACCGGACAAACCATCATTGCATCTTTCACACGTTGGAAGAAAGGCTTTTCACTAAGATGCGCATAGTGTTCACTAAGTACCTCATCTGTCAATTGAACCATTTTCATACCTGCAAGGCGCAAACCTTTGCGTTCAAATCGGTTAATAACTTCACCTATCAGAGCTCTTTGAATGGTGCAAGGCTTTAAGATAACAAGTGTTTTTTCTAACATATTTAGGTTCTTTTTAAGGTTATGAAGTACTCTATTTCCAAAATCCGCCCAAAGGTACAATTTTAATTCGGAAAAAAGTTCTTTTCATTAACCTTTTTTTTCCTGTACATCAATAAAATAACATTAAAGAACAAAAAAGGTTCAAAGAAAAGACTTCTTTAAGATATAGCAGCCCAATTTACATTCGTTTTCCGTAACGACTGCAACTGCTTCCATAAGATTTCATTCTCTGGAGCTGTACCTGTCGGATCTTCATCCACGATTTGAGAAGCAATGTTGCGCACATATTGTAACAGTTGACCATCCCGAGCAATATCTGCAATTTTCAAATCAAATGCCATACCACTTTGTTGAGTTCCTTCCAAATCACCCGGCCCCCGAAGTTTCAGGTCTGCTTCTGCAATTTCAAATCCGTCGTTAGTCTGTACCATAATCTCCAAACGTTTCCGGGTTTCCTCCGATAGTTTGTAATTGGTAACCAAGATACAATATGACTGATCTGCTCCTCGCCCTACTCTACCACGTAACTGGTGTAATTGCGACAAACCAAAGCGTTCTGCGTTTTCTATGACCATTACCGAAGCATTAGGAACATTCACACCAACCTCAATCACTGTTGTGGCAACCATAATCTGGGTTTCACCGTTTACAAAGCGTTGCATCTCTGCATCTTTCTCAGCCGGTTTCATTTGCCCATGCACTTTACTTACTCGATATTGCGGAAATTCCGCACAAATAAGTTCATATCCATCTTCCAAGTTCTTGATATCCATCTTTTCACTTTCCTTTATCAATGGATAAACAATATAAACTTGTCGTCCTTCTTCAATCTGTTTACGGATACCGGCATACAACAAAGGTCTACGATTATCAAACTGATGAATCGTTTGTATGGGTTTTCTTCCCGGAGGAAGTTCATCAATCACAGAAACATCCAAATCGCCGTATAAAGTCATGGCAAGTGTACGAGGAATAGGAGTTGCCGTCATTACCAAAACATGAGGCGGACAAACATTCTTCCCCCATAACTTAGCACGCTGAGCTACTCCAAAACGATGTTGTTCGTCGATAATCACCATCCCCAAAGAAGCAAAATTCACAGAATCTTCCAATACTGCATGAGTACCTATCAATATACGAACATCGCCGGTTAACAACCCCTTCAATATTTCCTCCCGTTTCTTCCCTTTAACGGAACCCATCAGAAGCTCTACCCGCACATTCATACCGAAAAGCAAATTCGTTATTGTTTCATAGTGCTGGGCTGCCAATATTTCGGTTGGAGCCATCATACACGCCTGATAACCATTATCAAGAGCTATTAGCATAGACATCAAAGCAACCAATGTCTTTCCGCTTCCTACATCGCCCTGCAATAATCGGTTCATCTGTCGCCCGCTACCTACATCTTTACGAATTTCTTTAATCACTCGTTTCTGAGCACCAGTCAACTGAAAAGGAAGATTTTGGGAATAAAAGGTATTAAAGACCTCTCCCACTCGTTCAAAACAAAAGCCACGATATTTCCGTTGTCGATCTTTGGTGTAACGTAAAATATTAAGCTGTACATAAAACAGCTCCTCAAATTTCAATCGATATTGTGCATTTCTAAGTTGATCGGGATTTTGTGGAAAATGAATCGCACGTATAGCCTCATTCAACGATATCAAATGATACCGTTCTACTAACCGAGGAGACAATGTTTCCGGCAATGAATCTTGTAACAGAGCAAACGCATTCTTCATCAACTTTTCCAACGCATGCGAATTCAATCCGGAACGTTTCATCTTTTCCGTTGTATTATAGTAGGGCTGCAATCCCATTGTGGAAAGTTCCAAATCTTTGGCTTGGTCAATATCTGGATGGGCAATATTGATACGGCCATTAAAGACGGTCGGTTTACCAAACACAATGTATTCTTCGTGTGCTTTATATTTCCCTACCAAATATTTTATTCCTTGAAACCAGACCAAATCAGCCACTCCGGTTCCATCCGAGAAATGAGCTACCAACCTTTTTTGTCTCCCTTCACCAATGGTTTCAAAGCTCAATATTTGTCCTTTCAGTTGAATATAGGGCATGTTACCATTGATTTCTCGGATAAGATACAACCTGCTACGGTCTACATACTTATAAGGGAAATAATACAACAAATCATGTAAGGAAAAGATGTTCAATTCCTTATTCAACATTGTTGCCCGTTGGGGGCCAACACCTTGCAGATACTTTATGTCGCGCGTTTTTAAGTCGAACATTACCTAACCAGTACCTCTGCCAACATCAAATCAAATGGGGTGGTAAGCTTTATGTTTTCACGATTCCCCTCTACCAGACAAACCTCCTTACCCATTGCTTCTACTACTGAAGCGTCATCGGTAAATTGTTCCGTAAAGGGTTGTTGGTAAGCCTCCTTCAACAACTGTACATCGAAGACTTGCGGAGTTTGTACCAATTTATAGCAATCACGAGGTACAGTCTTGCTACCTTCTTCTGTTAATTGTCGAACTGTTTCCACCACTCCTATGACCGGAATTACCGCTTTCTTTATCGCCGCTTCTGCATAACAACGTGCAATGACCTCTTGCGATACAAACGGACGAACCCCGTCATGTACACCTACCAAACCTGATTCCTTTACTAAAGACAATCCATTTTTGACCGAATGGAAACGAGTTTCGCCTCCATCAGCAATATCATGACGCAGTTCAAATTGATAAGTCTGACACAATTCCTTCCAATAAGCTTGCTGACTTTTCGGAAGAACCAATATCACATGGATAGAAGCATCATAAGCATAAAAGGTCTCGATGGTACGCATTAACACAGGTTTTCCTGAAATGGGAAGAAACTGTTTAGGTACATCTCCTCCCATACGTAAACCTTTACCACCGGCAACAATGATGACATATTTTTCCATGCTTATGCTTCAATCATCATTCCTTGCTTCAACTCTTGTACTTTATCTATACCACAGTATTTTTTCACAATGGCAAAAGCAAATTCCATTGCTGCACCAGGACCTTTACCTGTGATAAAGTTGCCATCCACTTCAACCAAATTGGCGGTATATTCAGCACCTTCCAAATAAGATTCAAAACCCGGATAACATGTTGCCTTCTTTCCAACCAGCAATCCACGTTTTCCTAACACTAACGGAGCCGCACAAATAGCCGCCAACGGCTTTCCAGCCTCAGCAAAAGACATAATGAGTCTACCCAATCCTTGATGTTCGTCCAAATTGGTTGCTCCAGGAAGTCCACCCGGCAACAAAATCATTTCTGCATCTTCGGAAACAATTTCCTCAAACATCTTGTCGGCAACCACAGGTACTCCATGCGCACCTAACACAATCTGTTCATCCATCACAGAAACAGTTTGCACACTCAATCCCGCACGTTTCAAGACATCTACCGGGGTTAATGCTTCTATTTCTTCGAAGCCTGTAGCCAAAAATACAAAAATGGTTTTCATAAGCTATTTCAATTTAAAATAATACGTAATCGTTCCTGTTTGATTGTTTATGCCATCAACCGCATTAAAGCGTGCCTTCCGGGCAGCTTCTTCTGCCGCCTTCCGAAGTGTAGCATTTACGGTATTAGTACGTTTGTTGATACTCGTACCAATCACTATTCCTTCCGGGTTCACAGTTATCGTTACCACTACCCTACCTTCATCCTGCACATTATATACAGGTTTCGGCAAACCGGCTGGTCCCAACGAACGGCCATTTAAATCAAATGTTCCATATCCCCCGACACCTTCCGTCTTTCCTTCTGCCGAGTTTCCGGTAGGGCTTCCTTGTAAGCCTGTTCCTGTGGAGGCATTCCCTTTACTCCCCATTTGCGTACCTTTGCCAAAAGCACCGGCCACTCGTTTAGCCGCCGCCTCAGCCGCCGCTTTTTCCTCAGCCGCCCTCTTTTCAGCCGCTAATCGTTCTGCTTCAGCCCGTTTCTCGGCTTCTGTCTTTTCCTTAGGCTTTACCGGTTGTTTCTTGGGAGTTTCTTTTTTAGGAGCTTGTTTGGGTGTCTCTTTCTTTGGAACAGCAACGGTTTCTTCTTCCTCTTGGGTAATCATTTCCGTCTTTGTTTCTATAGTCGGAATCGGTTCCGGTTCAGCAACCTCTGTTGGCTGTTCCGGTTCCTCTAAAATATCCACATCTGTCAATGTATAGGGATCCGCATTACCTTGTGCCAATTCCATATTACCGAGCATAACAGGTACGCCTCCTTCCTCCTGTGCTTTCGGTTTACTGATACCAATCAGAAAAAGTAAAGCAAGGAGTAAGACATGTAGCACTAACGTGCCGACGATACCTGTTACCTTATTTTTTTTCATTCCTTCTATTTTATCGTTTCTTTTCAGGCGGACGTGTAGCCAACACCATCTTAAAATGGTTCTCGTTCGCGATGTTCAGTACATTGACGATTTCCCGATAGGGTACGGACTCATCGGCATAAAGGGCTACATACATGTCCGGTTCCTTCCTTGCACACTCCTGCAAGAAAGTAGGCAGTTCGTCCAACGTAGCCGGCATTTCGTCTTCGTTGCCGAAGGCTGTATAATAGTTCAAATGCTTGTCAATAATCACCCGAGCCAATGGTTTGGCCGATGTTTGTTGTTTTCCTTGAGGAAGCAACACCTTGATAGCATTAGGCGACACCATCGTCGACGTGATCATAAAAAATATCAGCAACAAGAATATGATGTCCGTCATGGACGCCATACTGAAGTTGGGCGATATTTTGTTTCGTCTCTTTAATGCCATAGTTGCTTACTTTTTCTGTTCCGGTTCGTTCAACAAGTCCATGAACGACAAGGTACGGGCTTCCATCTGGCTAACCACCTTGTCTACACGAGTTACCAAATAGTTATAGGCAAACATAGCAGCAATACCTACCACCAGACCGCCCACCGTTGTAATCATGGCTTCGTAAATACCTCCCGAAAGCAAGGTAATATCAATGTTGTTTCCGGCATTTGCCATTTCCCAGAAAGCCTGCACCATACCGGTTACGGTTCCCAAGAAACCAATCATCGGGGCACCACCGGCAATCGTCGCCACAATCGGAAGACCGTTTTCCAGCTTGGCCACCTCTATATTACCGGTATTTTCGATAGCAGCTTGCACATCGGCTACCGGACGTCCCATACGAGTAATGCCTTTCTCAATCATGCGAGCAGTCGGCGTGTCGGTAATGCGGCAGTAATTAATGGCCGACTTTACCTCTCCGCTACGGATATAGTCGCGGATACGTTCCATGAACAACGGATCTTCCTTACCGGCCTTGCGGATAAAAGCCAGACGTTCAAAGAAGATGTAGAAACAAATCACAGACAGTACGGCCAAGACAACCATAATCCAACCGCCTTTCAATGCCATATCCCAGAGGTTCATCTGAGGTTCGCCCGAAGTCAGCGGAGTAAGCACCGGATTTCCTCCGGCAAGTGTATCGGCCAACGAAGCGGCCTGAAGCAAGATGTTCATCATTATCGGAGACAGTTTTTATATTCTTCTATTGTTTTTTCTAATCCCAAATACAAGGCATCGCTAATCAGTGCATGACCGATAGACACTTCATCCAACCAGGGGATGTTATCGTGCATGTACTTCAAATTTACCAAGCTCAAATCATGGCCGGCATTCAGCCCCATACCCATGTTACGGACAGCCTTCGCCGCTTCAACGAAAGGAGCAATGGCCGCTTCCGGATTCTTTGGATAGAGTGTAGCATAAGGTTCGGTGTACAGTTCCACTCGGTCTGCCCCTGCCTTTGCCGCATATTCAATCAATTCGATGTCGGTTCCCACAAAAATGGATGTGCGGATACCTGCACCACCAAAAGTATCCATCAGCTCCGTAAGGAATGACAGATGAGTCTTGGTATCCCAACCGGCGTTTGAAGTAATCTGGTCGGGAGCATCCGGCACCAAAGTTACCTGATGTGGTTTCACTTTCAACACAAGGTCGATAAACTCAGGACTTGGATAGCCTTCGATATTGAATTCTGTTGTCAAGACCGGACGCAACGCATACACATCACTTCGACGGATATGACGTTCGTCAGGACGAGGATGAACCGTAATACCTTCTGCACCAAACCGTTCACAATCCAATGCAACCTTTACCACATCGGGATTATTGCCCCCACGTGCATTGCGCAAGGTCGCAATTTTGTTTATATTTACGCTTAACTTTGTCATCTTCTCAAACAATTATTATCTTTGCACGACAAAGATAGTACAAAATTATTAAAACGATATACACCACCCATGAAATTTGCATTGTTCGGAAATACCTATCAGGCAAAAAAATCGGCTCACATCATCCGCTTGCTGTCTATTCTAAAGAAATATAACGCGGAGATTTTCATCTCTCGGGAGTTCTACCGTTTCTTGGTAGACGAGCAAAACATGGACATTCAGACTGCCGGTGTCTTTGAAAGAAACGACTTTGAGGCTGATATGGTTCTGAGCATTGGAGGAGACGGTACTTTCCTCAAAGCAGCCAGTCAGGTGGGAAGGAAGAACATCCCCATCTTAGGCATCAACACCGGCCGATTAGGTTTCCTGGCCGATGTATCGCCGGAGGAGATGGAAGATACGTTCGAGGATATATATCATCATAATTATAAGGTGGAAGACCGAAGCGTTCTTCAAGTACAAAGCAACGGGCAACCGTTGAAAGGTTATCCGTTCGGATTAAATGAAATAGCTGTTTTAAAACGCGACAGTTCGTCGATGATTACCATCCACACTTCCATCAACGGGGCTTACCTTACCACCTACCAGGCCGACGGGTTGGTCATTGCCACCCCTACCGGTTCTACCGCCTATTCATTGAGTATCGGCGGGCCGGTCATTGTACCGCATAGCAGCACCATTGCCATTACTCCGGTAGCTCCGCATAGTCTCAACGTCCGCCCTATCGTTATCAACGATGATTGGGAAATCACTCTCGATGTAGAAAGCCGGAGCCATAATTTCTTAGTAGCCATCGATGGCCGAAGCGAGACATGCAAGGAAGGCACACGCCTGACTATCCGTAAGGCTGACTATAAAATAAAGGTGGTAAAACGACCGAATCACATCTTTTTCCACACTTTGAGAAATAAGATGATGTGGGGAGTGGATGGTAGAGGATAAATATACTGTATCCTCTACCATCCACTACAAATTTAACTTTTGGGGTGTCATGTTTCAAACTCATTGATAACCATAACATTTTTCTTGTCTTGAAAGCTTCAACAAGACAAGGCAAAGACAACTACAATTCAGGATAAATGCTTCAAATCAAAATGATAAACTTGTTTTTCCGGCTGAACATGTTTCTGCATGAACATTACCATATAGACAGGTACATAGATTGTATGCCCCTTAACCTCTAAATTCCCATTGCAAAAAACATACGCTTGTGGAATGGCATAAGCCTCATTTTCCATCACTCCTTTCAACGCATTGTGTCTTTCATAATTCTTACCGGACTTTACTTCTATTGGCACCACATTACCGTCTTGCTCGACTATAAAATCAAGTTCACCTTGCTTCTTGCTGTTGAAATAATAAAGGTTGTGATCATTTCCACCAAACCCATGTGCAACCAGTTCCTGTGCGACCAGATTTTCATAGACAGCACCATAGTTGATATTGATTTCTCCACTCAACAGCTTTAGTTGAATGCCAGAAGCATATTGACAAGCAAGCAAACCAACGTCATTCAAAAAGAGTTTGAACAAGTTCCGTTGTTCATCCAATTTCAATGGCACTTCCGGTTTATTGACATTATAAGTAGGTATTGCCACCCCTGCATCCTTCAACCATAAGAAACTATCTTCATAACGGGAGAAACGAGCACGTTCATTCAGATTCTTAAGAATAAAGCGCTTGTTCTTCGCATCAAGTTCAGAAGGTATCAAGTCAAATATTTCATTGATTTTCAATTTCATATCCGAATCATATTGGCTAATATCCCAACGATAAAGAGTCAAAATCTCTCGTTGTTTCTCCTCTACCACATTAAGATCATTCGTATCCAAATACGCCTGCACAACTGCCGGCATCCCTCCAACCACTAAATAAAGTTGAACCATCTTCAGCAACGACTCATGAATAACTTTATCGACAGACATACGTTTTTCCCATGATTGACGAACAGTAGACAAGACTTCTTCAGAAAGGCCTAATGCAAACGCAAATTCTTCAAGATCCAACGGATAAACTTCCTTTATAACCATATAACCGACAGGAACACTACGGACATCGTGTAACTCCACCCCTAAAAGGCTACCGCTAAGTGCATATCTACAGCTTCCCTCATCGACTAAGAACTTAATCCATGTCATCACTTCAGGACATTTCTGTACTTCATCAAAAAATATCAGTGTATCGGGCAAAGAAGTCTTTTTCTTTGTATGTGCAGAAATACGAAGCAATACATCTTTTGCACTTTGAGCACCTTCAAAAATAATCTTCGCAGACTCATCTTCATAGAAGTTTATTTCAATGAGATTTAGGTTATGTACTTTCGCATATTTTCGAACTGCAAAAGTTTTACCAGTCTGTCTTGCCCCCGTAAGGAGCAAGGAAGAACGACTATTAGAATAATGCCGTTCAATGTATTTATCCAACTTACGACTAACCATAGATTACATTTTTCCAATGTGTTTCACATATATTTCCAACACTTTTCCAAGACATTTCAGTTCATATTCTGACACTTTTCCAAGATTTCATATCGCGAATATAGTTGTTTTTTCCGTTTCATCACATATTTACACCTCCAAATATTCATTAAAAACACTAAAAACGAACTGTCTCTTTATTCTAAACTGTTCATACGAGGGACAAAAGACTTGCAAGGAAGGCACTCGCCTGACTATCCGTAAGGC
>JAFTSK010000112.1 GCA_017467385.1 Bacteroidaceae bacterium
AGCATCCGGATGAGACCATGCCCAATTCATCTGCATATACATCAGCGGATAATGAGTAATGTACAGCGGATAGGAAAGTTCGCCAAGGAAAGTACAAATTCTCATGCTCTTTGCATCTTTGATCTGACTACCTGCACCTATCATCACAACAATCGGAAACATCAACAAGATACAAACGGCATTGTAAACGCCATTCAGTACATGACCGCCTCCACCTATACAAGGAATGGAAAACAATATCAGCAAGATTAGCGAGCACCACCAAAAGCCACCCTTCGCCTGAATGAAACGGCCGATACGGGAAATCAACAAACCACTAAGGAAAGGGTACGCCAAACGAGTTAAGCCAATGTACATCTGTTCGGCAGTAATACTCCATCCACCAATAACGGTGTACATGTTCGCATCGCGACCCTCGGTCAATACACCGAATACATTCCAATTCAGACAAAGGTCAAGTGTACAGAAAGCAGCCGCCATCGTCAGCAAAAACAAGACGACCTTGGAAAGTCTTCTCAATACCAATGCATAAAGAATGTTGGCCAAATATTCCCAAGTGAGTGACCAGTTGGGTCCATTGAACGAATTCATTTCTTGCCACCCACGAATGTCCATTCCTACTCCGCAAGGAATCATCAGACATCCCATGACAAAAGCAGCCAGCACCATCCAGCCCGATACATGTCCTATCAGAGAGAAGCCTTCGCCCTGAGCAAAGAAATAGAAACAGGCACCCAACACTGTACCCATAATAACCATGGGTTGCAAACGGACCAATCGGCGTTTGAAGAATCCCCATGTACTCATCTTGTTCCACCTATCATCGTAAGCATAACCAATAACAAATCCGGAAAGCACAAAGAAGAAGTCTACCGCCAAATAACCATGATTGATGATTTGAGTGGCTTGACCACCGGAATAGGTTTCCAACAAATGAAACAACACGACCAATACAGATGCCACGCCACGAAGTCCGTCCAAAATCTCATACCTCGGTTTGGAGGCTAAATACACATTATGACTCATTCCCTTTCTTATTTTAATGTTTGCCGCAAAATTATACAACATTTTTATACGATAGTTATATTTATGTCCGTTTCTATTGTATTATATTTGCAAACAGAAGATTTTTTCACAAATAAAGGACAATGATGGACAATATCACAATAAAAAGATTGGTGAGCACATTGGATTTCGATGCAGTATGCCTTCCCCCTGACAAGCAAATTCCCCTACATTCGCAAAGCACATGGGAGTTGTCTTGCGTTATCACCGGCGAAGGGACAAGACTGCTTGGGGACGTTTCCGAAAGTTTCTTTCCGGGTGATACGGTACTGATTCCTCCCGGTATTCCCCACAGTTGGTATTTCAACCGTGAAAAGACAGATGCTGACGGGAATATTGAAAATATCTCCATCTTTTTTTCAAGCGACCTTCTGGACAATCTTCAGGCATGTTTCCCGGAGATGTGTGTGCCCATAAGCCACATTTCCACGCTAAAAGATGCGATTATATTTTCAGGAGAATCGAGAACAGAAATCTATTCCATCCTGTTGAGAATGAGAAATGAAACTCCGGTCAAAAGAGTTTTGTCGCTGTTGGAAATCCTATTGGTCATTGCACAAGACAGGACGAGCAGAGTCATATCAGGCATACGTCCCATGAATCGTCAGGAAATGAGGATGAATCAGATAAAAAGTTTCGTCAACTGCAACTATATGCATGAAATCAAGATTGACGAAATAGCCTCGCACATCGGAATGAACCGATCGTCATTCTGCTCCTTCTTCAAGAAAGAAACCGGCCTGACGTTTACGCACTACCTCAATGAGAAACGCATTTCAATGGCCTGTGAACTTCTTGAAGCAGAAGAAATGAACATCAACGAAATCGGACAAGCCGTAGGTATTCCTGATACACCTTATTTTTGCCGGATCTTCAAAACATTCAAAGGACTCACTCCAACCGAATATAGAACCAGCAAAAAAGTGCATC
>JAFTSK010000113.1 GCA_017467385.1 Bacteroidaceae bacterium
ACGTGCGGAAACCGAGTGCATATCCTTCCCTGCAACATGACAAAATGGTTTCCCGAGACAAAGAATATCGGGAAACCATTGCATTGCCTTTCCGAATGCCACAATACAGACAGTTGTTACGACATCGGTTACTGATTTCGACAAGTCCTCGAATGAACACACCATGACCGAAGCGGGCGATGGTTGTCTGTTGTGCTTTCTGTTGCAAATAGCGGTTGGTTTCGGTATCTGTACAGAGCAGCAACGAACGGTATTCTTCCGCACTTAGAGTGTGTTCATTCTGTAACTTGTCGATGAGTCTTTTCATTTTAATAAGTCTTCTTCCACTTGGCTAAGTTCTGCACCATCATACGTTTGCCCTTATCGCCGCTGTAAGTGGCCGGGCCGGTGATACAACCACCTTCGCATGCCATGACTTCGATGAACTTGGCCGGAACCTTTCCCGTCTTGGCGTATGCTCGGAGAGCCGCAATGTTCTTTTTGTTCAAGTCCGAAACCTGAATACCGTTCACTTCCATTTTCAAGAATGCTTTTACGGCACCCATTACACCGCCGGCTTGAGCAAAGCCTTGAGCTTCACGAACGGTAGACACCTCCATTGGAAGAGGCTGTGCAAATTCAACATTGATATCGAAAGCTTCCATGATAGAACCCACTTCGTCGAATGTCATCACGAAATCCACTTCCTCGTCTCTTTGGGCTTCCTTTCGCTTGGCAATACATGGGCCTACAAAGACAATCTTGGCATCCGGATATTTCTTTTTTGCAATACGGGCTGTGTAATACATCGGCGAACGAGTACTTGACACATACTTTTCCATCTCCGGCAAGTGCTTGTTTACCAATTCAATGTAGGAAGGACAGCAGGACGTTGTCATGAAAGCTTGTCCTTCGGCTATCTTTTCAAGCAGTTCATGGCCTTCTTTTTCGGTGGTCTCCATTGCTCCCTCGGCTACTTCCAATACATCGTGGAAGCCCATTAGCTTGAAAGCCCCATACACTTGTTCGATACTGGTGCTGAACTGGCCGAGGATGGCAGGAGCCACAATTGCTACCACCTTTTCTCCCTGACGAATCTTTTGCAATACATCGAATACCTGGGATACGCTGAAGATGGCTCCGAACGGACAGGCATTCATGCACTTACCGCAATAGATACATTTGCTTTCGTCGATATGTTCGATACCACGTTCGTCCTTGCTGATGGCTTTTACCGGACAGGCTTCCTCGCAAGGTACGGGGATATAAACGATGGCATGATACGGACAACTCTTGTGGCAGATTCCACAGCTCACGCAAGTTTCGTGGTCAATCCAAGCCTTTCCGGTCTTGGCGCTGACATGAATAGCACCTTTCGGACAGTTATATTGACAACTGCGGGCGGTACATCCCCGACAGAGGTCGGTAATTTCATAATTGATTTGGACGCAAGCCGAACAAGCTTCGTCGACTACACACATGATTTCATCTTTCGGCTGGCCGTTGGACGCACGTTCCATCGCCATCTTGGCATATTCTGACAAAGGAGTCAACTCATCGGTTTCATCTTCCATGTTCAAACCCAATAAGGGGAGTGATTTGTATTTCCAAACCGCCCGTTCCTTATGCACACAACAACGGCCGGCATGTTTGGAATGTTTCGGACTCAGTACCAATGGCAGTCTGTCGATGTCCTGAGTAGTCAGTTTGTTGTTTTTCCACAGCTTGACCAGTTCGGTCAATAGTCGGTGGCGAACAATCATGATGTTATTCGTAGTTGCCATAATAGATAAAGGTTAGTTATTAGTAAGTGCAAAGGTAGGAACAATTTGCTGAAAAAATACGCATAGAA